>CAMCYK010000015.1 GCA_945883695.1 Akkermansia muciniphila | reverse complement strand
GGCCGGCCGCACCGACAGCCGCTGCCGCTCGGTGCGCGTCGGCTTCGTCGAAAGCATCGAACTCTCCGACGACCTCCGCTCGGTGATGGCGTCGGTCCGCATCGATCCCAAATCCGAACACCTGCTGCGCCGCGACAGCCGCTTCTGGGTCGTCCGGCCGCGCGTCTCCACTTCCGCCATCTCCGGCCTCGGCACCCTGATCACCGGTTCCTACATCGAACTCGAACCGGGCGAGGAATCATCCGGCCTCTCCAGCCACTTCGAAGGCCTCGAGGAGCCGCCCGTCACCAGCTCCAACGTCCCCGGCCTGCGCCTCACCCTGGTGGCCGAGGACGCCGGCTCGCTGTCCGCCGGTTCGCCGATCTACTATCGCGGCTTCGAAGTCGGCCGGGTCGAACGCCGCACCCTCGACCCCGGCCAGCGCAAGATCCGCTTCGACGTCTTCATCGAGGAGGAACACGCCGAGCTGGTCCGCACCGGCACCTGCTTCTGGAACACCAGCGGCATCGATGTCACCGCCGGGGCGGACGGCTTCAAGCTCAGCACGCCGTCGTTCCAAGCGATGGTCACCGGAGGGGCCTCGTTCTGGGTCCCGAAAGGCGGCAGCGCGGGCATTCCGGCGGTCGACGGCGCGGTTTTCACGCTGTTTCCCGACCAGGACGCCGCGGAACGGTCCGTCTTCACGCCCGACCACCGCTGCCTGGTTTTCTTCGACCAGTCGGTCCGCGGCCTTTCCCCCGGCGCCCCGGTCGAATTCCGCGGGATCCCGCTCGGCCGGGTCGTCGAGATCAGCTTCGACCATTCCCCGGTCGGCGACTCCCGCGTCCCGGTCCTGCTCGAGATCGACACCGCAACCCTCAGCAGCGCGGTGGAAGACATCAAGGACGAGGGCCAGATCCTCGCCGAGTCCGTCCGCCGCGGCCTGCGGGCCAAACTCAGCACCGGCTCGCTGCTCACCGGCGCGCTCTTCATCGACCTCGACTTCGTCCCGACCGCCGCCCCGGCCGAACTCGGCCGCCTCGGCGACTTCGATGTCATCCCGACCGAATCCTCCGGCCTCGCCCTGCTCCAGGACAAGGTGAACGCCATCCTCGCCAAGCTCGAGGCGCTGCCGCTCGAAAGCACCCTGACCAAGTTCGGCAACGCCGCCGACGAGATCACCGTGACCGTCAAGGACGTCCGCGGCACCCTCGAAGAGGCCGAGGCGATGCTCGCCGAAGCCAAAAAACTGCTCGCCAGCGAGAACACCCAGAACATCACCGCCCAGCTCGACGCCACCCTGAAGGACGTCCGCAGCAGCGTCGCCAGCCTCGGCCCCGACGGGGCCGTCCAGGGCGACCTCAGCCGCACCCTCGACGAGCTGCGCTCCGCCCTCCGCTCGTTCAAGGTGCTTTCCGACACGATCGAGGAAAAGCCCAACTCCCTGCTCTTCGGCCGCGAAGGCTCCGGCGATCCCAAACCCCGCGCCCGGCGCTAACCGTGGCCGCGGCGTCTCGCCGCAAGCCGTTCCGGGCCCGCCAAACAGGCAGGCGGCAGGCACCCCGCGCCCAGCCCACTGTTCCAAAAGCGACACGCCATCGCCGATGAAAACTCCCGGCCCGTCCCGTAGCCTCCTCTCCGCCACCATGACCCGCCTTCTTTTCCTCCTCGCCGTCCTCGCCCCGGGCATCGCCGCCGCCCACCCGCCGGAAATCCGCACCGACCGCCCGAATCCCGTCCTGCTCCCCCTGCCGAAGAGCGAGGACGCCTTCCACTTCATCATCTTCGGCGACCGCACCGGCGGCCCGCCGGAGGGCGTCAAGGTGCTGGCCCAGGCGGTCACCGACACCAACCTGCTCGACCCCGATCTCGTGATGACCGTCGGCGACCTGATCCAGGGCTACAACGCCCCCGACCCCTGGCAGGTCCAGATGAACGAATACCGCGGCACCATGAAGAACCTGCGCATGCCGTGGTTCCCGGTCGCCGGCAATCACGACATCTACTGGCGCGGCGAGGGCCGCCCGCCGCTCGAACACGAGCAGGCCTACGAAAAGCACTTCGGGCCGCTGTGGTACTGGTTCGAGCACAAGAAGTGCGGCTTCCTCGTGCTGTTCTCCGACGAGGGCGATCCGGAAAACCCCGCCAAGCCGCGCAACTTCAGCGATCCCGCCCAGCAGAAGTTCAGCGAGTCCCAGCTCGCCTGGCTGAAGAAGTCGCTCGATGAAATGAAGTCGCTCCAGCACGTCTTCGTCTTCATGCACCACCCGCGCTGGGCCTCCGACATCTACCCCGGCAACAACTGGGACAAGGTCCACCAGCTGCTCGTCGCCAACCGCAACGTCAGCGCCTGCTTCGCCGGCCACATCCACCGCCTGCGCTACGACGGCGTGAAGGACGGCATCGAATACTTCGCCCTCGCCGCCACCGGCGGCCACCTCCCCGGCGACTACCCGCGCCTCGGCTACCTGCATCATTTCAACGTGGTCACCGTCCGCCCCGACGGCATCAAGGTCGGCGTCCTGCCGGTCGGCAGCGCGATCGATCCCAAGCTCTTCACGCCCGACCGCCACAAGGACCTCGGCCTCGCCCAGAGCATGACCCCGCGGCCGGCCGCACCGTTCGCGCTCGATCCCGCCGGCAAGGGCTCCGGCACCTACGAACTGAAGCTTGCCAACCCCTCCACCCGGCCGCTCGAAATCACCCTGTCGGTCGCCCGCGCCAAGGGTTGGACGATCACGCCCGACCACCAGCACGCCGTCGTCCAACCCGGCACCGAGCAGACCATGACCTTCGCCGTCGCCCGCAACGGCGGCATCTACGACGCCGACTTCCGCGTGCCGGTCTTCTCGATGGATACCGACTACCTCGAGGAAAGCGCGCGCACCACCTTGCCCGAGCGCAAATTGCCGATGCAGCTCGACCTCGGCCCGCTGGCCGAGGACGCCTTCGTCGCCGCCGACCCGCCGGTCGCCCTCCACGTGACCGACCGCGCGTCCGGCGTGAAAGTCGAGTCCGCCGACTTCGACCTGCCCGACGGTCCCTTCACGCTGGAGACCTGGGTCATGCCGGACGCCTTGCAAGAAACCGCCGGGATCGTCGCCAAGACCGAAGGCTCGGAGTTCGGCTTCCACGCCAACGGCAGCCAGGTCACCTTCCTCGTCCACCTCGGCGACCGCTACGCCAGCGTGCAATCCGGGCCGCACCTGAAGCCCGGCACCTGGACCCATCTCGCCGGCGTCTTCGATGGCCAGGCGGTGACGCTTTACCTCGATGGCAAGCCCGCCGGTACCACCCCCGCCGCCGGCCTGCGGACCCGCAACCAACTCCCGCTCTACCTCGGCGCCGATCCCGACCGCGACGGCCGCCCGAGCCGCGCCTTCACCGGCTGGATCGACGAAGTCCGGCTCAGCAAGGGTGCCCTCCACACCGCCGACTTCACCCCCGCCCGCCGCTTCGAAGCCGGGGAAAACACCGTTCTGCTCTTCCACGGCGACCGCCTCGTCGGCGGCCAGTTGCCCGACCGCTCCCGCTCCCACGCCCACGGCACCCCGGTCGGCGCGGCGGTGGCTTTGAAGCCGCTCGACCCCACCCGCACCGAACCCAGTGGCAAGTAGTCCCGGCTTCAGCCCAATGCCTATAAAGATCGGACCCAGGTGCCTGAATCCCCGGAGGGGATCAAGCCAGTAGCCGGGGGTCGAGCGCAGCGAACACCCCCGGGAAAGGATTGGGCATGGATGAACCCCGGACGGGGTTCCAGCGGGGCTTGTTCGTTCAATGCCGGCCGGGATCACGGAAGATGAGCCCCTCGTGGCGGTCGATGAACGGGCGGGAAGGACCTGCCGGACAGCCGAAAAATCCCGGCTGCGGAATTCCCGGGCCGTGCCATCCTTCCACGGGCATTTTCCCCGAAACATCAAGGGTTCCGGAACGTATCCGCCATCGACCATGCCGCGCTTTCCCATCCACTTCTTCCTCGGCCTCGGCCTGACGGGCATTCTGCCCGCCCAGGACGCGCCGGCCAGCGGTGAGGCGATTTACGCGCAGCACTGCGCCTCCTGCCACGGCAAGAACGGCGAAGGCGATCCGGACGAGGTCGACGAGCCGCTCCACGGCGAGCGCGCGCTGCCGTCACTGTCCCGCTACATCGACCGCAAGATGCCGGAGGACGATCCGGACCTGCTCAACGCCGAGGAATCCCAGCGCGTCGCCGAATACATCTACGGCGCGTTCTATTCCGCCGAAGCCCGCGCGAAAACCACGCCCACGCCGAAGCCCGCCTTCGCCCGCCTGACCAACCGCCAGTTCCGCGAGTCGGTGGCCGACCTGATTGGCAGCTTCGGCAAGTTCACCCCGCCCGGCGAGGGCAAGGGCCTGAAGGCCGAATACTTCGACTCCGACGGGATGAACAAGAAGTCCCGCAAGGCGCTCGAACGCGAGGACCGCGTGCTGGCCTTCGACTTCGGCGAGGGCCCGCCCGCCGAGGGCATGAAGACCGACCAGTTCTCGATCGCCTGGGACGGCTCGCTGGTCGCGCCCGCCACCGGCTGGTACGAATTCAAGACCGTCACCCCGAACGGCGTCCGCCTCTACCTCAACGGCCAGGCGCAGGGCGGCGACGGCAACCAGCGCGACGACAGCGGCGCCAAACGCCAGGTCGCGCTGATCGACGATTGGGTCAGCTCCGGCGCGGAGGTCCGCGAGGCCAAGGCGCGGGTCTTCCTGCTCGGCGGCCGCGCCTACCCCTTCCGGCTCGATTACTTCAAGTTCAAGGAGAAGCTCGGCTCGGTCCGGCTCGAGTGGAAACCGCCCCACGGCGAGTGGGAAATCCTCGCCGCGCCGTATCTCTCCCCCGCTTGGGCCGCCCAGGTCGCCGTCGTCGCCACCGCCTTTCCCGCCGACGATGCCAGCGAGGGCTACGAGCGCGGCACCGGGATTTCCAAGGACTGGCACGAGGCCACCACCACCGCGGCGATCGAGGTCGCCAATCAGGTCGTCGGACTCCTGCCCGACCTCAGCGGCGTGAAGGACGACGATCCCGACCGCGTGAACAAGCTGAAGGGCTTCATCGCCACCTTCGCCGAGCGCGCCTTCCGCCGCCCCCTCAGTGACGAGCAGCGCCAGCTTTACGTCGAGCGCCCCTTCGCCGACGGCACCCCGCCGGAGCAGGCGGTGAAGCGCGCCGTCATCCTCATCGTCAAGTCGCCGCGCTTCCTCTACCCCGAACTCGGCAAGGAGAAGGACGACTTCACCGTGGCCGCCCGGCTCGCCCTCGGCGCTTGGGATTCGCTGCCCGACCCGCCCCTGTTGGACGCCGCGAAGGCCGGCCAGCTCCGCACTCCGGAGCAGGTGAAAGCCCAGGCCCTGCGGCTGGTCGCCAACCCGCGGGCCAAGGCGAAGCTCAACGAATTCTTCCAACTCTGGCTGAAGCTCGATGCCGAAAGCGACCTGCTGCGCAAGGACGCCGCCCGCTTCCCCGGTTTCGACGCCGCCGTCGTCGCCGACCTCCGCCGCTCGCTGGAGCGCTTCGTCGAGCAGGTCGTGTGGAGCGAGAAATCCGATTACCGGCAGCTCTTGGAAGCCGACTACCTGCTCTTCAACGACCGCCTCGCCCAATTCTACGGCGTCCCCGTCCCCGAAGGCGGCGGCTTCCAGCCGGTGAAGTTCGACCCCGCCCAGCGCGCCGGCGTGCTCACCCATCCCTACCTGCTCGCCCGCCTCGCCCACCCCGACAGCACCTCGCCGATCCACCGCGGCGTGTTCATCACCCGCAACGTCCTCGGCGGTATCCTCAAGCCGCCGCCACAGGCGATCGCCTTCGAAAACCACAAGTTCGATCCGAAGATGACGATGCGCGAGAAGGTCGCCGAAATGACCCGCGACGCGACCTGCATGACCTGCCACGAGACCATCAACCCGCTCGGCTTCTCGCTGGAAAACTTCGACACCGTCGGCCGCTTCCGCACCACCGAGGATGACAAACCGATCAACCCGGAGGCCGACTACAACTCCCTCGAAGGCGAACTGGTCCGGCTCCGCGGCCCGCGCGACCTCGCGAGCCACGCCGTCCAGTCGGCCGGCGCGCGCCGCGGCTTCATCCGCCAGCTCCTCCAATACGCGATCAAGCAGAATCCCGTCGTCTACGGCCACGATTCGCTCGTGAAACTCGAATCATCCTTCACCGCCTCCGGCCACCACGTCCGCCAGCTTTTCGTCGACATCACCACCCTCACCGCCCTCCAGGGCCTCCCCGCCCCCGACCAGGCCAGCCGCTAGCATGGTCCACCAACACACTGCTCATCAATCGAGAATCCCCTTTGATTGACGATTGATGATTGATGATTTTTGATTGTTGATCTGAAGAAAAGCCCGCTGACCCTCAAATCACCCGTTCAACAATCAACAATCAACAATCAACAATCAACAATCAACAATCAACAATCGGCAATCGGCAATCATCAATCGAATCTCTCGAGATGCCTTCTTCAGGGCGGACCGCACCAGCTCCAAAACTCGCCATGAACCTCACCACACGCCGCTCCTTCCTCCGCCAGCTCGGCCTTTCCACCGCCGCGCTGCCCTTCCTGCCATCGCTCCCCTCGCTCGCCCAGGACGCTCCCGGCGCGAAAACCCGGCGGATCATCTTCCTCTTTACCCCGAACGGCACCATCCCGCCCGAATTCTGGCCCGACCAGACCGGGCCGGACTTCAAGCTCAAGCGCATCCTCGCCCCGCTCGAACCCTTCAAAAACCGCCTGATGACCCTCAAGGGCGTCTGCAACAAGGTCGGCGGTGACGGCGACAACCACATGCGCGGCATGAGTTGTCTGCTCACCGCCAACCAGCTGCTCCCCGGCAACATCCAGGGCGGCGGCGGGATGCCCGCCGGCTGGGCCCGCAACATCTCGATCGACCAGGAGATCAAGAATTTCCTCCAGGCCCGCCCGGAAACCGCCACCCGCTTCGGCTCGCTCGAACTCGGCGTCGCCGTCCCCAACCGCGCCGACCCGTGGACCCGCGAGAACTACGCCGGCCCCAACCAGCCGCTCGCCCCGGCCAGCGATCCCTACGCGCTGTTCGAGAAGCTCTATGGCAGCATGAAGGACCGCGAGAACGTCGGCAGCGTGCTCGATGAAGTGCGCGACGACCTCCGCACCATCGCCGCCCATGTCGATCCCACCGAGAAGGACCTGCTCGACCAGCACGCCACCTTCGTCCGCGAGATGGAGAAGGACCTGCAAAGCCCCGGCACCGCCAACCTGCTCTTCCCGCCCCCGGCGCTGGAGCCCGGCGTCGCCCTCGACAACGACGGCATCCCGAAGATCAGCCACATGCAGGCCGACCTCCTCGTCAACGCGATGGCCAACGGCATGGCCCGCGTCGCCTCGCTCCAATACACCAACAGCGTCGGCCAGGCCCGCATGCGCTGGCTCGACATCCACGAGGACCACCACCACCTCTCCCACGAGCCCGACAACAACGCCGACGCCCAGGAGAAGCTGGTGAAGATCAATATCTGGCTCTGCGAACAGCTCGCTTATCTCGCCAAGAAACTCGAAAGCATCCCCGAGCCCGGCGGTCAGGGCACCATGCTCGACCACACCACCATCGTCTGGACCAACGAGCTCGGCAAAGGCAACAGCCACACGCTCGACGACATCCCCTTCGTTCTTCTCGGCGGCGGACTCGGCTTCAAGACCGGCCAGGCGATGCAGTTCGACAACGTCCCCCACAACCGTCTCTGGCTCTCCATCGCCCACGCCTTCGGCCACCATATCCCGGTCTTCGGCCAGCAGGACTTCTGCAGCGGCGGCCCGCTCGCTCTGTCGTGAGGCCGGGCGGCTAGATGGCAGATGGCAGATGGCAGATGGCAGATGGCAGATGGCAGATGGCAGATGGCAGATGGCAGATGGCAAATGGTGATTCCTCCTATCCCGGAGGGATTCCAGCCAATAGCCGGTGGTCGAGCGCAGCGAACACCACCGGATCCACGGCACGCGGATCCGGAACCCCGGACGGGGTTCCAGCCGGGCGGGAAGAACGGGCGACTTCGTGATTCCCCTCAATCCCCCCTCATGTTAGGTGCGATTCCGTGCCTTCCACCCACACATGCCTGTACTATCACCTGATCTTCGCCACAAAACATCGCGCCCCCTTGATCCACGATGACCTGCGCGACGAACTCCACGAATACCTCGGCGGCACCGTCCGCGGACTTGGAGGCATCCCCCAAGGCGTCGGCGGTGTTGCCGACCATGTCCACCTGCTGGTCTCGCTGAACGCCACCCACTGCCTCTCGGACTTCATGCGCGAGCTGAAACGATCCTCTTCCAAATGGATCGCAGAACGATCGCGAAACCGGGATTTCAAATGGCAGGAAGGATACGCCGCCTTTACTGTGAGCGCCTCAGCGCGGGAAAGCGCATCCGGTGGTGTTCGCGGCGCTCGACCACCGGCTATTGGCTGAGATCCCTCCGGGATAGCCGGACGCCGCGGGGCGTCCCTCAAATCCCAAATCCCTAATCTCCCAATTCCCCCCTCCCCGATCCCCAATCACCGATCACGACCTCCCCGCTCTCTCCGCGACCTTTGCGACCTTTGCGACTCCGCGGTTCGTTCCATCCGAGAATTCCCCTTGGCGTCTCCCCCCGTGTCACCGATCCTCCCCACCACCATGGCGGATAAATCCTCCAGCCCCCTCTCCTGGCTCCTCGGCCTCGCCCTGCTGATCGCCGCCGTCTACTTCTGGCGCATCTCGCTGGCCTTCGTCGGGGTGCTCGCCCTGGCCGGCCTCGCCGCCTGGGCCGGCTACCGCCTGCTCTCCAAATCCGGCCAGGCCCAGACCGCGATGGACGAAAACAACTACGCCGCCGCCCTCCAGCTCCTCCAGGAAAGCGGCGACCACGACCAGTTGATCAGCACGCTCCGCTTCAAGGTCCCTTTCCCCGGCGAGGACCTCAAACCCCGCATGCTCGATGCCGTCCGCGAGCTGCTCGCCCTCCAGCAAGCCGCCGCCGATCCCGCCAATCCGCACATTCCCTCCGAACTCCGCGCCGAACTCGCCCGCCGCACCGACGAGTCGCTTTCCTCCCTCTGGCCGCTGTGCCACAAGCTCACCCTGCTCGCCCGTTCCAAGGTCAAGCCGGAGGTCCTCCGCGAACGGATCGCCGGCGTCACCACCCAGCTGGAAGACCTCGCGCGCAATGCCGAAGCCACCCGCAACCAGCTCGCCCACATCACCCTCGGTGCCTCAGTGCTCGAAATCAATGTCGCCACCGAACAGGTCGGCGCGATGAAATGGCAGGTCACCGAGATGCAGCGGATCGACGCTTTGCTCGATGGTTGACTCAAAAAATTGTATCTTCCACGGCCGCCCGGGCCGTGGTTGCATCGTCGCATGCTCAAGCGCGTCCTCCTCTCCACCCTCGCCATGGCCTCGCTGTCCCATGGCGGCGAGACCCGCAAGATCCCGGCGAAGCGCGTGGTGCTGGTCCACGGCATCTTCCAGACCCAGTGGCGCTGCTTCGGCTTCCTCCGCAAGGACCTCGAACAGCGCGGGATCGAATGCCTCACCCCCTCGCTCAAGCCCGCCGACGGCCGCGACGGCCTGCCGGTCATGGCCGCACAGCTCAAGCGCGAGATCGACGCCCGCTTCGGCCCGGACGAACGGCTGGTGGTGATCGGCTTCAGCATGGGCGGCCTGATCAGCCGCCACTACTTGCAGGAACTCGGCGGGGCGAAGCGCTGCGATGCCTTCTTCACCATCTCCTCGCCGCATCACGGCACCGAAACCGCCCACCTCTGCTACGGCGAAGGCGCGCGCCAGATGCGCCCCGGCAGCGAGTTCCTCCAACAGCTCGCCAAGACCGAAAACCGCCTCGGCGACATCCCCATCGTCTCCTACCGCACCCCCGCCGACCTGATCATCCTGCCGTCCACCAGCTCGCAGTGGGACCGCGCGGAAAACCTCTGCATCCCCTGCCCGCTGCATCCCATGATGACCTTCTCGCCGCGGGTGAGGAAGGACATCCTCGGCCGCCTCGCGACGCCGGTGCCTTGACTCGGGCAAGGGTAACCCCCACCGACTGGGTCGAAGTCTTCGTGCGTCCCGAGTTCTACAAAAAGGCTGGAATCCAAGTTGTAAGTAGTCCCGGCTTCAGCCGGACGCAGCACGTGCGATGATGCCCAAAAGGGTAATGCGAGCCGATGGGAACCACTCGTCCGGCTCAAGCCGGGACTACTTACCCCGGTGCCCGGCTTCACTGATTAACTCGCGGCTTCTCGCCCTGTCACCCCCTCACCGGAACGACACCTCATACCCGCGCTCCTTCCGGAACTTCCGGGCAAAGCGCGGCAACCACGTCGGTTTCCGCAACCTCCGGTGAATCCGCCGCCGGGCCGTGAACCAATCCGCCAGCCCCGCGAACAAGCCCAGCCGCCCTCCCCGCGCGATCCCGTCCGGCAGTTCGTAGCCGAGCTCCTTCATTTTCATCGCCCGCTCGCCCGAAACATAACTCCGGGCCCACGCCCTCCGATACCAATTCGACAACTCCGCCTTCCACGCGTCGCGACTGGCCGGCGAGATCTTGCGGTAGCGCTTCACCCCGGTCGGATCACCCAGGGTCCCGCCGGTGGAAGTCACCAGCTCCTGCTCCAGCACCGCGGGCAGGTTCTCCCAGCCGAGGTAATCCCCCAGCCGCCCCAGCTCGCCGGCCGGATCGGTCACCAGGTCCTCGTACTTGATCTGGAACACCCGCCCGCCGTGCCGCTGGCAAAACTCCTGCAAGCGCGCCTGGCCTTCATGCAGGTCGATCCCGAACTCGTCCGGACACCAGCGCCCCTTGCGGAAGGTCGACGACACCGAAGCCGCCACCGCCAGCGGATGGCGCCACAGCACGATGAACTTCGCCTCGGGGAAGGTCGCCAGGATCTCCTCGGCGATCAGCGTGTAGCGCGGCGTCTTGTCGATGAACCACTCCTTGCCGTCCGCCAGCCCGTCGTAGATCCCCTGCATCAAGTCGCGCACGCCCTTCCGGTAGGCCTCGTCATAGCCGCCCCAGGCCTGGCGCATGTCGGCGGTCGCGGTCTCGACCAGCGATTCCCAATAAGTCGCCTTGCGCGTCATCGCCGGCCCCTCGCCGAGGAAGCGCAGCAGCAAGCTCGGTTCGCCCAGCGTCGCGCATTTCCCGCTCGTCAGCAGCAGCCGCTGGAGCAGCGTCGAGCCGGCGCGCGGCAGGGACAGCAGGAAAACCGGGCGCGTCATGGCCGTTGGTAGCCGAAGTAGTCGATCTCGTCGGCGAAGGTCTCCGCGATGAAATCGCCCAGCATTTCATCGTAGTACTCCGCCGCGCTGCCCCGCTCGGAGCGGTTGCGCACCGGCAGCTCCACCGGCGGGATCCCGAGCTTCTCGCAGACGGTGCGGAAGTCGTCGTTCAGATGCTCGTAGCGGATGATGAAATCGACATTGCCGAAGGACGGTTTGCCGGCATCGGTCGGCAGCGCGAAGTAATCGCGCAGCGGCCGGACCTCCTTCTCGACGAACTTGCGGAACTTCTTCGGGTCCCACTTCGCCTCGCGGCGGTGCGGCGAGAACCAGAACGAGATCATCCGGTCCCACGGGTTGCGGACGCAGGCGAACTTGAACAGCCCGTCGGCGGTCTCCTTACCCAGCTCGCGGTAGTATTCGGCCAGTGTCGAATGCTTCACCAGCTCCCGCCCGTCCGACCGCACCTCGAAGCGCTCCACCCCGTCCTGCCCGCCGCTGGCGACGATCCGGTCCTCGGAGTAGTCCCGCAGGATGTTCTGGATCGAGTTGCCCGCGGTCTTCGGGATGTGGACGAAGAGGAAGCGTTTTTGAAGGGAGATCATGGAATAAGGCGTCGCCAGCCTCCCCGATCCCGGCGCCCCCGGTCAAGGACGGTTCCTGATGATGGAAGACGTTTGACACCCTCGCGAGGCATGGCGCATACCCCTCCCATGTCGGCGCCGCGCGGCTACGTCACCGCCCTGTTCGGCTGCATCGGTCTGACCCTGCTTGCCGCCGTGATCCTCAACACCACGGTCAACCCGTGGCGCGTGACCCCGACCCCGTGGTCCGCCGAGTCGCTGGACCCCTACCGCGACATCTCGTCGCAGATCCGCACCGGCAAGGCCGGGATCGTCCGCTCGAACGAGACCATCGGCGCCGCCTTCATCGGCTCCTCCCGCGTCGCCAACGCCCTCGATCCGGAATTCGCCGGCTGGAACCGCGATGACGTGGTCAACCTCGGCTGCAGCGGCGGCTTTTTCTACGAAAGCGAGGCGATCCTCCGCTACCTGATCGGCGAGCGGACGGTCGAGGTGGTCCTGTTCGGGATCGACCCCGGCGACCTCAGCTCCGACGTCGACACCCGGCCGATGGGCGATTTCCATTCCTCCCCGCTGGCGACCAACCAGGACGCGCTCAACCGCGAGCTGCGCTACCTCTTCGGCATTTCGACCCTGGAGGCCTCGTTCTCCACCCTGAAACGCGCCGCCGCCGGGGAGACCACCCAATACACCCCGAAAGGGCTGCGCGCCCGGCCGAAGAAGAAGGGCCAGAAGAGCCAGTTGTTCTTCATCCGCGACCGCATCGTCGGCGAGGCCGCCTACGACCTGCCCGACAAGGGCCGCACTGGCAACGACCTCAACGCGGAAAAAGTCCAATTGCTGGAAGGCGTCATGCGCGCCAGCCGCGAGCAGGGCATCCGCTTCATCGCCTTCATCCACCCGACCCACGCGCTGATGCACGCCCGCGCGGCCGATGCCGCCACCCCGCCGGCCCTCTTTGAAAGCGAGCGCCGCGCGGTGCTCGACATCGCCAGCCGGGTCAACGCCCTCCCGCTGCAAGGCCCGCCGATCGAAGTCTGGGATTTCTGCGACTACCACGAGCTCAACAGCGAGCCGATCCCCCGCAGCGAGGAGGCCCGGATGACCCATTGGAACGACCTCGGCCACTACAGCATCGAGATGGGCAACCTGATCCAGTCCCGCGTGATGGGCTGGCCCTCACCGCTTGCAGGCGGCGACACCTACGGCACCCGGATCACCCCGGAAAATTTCGAGCAGCACCTGGAAAGCGTCAAACAAGGCTACGCCCGCTACCTCGCCGGCCCGCAGCGCGGGGATGTCGAATGGAAGGAAGACCTGATCCGGCAGGCCGCCGCGGAACCCTGATCGCGCATGCTGTTCAATTCCTACGTCTTCCTCCTGGTCTTCCTGCCGATCGCGCTGATCGGCTTCCACCTGCTGCGAGCCGCCCCCTTCCGCGTCGCCATCGGCTGGCTGGTCGTCAGCAGCCTGATCTACTACGGCTGGTGGAATCCCGACCCATCGGAGCCGTGGACGCCCTTCTACGTCCTGCTTTTCGCCGGCTCCTGCACCGCCAACTTCTTCTTCGGCGGCTTCGTCTCGCGACACCGCGGCCGCCGGACCGGGAAGGCGATGCTCTTCACCGCGGTCGCGGCCAACCTCCTGCTGTTAGGCTACTACAAGTACGCCGGTCTCTTCGCCAAGACCTACGTCTCGCTCAGCGGCGCCGACATGGCCCTGCCGGACATCGTGCTGCCGCTCGGGCTCTCCTTCTTCACCTTCCAGCAGATCGCCTACCTCGTCGATGCCTGGCGCGGCGAAACCGAGGAGTACCACTTCACCGACTACCTGCTCTTCGTCACCTTCTTCCCCCAGCTGATCGCCGGACCCATCGTCCACCACAAGGAGATGCTGCCGCAGTTCCAGCGGCAGGGCGGGCGCGGCCGCGGGCTGCGGGCGATCGACCTGGCGGTCGGCTCCGGCTTCCTCGCCATCGGCCTGTTCAAGAAGGTGGTGATGGCCGACTACCTCGCCCGCACCGCCACCCCGATCTTCGGCCTCGCCGCGGCCGGCACCCGCGACCTTTCGATGCTGGAAGCCTGGGCCGGCACCCTGGCCTACACCTTGCAGATCTACTTCGACTTCTCCGGCTACTCCGACATGGCCCTCGGCACGGCCCGGATGTTCGGGATCCTGCTGCCGCTGAATTTCCATTCCCCCTACAAGGCCACCTCGATCATCGAGTTCTGGCGGCGCTGGCACATCACCCTTTCGCGCTTCCTCCGCGACTACCTCTACTTCCCGCTTGGCGGCAACCGCAAGGGGCCCTCGCGCCGCTACGCCAACCTGCTGATCACCATGCTGCTCGGCGGCCTGTGGCACGGTGCCGGCTGGACCTTCGCGCTGTGGGGCCTCCTCCACGGCCTCTACCTCTGCGCCAACCACGGCTGGCACTGGCTGCGCAAGAAGCTCGCGTGGCCGAAGCTGCCCGGCCCGCTCGCCGGCGCGCTGACCTTCCTCGCGGTGATCATCGCCTGGGTCCCCTTCCGCGCCGGAAGCTTCGAGCTGGTGGCCGACGGCTCGACCAGTTCCGCCCTCGCCGCCACCCGCAACATCCTCGCCTCGATGTTCGGCCTCAACGGCTTCAGCGGCTGGCCACCCGACGCCGTCGTGGTGGTCAAGGAGACCCGCGCCCTGCGTCCGATCGTGATCGGCCTCGCCATCATCTGGCTGCTCCCCAACACCCAGGAATTCTTCCGCCGTTACCGCCCCGCCCTCGACATCCGCTCCTTCACCAGCGCCCTGATCGGCCCGCGCCGCCGCTGGCAATGGCGGCCGGTCTGGTATTTCCTCCTCTTCACCCTCGCCCTGCTCTACGCCGTCGGCCGCGAATTCGACCAGCTCAGCGAGTTCATCTACTTCCAGTTCTGACCGGATCGCATGGTCTTCAATTCCTACACTTTCCTGCTGCTCCTGCTCCCGCTGACCCTGCTGGGCTTCCACCTGGTCAGCAAACACAGCCTGCGCGGCGGCTTCGCCTGGCTGGTCATCGCCAGCCTGGTTTACTACGGCTGGTGGACCCCCGACCGCGAGGCAGGCTGGCAGCCGGACTACCTGATCCTGATCCTCGCCTCCTGCGTCGGCAACTACCTCTTCGGCCGCTACCTCGCCCGCCACAAGGGCAGCCGCACCGGCAAGGGCATGCTCACCCTCGGCGTCGTCGCCAACCTCGCCCTGCTCGGCTACTACAAGTATTCCGGCCTCTTCGCCCGCACCTTCGCCCTCTTCACCGGGGAGGACATGTCGATCCCCGACGTCATCCTGCCGCTCGGCATTTCCTTCTTCACCTTCCAGCAGGTCGCCTACCTCGTCGATGCCTTCCGCGGCGAAACCGAGGAGTATCACTTCACCGACTACCTGCTCTTCGTCACCTTCTTCCCCCAGCTGATCGCCGGGCCCATCGTCCACCACAAGGAGATGCTGCCCCAGTTCCAGTCCCGCACCATCGGCGAGCGGAAATGGCTGAACTACTCCGCCGGCCTGACCATCCTCGCCATCGGGTTGTTCAAGAAGGTCGTCATCGCCGACAACCTCGCGCCGATCGCCACCCGCCTGTTCACCCTCGCCGCCAGCGGCGAGCGCGATCTCACCATGGCCGAGGCCTGGACCGCGGCGATCACTTACGGCTTGCAGATCTATTTCGACTTCTCCGGCTACTCCGACATGGCCATCGGCGCGGCCCGCCTGTTCGGGATCCGGTTGCCGGTCAACTTCCACTCGCCCTACAAGACCACCTCGATCACCGACTTCTGGCGCTGCTGGCACATCACCCTGTCGCGCTTCCTCCGCGACTACCTCTACATCCCGCTCGGCGGGAACCGGAAGGGCAAGAGCCGCCGCTACACCAACCTCCTCATCACGATGGGCCTCGGCGGCCTGTGGCACGGCGCCGGCTGGACCTTCCTCCTGTGGGGCCTCCTCCACGGCCTCTACCTCTGCATCCACCACGGCTGGTTCGCCCTGCGGAAAAAGCTCGCCTGGCCCGCGATTCCCAAGCCGCTCGCGGTCGGCCTGACCTTCATCGCCGTCCTCATCGCCTGGGTCCCCTTCCGCGCCGGCAGCTTCGAGCAGGGCCCGAACGGCTCGACCACCGCCGCGCTCGAAGCCACGAAATCGATCCTCTCCTCGATGGCCGGCCTCAATGGCTGGGACGGCTGGCCCGACCGCAGCGCGGTCGTGGTCAAAGCCAGCCACGCCTTCCGCGCCGTGATGTGCGTGCTGCTGGTCTGGCTGCTGCCGAGCACCCAGCAGTTCATGCGCCGCTACCAGCCCGCGCTCGGCCTCAACCACCTGCCCGACGGCCGCCTCGGCCCGCGCCGCTGGTGGCAATGGCGCCCCCGCCCCGCCTGGGCCGCTTTCGTGATCGTCCTCCTGCTTGCCGTGCTCCACCAGTTCGACAAGGTCAGCGAATTCATCTACTTCCAGTTCTGATGCGCCTCCGGATAAAACCGTTCCGAACCTTCGCCCTCGCCATCCTCGGCGCGGCGACCGGCATCATGCTGCTGTTCGTCGGGTTCAACAGCTGGATCAACCCGCTCTGGGTCAGCCCGGCCCCGTGGACCGACGACTCCTTCGCCGACTACCGTCCGATCTACCGCCACCAGCGCACCGGCAAGGCCGGCATCGCCAGAGCGCAGCCGTGGAAAGCCGCGTTCTTCGGTTCGTCGCGGGTCGACATCGCGCTCGATCCCGCCCTGCCGCAGTGGGGCGAGCAGCCCGCCGTCAACCTCGCCGTCAGCGCCGGCACCCTGCCGGAAAGCGCGCCGATCCTCCGCTTCACCCTCCGCCACGCGCCGCTCGAAACCGCCATCGTCGGCATCGACATCGGCGACCTGATGGGCCCGAACTCGCCCTACCGTTCGACCGGCTTCATGGAGTCGCCCTTCAACCCGCAGAGCGACCGCTTCGAGCTCACGCTGCGCGCCTACGCCGGCATCTCGACCTTCGAAACCGCCGTCCAGACCCTGATCAACAGGAACCAGGGCGAACTCCCCGAATACACCCCGCTCGGCCACCGCCTGCGCCACCAGGAACCCGCCGACGTCGCCAAGGTCATCCAGCGCGACTCCATTCCGCACGCCCTCCGCGTCGCCCGCCGCCGCAAGGCGATCGAGCCCGGCGACGGCAACCCGTGGAAGATGGACCTGCTGCGCCAGATGCTTTCCGACACCAAGGCAAAGAACTGCCGGCTGGTCGTCATCATCCCGCCCAGCCACGCCAGCTACATCGGCGTCTTCCACCTCGAGGGCGACCCCGATCCGGCCTTCCGCAAGGACCGCGGCATCATGGCGAAGCTGGTCGCCGAATCCAACGCCGCCCACCCCGCCGCCCCGCCCGCCGAGGTCTGGGACTTCAACGATTTCCACCCGCTCAACCGCGAGGACGTCCCGCAGGACAAGACCCGCATGCATTGGTGGCTCGACGGCACCCACGCCCGCAAGGCCCTCGGCGACGTCATGCTCGCCCGCATCATGGGCTGGCCGCTCGAGGGACCCGGCGCCGACTACGGATTCAAGCTGACCCCCGACAATCTAACAGAGCGCGAGCAGGCGATCCGCGACGGCTACCAGCGCTTCAAAACCGAATCCCCCGCCCTTTGGCAATGGATGGCCGACGGCGTCGCCAGCTACCAATCGACCGGCGACTCCGCCCCCCAGGACGACTCCGCCCCCGGCTTCTAACCGTGGCCGCGGCAGCCTGCCGCAAGCCTTCCCGCCCCACCCGCCATGCCCCACCGCGCCGTCCTCTTCGACATCTACGGCACGCTGCTCAGCTCCGCCGCCGGCGAACTCCATCCCGACCCGGTGCTCCGCGATCTCATCGCCCGCGCCCACGCCGCCTCGCCGCATCCTTTTCCGGAAATCGACATCCGCGAAATCCACGCCGCGCTTCACCCGGGGTTCGCGCCGGAAGAAATCGAGGCTCTCGCCATCGCCCACGAACGCAACGCGAATCCGGTCAGCCCGATGCCCGGAGCCGCCGAGACCTTGCGCCAGCTCGCGGAGAAAGGCATCCCGCTCGGCCTGATCTCGAACGCCCAGTTCTATACCGTGCCACTTCTCGAAGAAGCCCTCGGCACCTCTCTCACCGAACTCGGGATCGATCCCGACCTTTGCTGCTTCTCCTACCTCGAGCGCCGCGCCAAACCGGATCCCCGTCTCTTCGAAATCCTCCGCGACAAGCTCGCCCGACGCGGCATTCCGGCCGCCGGGGTGATCCACGTCGGCAATGACGTCCGCAACGACATCGATCCCGCCCGCGCCACCGGCTTCCGCACCGCCCTCTTCGCCGGCGACCCGACGTCCCTCCGCCTCCGCGACCGGAGCCTCGCACAAAGCGGTGCCGACCACCTGATCAGCGACCTGTCCCAGCTCGTCAACTTATAGCGGCCGTGTCTCTGACCGCCTCACTTTGTCAACGAAGCCACCCGCCAGGCCGGCCCTCACCCTTCCGCGCCACTTGATCGACCCGTTGCTTTCCTCCAACGACCGTCGGTCATCCCCGCCGCTACACACCCGCCCACCCCGGCGGCTCCGCCTCGAAAGCCACCGTCTCCCCGCCCAGCGGATGCCGGAACGAGATCTTCCATGCGTGCAATCCCATCGGCGGATCCCCCGCGCCCAAAGTCTGGGTGTCGCCGCGCTGTCCGTCCGGCAGATACACCGGATCGCCGGTGATCGGAAAGCCCGCATGCCACAGGTGGATCCGGATCTGGTTGGTCCGGCCTGTTAGAGGGACGACCTCTAACAGGGAGCTGCCGTCGGGATCCCGCCGCAGCACGCGGAATTTCGTCACCGCCGGCTGCCCGCCCTCCTCGATCTCCCGCGCGCCCAGCCGGGTCGGCTCATTGGAGATCGGCGCGTCGATCGTGAACTCGTCCGCCGCCGGATGGCCGTGGACCCGCGCCAGATAGACCTTGGCCACCTCGCCGCGCGTGAACTGCGGTTGCAAGAGCTTCGCGAAATGCCGCGTCCGCGCGCAGACCACCACGCCGCTGGTGTTCGCGTCCAGCCGGTGCGCCGGCTTTGGCTTCTCCGGATGCCAGGCCGCGTGCAGGAAATGCACCAGCGTGTTCCGGTTGAAGCGCCCGCAGGCATGCATCGGCAAGGGCGCGGGCTTGTTCAGAACCAGGATCGCCTCGTCCTCGTGGAGCACTTTGATCGCCGGGTTCACGGCGGGCTCGATGGTCCCGGGAAACACCCGCGTCCACTGCTCCCCCGCCCGCGTCGCCTGCTCCGGCGCGGCCACCGCCCCGCGCGGATCCAGCACCTGGCCCGCCGCGAAATGCTCCAGCCAGCGCTCCCGTGGCAACTGGGGGAACAGGCCCTCCAGCACCTCGAGGATCGTCTTGCCGTCGAGCCATTCGGGCACCCGCACCGGCCGCCGGTTCTCGTACGGCCGGCTGCCGGGCAAGGGCTCGCTCACGCGCTGCAGAGCCGCGTGCCGCCGCGCGATCCGCTCCGACATCTTCTCGGCATCCGAGCGGTAGCAATGCGGGCACGACACGTCCGGCACGTGGCGCGGATCCTCCTGCTCCCCGGCGGTGAGCGGCGCCTGGCAGGCGAAACACACCGCCGAGCCGGTTTCGCGCAGCCCGGGATCGACCCCGACCCGCTGGTCGAACACGAAGCACTCGCCGTCATAGTGGTCGCCGCCGACTTCCTCGAAGTATTTCAGGATCCCGCCCTCGAGCTGATAGACCTCGCGGAAGCCGGCCCGCTCCATGAAGGGCGCGGCCTTCTCGCAGCGGATCCCGCCGGTGCAAAACGTCACCACCGGCGCGTCCTTCAGCTCCTCGGGCAGGCGCGCGACCGCCTCGGGGAAGTCGCGGAAGTGATCGATCCCAGCGGGGATCGCGTTGCGGAAGCTGCCGAGCTTCACCTCGTAGTCGTTGCGCGTGTCGTAGAGGACCACCGGCTTGCCCTCGTCGAGCCACCGCTTGAGCGTCCGCGCCTCGATCCGCGGCGAGGTGTGGGCCGCGGGATCGATCCCTTCCACCCCGAACGCGATGATCTCCTTCTTCAGCCGCACCAGCATCCGCGAGAAGGGCTGCTCGTCGCTCAAGCTGTACTTCGGCGCGAGGTCTTCCAGGCCCGGCAAGGCGCGCAGCACGCCCAACAGCTCCTCGATCGCCTCCGAGCCGCCGGCCACGAACAGGTTCACGCCCTCCGGCGCGAGCAGGATGGTCCCTTTCAAGGCGCGCTGCTTGCAGAAAGCGATCAGTTCGTCGCGCAGGGCCTTCAGCCCGCCCATCCGGGCGAAGCGGTAGCTGGAAATGTTCGTGACGGCGGGCACGCCCCGACGGTGGCGCGGGACGGGGTCCGACGAAAAGCAAAACTCCCGCTACTTCCCGCTCCCGCCCAGCAAATACACCGCGAACGACCCCAGCCAATGGTCCCCCTCGTAGTGCCCCGTCGCCACCAGCCCGAGCCCCGCCTCGGCGTGCCGCTCCGCGGCCTCCAGCAGCACCTTCTTCCGCGCGTCGCCGTCCGCCAGCACCGACGCGATGCCCCGCATCGTCCAGGCCCGCGTCAGGTTCAGCCCGGCGAGGTGGATCAGATGCCCGTCCGTCGGATCGCTGACGGTGACCGGCGTGAGCAAATTGCCCGCCTGGCCCGCCGCCAGTTCCGGGAAGTATTCGCCCAGCCAGCGTCCGAAATCGTCCGCCGGCAGCACCCGCCGCATCAGGTCGGCGGCGTTCAGCCCGGGCGAGAAAAAGTCGTTGCCCGAGGGCTCGTAGGCCGTCGGATAGTTCCGGTCCTTGCCATAAAAAGCCCGCGCCTTCTCCAACAGCAGGGTCTCGAACTCCCGGTCGCCGCGGCCCCGCGCGTAGTCGAGCATCTGGCCCAGCGGAAAGGCCGTCTCCGGGTGGAAACCGCAGCGGACCGGCCAGTCGAGCTTCGGCAGGTAGGCCAGCGCCAACCCGCGGATCTCCGTTTCCAAAGGCTGGAAGCGCTCAGCCCACTCGCGGCCGTCGGGGTCGTCCCAGGTCCGCAATTCCAGCGCCAGCCGCAGCGCCCACGCCCAGCCATACATCCGCTCGAAACTGCGATTCTCCTTGACCCTGAAATAGGCAGCCTCCGCCGCCAGTCCCTCGGCCGTCAGCCGCCGCCCCAACAGAGCCCGCACCTCGCCGGCGAACGGGGCCGCGGGGAACTGCTTCAGCAGGCGCAGCAGCATCCAGTGGCCGTGGACCGACGAGTGCCAGTCGAAATGGCCGTAAAACACCGGGTGCATCGCACGCGGCGACTTCAGATCGTCCGGCCCGGTCGTGACGTGCCCGGTCTTGTTCGGGAACTCGCGGTCGATCCCCGCCAGCGCCAGTTTCACGAATCCCGCCGCTTGCTCCCCGGTCATGGGCTTTTCCTGACCGAAGCCGGTGGCCACCGCAAGCGCGGCAAGGACGAACGAGCGGATCATGCGGGGCATGGCGCGAGGAAAGCCGTCGCCGGCCGCCGCGGAAAGCAGGATCTCCCCGTGCTTGCCCCCTTTCCCGCCCCTGCTCACACTCCGGCCGCGCCGCCCCATGAATGTCAGCCCCTACAAGCGTTTCGAAAAAGCCTTCAAACGAGCCTACCTCAAGCCGCTCACCCTGATCCGCTACGGCACCCTGCGCCCGGAGCGCGCCAAACTGCATGGCAGCCCGCACTGGATTTACATCGATGCCGGCGACCCCTGCGCCCTCAAAAAGGTCGTCGAGGAACCTCTCCGCGGCAAAGTCTCCGACAACCTGATCTTCTGGCGCGATTTCAACCGTCACCTGAATCCCGACCTGATCGTCGACGTCGGCCTGAACTACGGCGAGTGCCTGTTCGGCACCGACTACGCGTCCAACGCGATCCTCTACGGATTCGAAGCCAACCCGCGCCTCATCCCCCACCTCGAGAAGAGCAAGGCCGAACACCCGGCCGGCGCGCGGATGACGATCACCAATTGCCTGGTTTCCGACGCCCCGGCCGAGGATATCCCCTTCTTCGTCAACCCCGACTGGAGCGGCAGTTCGTCCGCGGTGCGCGAAATGAACACCCGGCCGCAGACCCTCGAATTCAAGCTGCCCGCCAAGACGATCGACTCGGTGGTCCCGCTCGAAGCCGCCCGCGGCAAGACCTTGCTCTTCAAAATGGACATCGAGGGCTACGAAAGCAAAGCCCTGCGCGGCTTCGTCGAGACCATCGCCTCGGTGACCCGCTCGGTCGGCTTCATCGAGTTCGACGCCCAGTACATCAGTTGGGCCGGCCAATCCCCGCCGGAATACCTCGGCTGGCTGCAACAGCGCTTCCACACCTACCGCGTCGCCAGCATCAAGGCCAAGACGCTCAAGAAAGTGGAGGGCTTCGCCAGCCTGCCGAAGCTCCACGGCGACCCGAACCGGGTCCACACCGACCTCGTCCTCGTCGGCAAGCAGTCGCCCGACACCTGGCTCGCCCCGGAGTGGTCGATCGTTGAATCCAAAGCAGGCGTCGCGTGATCCCCGAACTCCCGGCTGACACCCTGGCGGAAGTCGTTTCGCTGGCCGACGACCTCGACGCGCTGCTGACCCGCAA
Organism: Akkermansia muciniphila; assembly: GCA_945883695.1. GTDB lineage: Bacteria > Verrucomicrobiota > Verrucomicrobiia > Verrucomicrobiales > Akkermansiaceae > Haloferula > Haloferula muciniphila_A. Next base: position 26,369 of record CAMCYK010000015.1, on the reverse strand, counting down.
GCCGCGGACCAAGGCCACCCCCTTCGACGAGCGCCGCCACGCGCTGTTGGAGAAGCACCTCCCGGGACCGCCGGTCTTCAGACCGGCCGGTTCCTTCGAGCCCCTGACCTGCAACGGCGACAGCAACACGATGTTCTTCGCCGGGGCCGAGCGCCTGCGCTTCGTCCGCTACCGCCGCAGCGCCTTCTGGAAGCCGCACTGGATCAACCGCGGCCTCGACCTGCTGCCCTGCTTCCGCGTCTTCCACGTCGGCCCCGCCCCCGCCTGGAAAGCCGGCGACCCCGGCTCGTCGACCCGCTCGCGCGAGAAGATCGAGATCCTGCTCAAGAAGGACGTGAAGCCCGGCAGCCGCGTGCTGCTGTCCTTCGGCGAAATAGACTGCCGCATCCACATGGCCAAGGCGGTGATCGCCGGCGGCCGGATCGATGAGGTGGTCGAAACAACCGCCGCGAAGTTCGTCCAGCTCCCGCAAGCGATCGCCGCCCGCGGCTTCCGGCCGGTCGTCTGGGGCCCGCCGCAGATCATCCCGAAGGACGAGAGCCTGACCAGCCCGACCTTCCCCTTCATCGGTTCCTGGGAACTCCGCCGCGACATCACCTACGCCTACACCGCGAGGCTGCGCGAGCTTTGCGGGAATGCCGGCATCCCCATGGTCGCCCTCGCCGGCCTCTACCATCCGCCCGCGGAAAAGCCCGACCTCAAGCTCTTCCACGACAGCACCCACCTCTCCCAACGCCTGATGCCGCTGGCCCTTGCCGAGCTGCATAAAGCCGGCGTGCTCCCTTGAGGAGTGTCGACGTTCCGTCGACACCGCGTCGACCGAAGGTCGACACTCCTTACCTTATCTCCCGCCTTGCTCTTCAATTCCTACACCTTCCTGCTGGTCTTCCTGCCGATCGCCCTGCTCGGCTGGCACGCCCTGCGCCGCGCGCCCTTCCGCGTGGTCCTCGGCTGGCTGGTGCTGGTGTCTTTCGTCTTCTACGGTGTCTGGAATCCCGACCCGAACGGCCCGTGGAGCCCGAAGTATGTCCTGCTGATCCTCGGCTCCTGCGTCTTCAACTACCTGTTAGGCCGGCAATTGTCGCGCCTCCACAAGGAGGGGGGAGACTCTTGTCCCCCCGACCGTCGTGGCGACAAGAGTCTCGCCACTCCTCACGCCAAGCTTCTCCTGACAGCCGCCGTCACCGCCAACCTCGCGCTCCTCGGCTACTTCAAATACGCCGGCTTCCTCGCGGGGATCACCACCTCCCTCACCGGCTGGCCGGGCGAGCTCCAGCCGATCGTCCTCCCGCTCGCGATCTCCTTCTTCACCTTCCTGCAGATCGCCTACCTCGTGGACGCCTACCGCGGCGAGACCGAGGAGTACCACTTCACCGACTACCTGCTCTTCGTCACCTTCTTCCCCCACCTGATCGCCGGCCCGCTGATCCATCACCGCGAGATGATGCCGCAGTTCCGCAAGCGCCACCACGGCTGGCACCGCGACTTCCCGGTCGGCCTCGGGATCTTCCTCTGCGGCCTCTTCAAGAAGGTCGTCATCGCCGACAACCTCGCGCGCATCGCCACCCCGGTCTTCGGCCTCGCCGCGGCCGACGGGCGCGATCCGACGATGGCCGAAGCCTGGGTCGGCGCGGTCGCCTACGCGCTCCAGCTCTACTTCGATTTCTCCGGCTACTCCGACATGGCCCTCGGCGCCGCCCGCCTGTTCGGGATCCGCTTCCCGCTCAATTTCCACTCGCCCTACAAGGCGGACTCGATCGTCGAGTTCTGGCGGCGCTGGCACATGACGCTGTCGCGCTTCCTGCGCGACTACCTCTACATCCCGCTCGGCGGCAACCGCAAGGGCCCCAAGCGCCGCTACGTGAACCTCTTCCTCACCATGCTGCTCGGCGGCATCTGGCACGGCGCGGGCTGGACCTTCGTGATGTGGGGCGCCCTGCACGGGGCCTATCTCTGCCTCAACCACGCCTGGCTCGGCCTGCGGAAGAAACTCGCGTGGCCCGCCTTGCCGAAGCCGCTGGCGGTCGCCGTGACCTTCCTCGCCGTCCTCGTCGGCTGGGTCTACTTCCGCGCCCATGACTTCGCCAGCGCCAACCGCATGCTGGCCTCGATGGCCGGGCTGAACGGCTTCGACGGCTGGCCCGACAAGGCCGCCCGGGTGGTCGCCAGCGCCGAACCGCTCAAACTGCTGCCCGCCCTGATCGGCGTCTGGTTGTTCCCCAACACCCAGGAGATCTTCGCCCGCTACCGCCCCGCCCTCCGGGTGAAAGGCGCGCCCTTCCCCGCCGCCGGCACCCGCCGCTGGTGGCAATGGCAGCCGACCCCCGCCTTCGCCGCCGCCACCGTGGGGCTCGCCGTCGCCACCGGCCTACAGTTCGACAAGGTCAGCGAATTCATCTACTTCCAGTTCTGACACCCGTGCGCGCCCTGAAACGCTACCAGCGCTTTTTCCTCCTGCTGCTCGCCGGCATGGCGGCAGGCGGCTTCGCGCTCAACACCCGGGTCAATCCGTGGCGGGTCACGCCGACCCCATGGACCTCTCAAAAGCTCGAGCCCTACCGCGCGATCCAGATCACCTGGAACCGCACCTCGAAGGCCGGCCTGGTGCGCTCCGGCACCTGGGATGCCGCGATGTTCGGCTCGTCGCGCGTCGACATCGCGCTCGATCCCGCCCATCCGGTTTTCGACGGCATGCGCTGCGCCAACCTCGGCCTCAACGCCGGGCTGCTGGTCGAGAACCACGCGATGTTCCGCTATTTCATCGAACGCGAGGACCCGCGCCTGGTGATCCTCGCGATCGACGCCGGCGACCTCAGCACCCCGCCGCCCAAGGTCAACAATACCGACTTCCCGCTCTCGCCGCTCGATCCCGCCGGCAACCCGCTCGAACGCGAACTCCGCTACCGCGTCGGCATCTCCACCATGGCCGCCTCGTTCGCCACCGTCGGCCGTTCGATCAAGGGCCAGCCGGCCGAGCATTCGCCGCAGGGTTTCCGGCTCAATACCCCCTTCCCGGAGAACCAGCGCGTGCAGATTTCCTCGCTCTACCTCTCGACCACCTACCGCATGGTGATGGCCCGCCGCGCGCATGGACGCCTTTCGGAAGAAAAAATCGCCCTCGTGGAGGACATCATCGCCGCCTGCCGCGAAAAAAACGCGCGCCCCGTGATTTTCTTCACCCCCAACCACGCCCTGTTCCAGCTCGCCTACCGCGAACTCGGCGATCCCGACCCCTACTTCGCCAAGGACCGCCGCGCCCTCGCCGGGCTGGCCGCCAAGGCCAACGCCGCCGCCCCCGCGGCCCCGCCGGTCGAAGTCTGGGACTTCCTCGACGGCCATCCGCTCAACTCCCCGCCCCTTCCGCCGGCCGACCAACCCGGATCGCACCTTGACGGATGGATCGATCTCTTCCATGCACCCCCCGACATCGGCCGCTTGATGCTCGACCGCCTGAACGGCCCGGGCAGCTACGGCGAACGGCTCACCCCGGAAAACATCGACGCCCGCGTGGAGCAAGTCCGCGCGCAACTCGACGCCTACGCCACCCGCCACCCGGACGACCTCGCCTTCCTGAGGAAGTCCCTCGCCAAATTCCAATCCGCCCCGCTGAAGTGACCCGCGCCGTCGTCGCCATGATCAAAGGAGGGCTGGGCAACCAGCTCTTCGCCTACGCGGCCGCCCGCGCCTACGCCATCCGCACCCGCCGCGAGCTGTGGCTCGACGACGTGTCCGGCTTCACCCGCGACGGCTACGACCGTTCGTTCAAGCTCGGCCAGTTTCCCGTCGCCGCCCAGCTCGCCCCGCCGCGCTGGCGCCTCGGCGACCCGAAAGGCCTCAAACACAAGGCCCTCCGCTCGTTCAACAAGCTGCTGCCGAATCCCCTCCACTCCTACCTCGCCGAGGAGAGCGACAAGCCGGAAGACCAGCTCACCGGCTTCATCAGCAACCGCCAGATCGTCCGGCTGAACGGCTACTGGCAGAGCGAGAAATACTTCGCCGAGCGTGCCTCGACCATCCGCACCGAGCTCCAGCCGCCGGCTTTCGCCGAAGGCAGCGCCGACGCCGACCTCGAAACCGAGCTGTCCTCCACGCCCTCGGTCTTCATCCACATCCGCCGCGACCGCTACTCGCCGCGCCTCGGCTCCGGCTACTACGATTCCAGTATCATCTCCGCCCTCTCGATGCTCGGAGGCTGCCAGTTCTTCGTCTTCGGCGACGACCTGGAATGGGCGCGGCAGTACCTCGACTTCCACGGCGCGCCGGTCCGCTACGTCTCCGACGACCGCGGCGACGAGCTGCGCGACTTCCGCCTGATGGCCGCCTGCCGCCACGCCATCGTCGCCAACAGCTCCTTCAGCTGGTGGGCCGCCTGGCTCCGCCTCAACGCCGACAAGCGCGTCTGGACCCCCAACAACCCCGGCTGGCCGATCAAGCCCGCCGCGGAGTGGACCAAGGTCCCGAACCGGCTCGAGCACTGACTGATTCCGGCTCCCGCAGGGGGAGCGCCGGCTTCAGCCGGCCCGCCCACCCGTAGATGCGGCATTGTTTGCGCTTCTATCCTTCACACCCCGTTGATAGGAACCGGATCGATCAAGCAACGGGTCGTAAAGATGAAGGATCCTCGGATAAATTTCGGTGTGCAAAAGCTCCTCGAACAGATTTGGCGGCGATCCTGCGGGATGCCCTGATTTTCGAGAATGATCCGTCCATGAACGAGGAACTCCTGCTCAGGCAAACCAAACGTCTCCTCGAGGCCTTGGACTCCGGCGGGATTCCCCATGTCCTGGTCGGGGGGCTGGCCCTTCTGCAGTATGTGGACGGACGGATCAAAGCCCCCGGTATTCCGCCGCCAGCCTCTTCGCCGTCGCCACCGTGTTGCGGTGGATCTTGGCGGTGAACTCCGGCTGCCGGTTGTAGCCACCGCCGTAGAGCACCGCCACCGGCACCCGGTTGCGGACGAAGGCGCGCAGCAGGACTTCGTCGCGTTGTTGCATGTCTTTCACGGACAGGTGCATCTGACCGAATCGGTCATTCCGGTGATTGTCCGCCCCGGCGATCCAGATCACCAGATCCGGCGCGAAGGTGTCGAGCGCCCCGGCCAGCGAGGTGAACAACTGGTTCAAGTACATCTCGCCCTCGACGTAACGCACCGTCTCGACATCCAGCGAACCCGAGACTTTCTTCGTCGGATAGTTCCGCCCGACGTGGATCGAGTAGGTGAAGACCCGCGGGTCGTCGCCGAGGATCGCCGCCGTGCCGTTGCCCTGATGGGCGTCGGTGTCGACCACCATCACCTTGATCCCTTGCTGCCGCATCTGAAGGTCGCGGATCGCGATCGCGACGTCGTTGAAGACGCAGTAGCCCTCGCCGTGCTCGCGGAACGCGTGGTGCGTCCCGCCCCCGAGGCAGACCGCCACCCCCTCCGCCAGCGCCGCATGGCAGGCCTGCCGCGTCGCCTCGACCTCGGTCGCGCTGCGCCGGTAAAGCTGCGGCGTCAAGGGCAGGCCGAGCTGGAGCTGTTCCTTCCGGTCGAGCAGTCCGGAGTAGATTTTCCCGATGTAAGCGGCCTCGTGCACCGATTTCAGCAGGTAGGGCTCCGCCACCTTGACCTCGATGATCTCGTCCGGCCGCAGGATCCCGCCATCCAGCAGCATGTCCTTGGAAATACGGAACTTGTCCATCGGGAACGGATGTCCCGAGGGAAGTTTCAGTTCCAGATCCTGAGAATAGAAACAACGCATGCGCGGTGCCACGCAACCACAGCCCCGGCTCCTTGCCCAATGGATTTTCCCCCCGGCATTTCCCGGCTTGCTCCTTTGACACCTCCTGCCGCGGCTGCTAGGCCTGCGGGACTCATGGCAAACCCAACCCCGCCCGACTGGGAAATGCTCGCCCAAAAGCCCGGCTTCAAGGCCCTGCTCGACGCGAAAAAGCGCTTCGTCGTCCCCTGCTGCATCTTCTTCCTGCTCTACTACTTCGCCCTGCTCTACCTGGTCGGCTGGCACCCGGAGCTGATGAAGAAACCGCTGCTCGGCAAGATCAACGGCGCCTACCTGTTCGCGCTCTCCCAGTTCTTCATGGCCTGGGGCATGGCCTGGCTCTACATGCGCCGCGTCGCCGCCCTCGACCGCATGGCGGCCGAAGTCATCCAGCACGAAACCCACTGATCCCTCCGCCACGATGACCCTCATCATGTTTCTCGCCTTCGTGGTCGCCACGCTGGGCATCACCATCTGGAGCGCCAAAAAGAACACCGGTTCGAGCGCCTATTTCGCCGCCGGCCGCTCGATCAAGGGCTGGCAAAACGGCCTCGCCGTCGCCGGCGACTACATGTCCGCCGCCTCGTTCCTCGGGATCTCCGGGATGATCGCCTTCTTCGGCTACGACGGCTTCATGTACTCGGTCGGCTTCCTGGTCGCCTACCTCACCGTGCTCTTCGTCGTCGCCGAACCGCTGCGCAACGCCGGCAAATACACCATGGCCGACCTGCTGGCCTACCGCCTCAAGGCCCGCCCGGTCCGCGCCGCCGCCTCGCTCAGCACGCTCACCGTCTCGACCTTCTACATGGTCGCCCAGATGGTCGGCGCCGGCCTGCTGGTCAGCACCCTGCTCAAGGACTACGCGTGGATCACCCCGAACATCGCGATCGCCGGCGTCGGCTGCCTGATGATCGTTTACGTCGTCTTCGGCGGCATGCACGGCACCACCTGGGTGCAGATCGTCAAAGCGATCCTGCTGATGACCGCGACCTTCATCCTGAGCTTCATGGTCATGCAGAAGTTCGATTTCAGCTTCGTCCGCTTCTTCGACGCCATCAGCGCCATCACCTACACCGATCCCAAGACCGGCGGCGAAGTGACCCGCAACTTCCTCGACCCCGGCATGAAGTTCGGCATGCAAGTCAGCCAGTGGGGCCCGCTCGACCTGATCTCGCTCGGCCTCGCGCTGGTCCTCGGCACCGCCGGCCTGCCCCACATCCTGGTCCGCTTCTACACCGTTCCGGATGCGAAAACCGCGCGCGTCTCGGTGATCTGGGCGATGATCATCATCGGGGTCTTCTACATCCTGACCACCTTCCTCGGCTTCGGCGCCGCCACCCTGCTCGGGCCCGACGCCATCTCGAACCAGAACATGGCCGCGCCGGAACTCTCGCAGTTCCTCGGGGGCGACATCTTCTTCGCCTTCATCTCCGCGGTCGCCTTCGCCACCATCCTGGCCGTCGTCGCCGGGCTCACGATCAGCGCCAGCACTTCCTTCGCGCACGATTTCTACACCAACGTCCTCAACCACGGCAAAGAAATCGCCCCGCACAAGGAGGTCCGCATCGCCCGCATCGCCGCCTTCGTCGTCGGCGCGGTGTCCATCGTGCTGGCGATCCAGTTGCAGAAAATCAACGTCGCCTTCCTGGTCGGCCTCGCCTTCGCCATCGCCGCTTCCGCCAATCTTCCGGTGATCATTTTCTCGATCTTCTGGAAGCGTTTCAACACCACCGGCGCGGTCGCCGGCATCCTGACCGGCCTCGGCAGCAGCATCCTGCTCATCGTCATGAGCCCCAGCGTCATGAAAAACCTGATGGGCATGGACGCCTGGTTCCCGCTCGACAACCCCGGGATCGTCAGCATCCCGCTGGGTTTCCTCGGGGCCTATGTCGGCAGCCTGTTCGGCCGCGAGCCCGAAGCCGAAGCCAAGTTCGCCGAATTCAGCGTCCGCGCCCACACCGGCCTCGGCGCGGAAAAAGCGAGCGATCATTGAGACCCGCGGCTGCAGCCGTTTAGAAGTAGCGGAAGGGCTGCGCCCTTCCGGGCCGTGACGGGTTCGCGGCGGCCACGTAGCGGAAGGGCTGCGCCCTTCCGCGGGGGGGGGCTCGCGACCGGGAGTCAGCCGCTGATCCCTTTTTCGTCCGCCCCCAGCCGGAACGGCGCAGCCGTTCCGCTACGAATGATTCGCGCGCTCGCCTTGGTATTCCACTCATGCACCGCGCCGCCGCTCTGTTCGTCACCCTTGGCCTTGGCTGTGCGGCAGAACTCACCTTTCCCACCCCCGCCGCCACCTCCGATCTCGCCTTCCCCCTGGCCAACGGCAAGCTCGGCACCCTTGTCGCTGGCAGCACCGCCACCGAGACCCTGCCGCTCCTCGGATCCCCCGGCTCCCCCGCCGCCGATCCCCTCAAACCCGGCGCGGGCTTCACCGGCAAGCCGCTCGGTGACTTCCGCTTCGAGTGGCTCGACGCCGCCGCCCCGGTCACCGCCTACCGCCGCCAGCTCGACCTCGCCACCGGCATCGCCACCACCACCTTCAACCGCGGCGGGGCCGGCTTCACCGCCACCACCTTCGTCTCCCGCCCCGACGATCTGCTGGTCCTCCACCTCCGCACCGACAAGCCGGGGTTCCTCAGTTTCCGCGTCCGCCTGACCCGCGGCGACGTCCAGCCCGCCATCGAAGACCGCCGCATCCTCGTCCTGCCGCAGGCCCGCGCCTGGATCTACCCGATGGAATCCGAAGTCACCCCCGGCGACGGCGAGATCACCGTCCACGGCGAAGGCGAGGCCCTCATTCTTGTCGCCGCGAGTCCGGATCCTGACCGGATCGCCAAGCTCCCCGGGCGCATGAAAGCCCTCGGCTTCGATGGCAACGGGCACCCCGACGTTCAACTCGTCTGGACCGGCCTGCTCGAGCGCCAGCGCAAAGCCCCCGCCGCCGCCAATTTCCGCGCCTACCTAAAAAGCCTGACGCACCCCTAAGTCCCCCCGGGACACCATGATCACAGCCGCTCCCGCTCCTCGCGGATCACCCGCATCACGTCGTAGAGCGCGAAGAGCAGCACGAACAGGGTGAGCAAGCCGCAGCCGCCCCACCAGAGGATGAAGCGCCAGGGATCCTCTTGCAGCCAGCCGGGGATTCCCCACAGGCCGATCGCGAACACCGCCAGCAGCAGGGCCACGCTGCGCCCCATCGCCCGCCGGCGCGCCGGGCGGTCGTGCAGGATGCCCTTGGCCAGGCCTTTGCTGGCCTGCCAATCCGACGGGGGCTGCGGCTTCATCCGGGAAAACCTCGCCTACCCGGAAAGCGGGGGCAAGGCCGGGATTCGGACACCCGGTGGATTGCTTCAGGCCCGCGGCACCCGTGCTCCGCCCGCGGTCGGGTGGAGCACCGCTCGCCGCGCGGCCGCATCACGTTTCCCGCGACCCTTGCTCCGCCCGCGAGGCAGGCGGAGCAAGGGCACGCGCCGCGGATGCCGCTCAGGCGGGCAGCGCCCGCCGCGCCGGACGGGCCGCCGGCTGGACCGCGAAGGTGCCGGCCGGCAGCGCATCGAGGCTTTCGGCGAAGCGGAGGAGATGCCCCCGCGCGTCGTGTTTGATCGACTCCATCAGCGAAACGAACAATCCATACGCTTCGTTCTTGTATTCGACCAAAGGATCCTTCTGGCCCTGCGAACGGAGGTAAACACCCTCCCGCAGCTCGTCCATCCCGGCCAGATGCTCCTGCCAATGCCGGTCGATGGTCCCGAGCACCGTCCGCCGCTCGTGCTCCTCGAGCCATTCCACCGGCAGCGGCCGGACGCGGCCCTCATAGGCCTCGCTTTCCTCGCCGAGAAGCTCGCGAACCAGCCCGCGGGTGTCCTCGCCGCCCAGCACGTCATTGCGGTAGCCATAGACGATCTCGCGCTGGAGGTTCATCACGTCGTCGAAATCGAGCACCTGCTTGCGCCCCTTGTAATCGCGCTGCTCGACCTTCTGCTGGGCGGTCTCGGCGAGCTTGGCCAGCGTCGTGTTCCGCAAGACGCTGCCCGCCTGTTCCATCATCGCCGCCATGTGCCCGGGAGCGCCGTGATGCCGCATCAGGTCGTCTTCGAGCGAAATGAAGAAACGCGAGCGCCCCGGGTCGCCCTGGCGCGAACATCGGCCCCGCAACTGGCGGTCGACCCGCCGCGACGGATGGCGCTCGGTGCCGACGACGAACAGCCCGCCGAGCCCGGTGACGCCCTCGCCCAGCTTGATGTCGGTCCCGCGACCGGCCATGTTGGTCGAGACGGTGACCGCGCCGCGCTGTCCGGCCAGCGCGACGATCTCCGCTTCCTGGCGGTGGAACTTCGCGTTGAGGACGGCGTGCGGGATTTTCGCCCGCTTGAGCATCCGCGACAGCGTCTCCGAGGCCTCGACCGAGGCCGTCCCGACGAGCACCGGTTGGCCGGCGGCGTGCGCGCCCTCGATGGCCGCGATCACCGCGTTGTACTTCTCGCGGCGGGTTTTGAAGATCAGGTCGTTCTCGTCGATCCGGAGGTTCGGGGTGTTGGTCGGGATCGGCAGCACGTCGAGCTTGTAGATATCATGGAATTCCGCCGCCTCGGTCTCCGCCGTGCCGGTCATCCCCGCCAGCTTCTCGTAAAGACGGAAGTAGTTCTGGATGGTGATGGTGGCGTAGGTGCGGTTTTCCTTCTCGATGGCGACCCGCTCCTTCGACTCGACCGCCTGGTGGAGTCCGTCGGACCAGCGGCGGCCCGGCATCTCGCGTCCGGTGCTCTCATCGATGATCGTGACCTTGTCGTCGCGGACGACATAGTGGACGTCCCGCTCGTAAAGGCAGTAAGCCTTGAGGAGCTGGTTGATGCCGTGGATCTTGGCCGCCTGGACATCCCGCTGGTGATGGATCTCGCTCTTCGCCGCGGCCTTCGCCTCGGGGCTCAGGCCGGCGTTCAAGTCGATCGCCGCGAGCAAGGGCCCGACGTCGGGGACGGTGAACGAATCCGCCTCGCCGGGAGCGAGGAAGCCACGTCCCTTCTCCATCAGGTCGGCGCCGTGGACTTTCTCGTCGATGGCGAAAAACAGCTCCTCCTTGAGTTTGAAGAGATCCTTCTGAAAGGCCTGCCGCTGGAAGGACAGCTCGGTTTTTTCCACCAGCCGGCGGATTTCCGGATTCTCCATGAAACGCAGGAACTGCCGGTTGCGCGGTTGGCCGAGCTTCACCTTGAACAGCGCGAGCCCGGCCGCGGCGGTGTCGCCGGCAGCCAGCTGCCGCTTCGCTTCGGCCGCGAGCTGGTTGCACAGCTCCGTCTGGCGCTTCACAAGCTTTTCCACCAGCGGCTTGTGGGCCTCGAACGGATGCGCCTCCTGGGTCGAGGCACCGGTGATGATCAGCGGCGTGCGGGCGTCGTCGATCAGGATCGAGTCGACCTCGTCGATGATCGCCAGGTAATGCCCGCGCTGGACCTGTTCGCCGCGGGTGCTGGCGATGCCGTTGTCCCGGAGATAGTCGAAGCCGAACTCGGAGTTGGTGCCGTAGGTGATGTCGCAGGCGTAGGCCGCGCGTCGCCCGGCGGATTGCATCGCGTTCTGGAGGCAACCGACGCTCAGCCCGAGGAAGCGGAACAGCGCGCCCATCCATTCCGAGTCCCGCTGCGCCAGGTAGTCGTTGACGGTGACCACATGGACGCCGAGCCCGGCGAGGGCGTTGAGATAGACCGGCAGCGTGGCGACCAGGGTTTTCCCCTCCCCGGTCTGCATCTCGGCGATCAGCCCGCGGTGGAGCGCGGTGCCGCCGATGAGCTGGACGTCGAAGTGGACCATGTCCCAGACCATGGCCTGGCCGTTCACCACGATCTCGGTCCCGCACAGCCGCCGGGCGGCGTTCTTCACCACGGCATAGGCCTCGGGGAGAATCTTCTCGAGATACTTGGCGCGGGCTTTGGCAAAGCCTTCCTCAATCCCGTGGAACGCCGCCTTCGCCGCTTCGATCGATTCCACGGTGGCGTCGACGCGGGACGGCAGCGACGGGAATTCGCCCCGCAACGGCGCGAGGCGCGACTCGACGGCCCCGGCCGCCGCGACCCGCTCCGCCTCGTCCATCGCTTCGAGCCGCACCCGGGGCGGGGCGTTCAAAGGGTGGTAACGGGCCAGCTGACCCTGCCACGCGGAGGTCCGGGCGGTCAGCTTCTCGAGCGGCTCGCTCTGCAGCGTCTTCTCGATCGCGTTGATGCGGGCGACGGTGGGCCGGATGCGGTTCACCTCGCGGCCGTTCTTGCCGCCTGCAAGTGAGGGAAAGAGCCACTGGATCATCGGGTGAAGGCGGGTTGGGGATTGAAGGAATGCCGGACCTCGCGGGCCGGGGCGGAGGAACTATCTAACAAATTAATCGAAGGAATGATCATGATATCGGAATCGGTTGAAGATCGACCGGCCTCACCCGTCGATGGACGGGTCAGGTGAGATCAGCGGTGAGCGCTGCGGTGTCCCGTCGTGGAAACGGGGGAAAACCCCGCGAAGCGGAGTGCTTTGCGAGAGCGGATGCCGCGCTGGATTCAGCGGGCGACTGCCGGCGGAAGGGAATCCACCGGCCCCGGGCTGGAGCCTCAGGAAATCCGTAGCACCGGTGGCGCGCGACCTTGGACCGCTCCCCCGCGGTTCCCGACCACCGGCACCTCCCGCAGGACCTCGATGCCGAGCAGCAGCGACGACAAATCCACGGCCTTGAAGGGGTCCGGGGTCGAGCCGACGAAAGGAGTGGAATTGACCACGCCGCGCGGCGCCTGAAGGTCGTCCGCGAGCTGCGATAGGCCGGCCCCGTCCTGGCACGGGTTCTTGCGAACCAGCACACGGTCACCCCCGACGGCGCTCCAGCCGAGCAGCACCAGCAGCGCGAAGACCCAGGGGATCATCGCGGTGGGAAGGGGTCGTTCTGGGGAAGCGCTCATCGCATCTTGCCGGAGTCGCGGCGGGCACGAAGTCCCGCCCGATCGAGCCGGCAGGCTCGCCGAGGCCGGATCTTTGTCAAACGATTCTCCTTCAGCGCGACGGGGCGACTTCGGCCGGTGCCGGAACCGGGGCGGGTGGCACTGTCGGTGGCACCGCCGGTGCTCCGCCGGCCGGCGGAGCCTCCGGGGTGACCGCCGGCACCGGCGGCGCGGGATCCGGCAACAAATTCTCCCAACGGTGGAGCTCCACCTCTTCGCCCAGCCCGCCGCATTCCTTGAGGAGCTCTTCACAGCGGACCCGCCATTTCTCGTAGTCCGGCGGGCCCTTCGTCTCGTCGCGGGTGCCCGGGAAGACCAGGTAGGTCACCACCAGATCCGACTCCGGCCGGCTGTAGGGCGAGGCCCGCGGATTGATCTGCTTGGCCATCCGCAGCGAGGCCTCGCCGACCTTGAAGGTCGGGCCGCCGTCGCCGACGATCGCCGGGTAGAGCTTGTCGCCGTGCGCCACCACCGCGTAGTCCCCGGCCTTCGGCGTGAAGGCATCATTCGCAGTCAAGAGACTCACCGGGATCACGATGAAGGGATCGTAATCGGCGATCAGAAAGGAGCGGTGCTTCATGTCGTCGATCCCCCGCTGCAAGTACTTCATCCGCTCGCGCAGCCAGGCCTTGCGGTCGGCGGTGGTCTTCGGATCGGCCAGCTCCACCTTGGCCCCGGCCAGCCGTTTCTCCCAGCCGGCGACCATCGGGTTCGGGGTCTTGGTCTTCTTCGGCCACCCGTAGCTGGTGAAGGGCTGGTAATGGGTGGAGTTGACGATTTCGTCCGGCATGGTCGCCAGGCGGTCGCCGTCCGAGCCATCGGACACCACGTCCATCTCCGCTTGCAGCAGGAACACCTTGCGGCCGCTCTCGGGGTGCTTGAGGTTCAGGATCGTCTCGCAGTCGTAGAAATTGTGCTTGGTCAGCAGCTCGTTGAGCCGGGTGGCGTCCTGCTTCAGGCGCGTCGTCTTGTTGTCGTAGAGGGTGTAGAACCAGCGCGAAACTTCCGGCTTCTCCAGCATCGCCGGCAGGCCGGGCAGCAGTTTCGACAACCGCGGGTTGACCGTTTGGAGTTCCTCGAGGGTCTTCGACGGCTCCGGCACCCGCACCTTGAGCGTGTATTCCGCGGCGTAGGAATCCGCGGTTTTGCGCTCCTTCGAGGCGATCCCGCCTTTCTCGACTTTCACCTCGGTCTTGAAGGGAATCCCGGAGCGCAAGGTCCGGACATCGCCGCCGCTGGCCGCCGTGTGGCTGGAGATCGGCGGCAAGGGAGCGGGCTCGGCCGGTCTGTCCGACTCGCGCTTTGCCGCTTCCTCCGCCGCCTGCTTCTTGAAGGCCGCCAATTCGCGCTGCAAATCCGCCTCGAATTCCTCGCGCAGCCGCGCTTCCAACTGCCGTTCGAGGTCTTCCTCGTCGACCGCCGGCGCGGCCGGCACCGGCGGGCGGATCAGGTTCTTCACCCCGCGCAGGATCTTTTCGCCGGGCGGCGTGAAGGGCAGGATCACCCCGGCCAAAACCAGCAGGAACACCGACGCGCGCAGCCATGGCAAGCCATGCTTTTGATTCGAACGGGGGCCGACTTGACTCATGCGGGCGATACTAGCGGTGATTCCCCGGAAATTCCAAGTACTGGACCGCGGATCTTTAGTCCGCTCGAAAAATCCCCATCCCATCAAACCCATCCCGCGAAAATCCGCTCCAGTTCCTCCCGGTCCACCTCGTCGAACGCCGCCTTTTCCATCGAATCGACATCGAACACCGCGACCACCGTCCCGCGGGCATCCTTCACCGGCACCACGATCTCGCTTTCCGCCCGGCTGTCGCAGGCGATGTGGCCGGGAAACGCGTGCACGTCCGGCACCACCTGGGTCTCGCCGCTCGCCCACGCCGTCCCGCACACGCCCTTGCCCCAGCCGATCCGCGAGCAGCCCGGGGTCCCTTGATACGGCCCGATCACCAGTTCCCCGCCGACCACCCGGTAAAACCCGGTCCAGAACGCGTGCGGCATCGCCTCATGCAACACACAAGCCGCCGCGGCCATCCGCGCGATCGCGTCTGGCTCGCCCACCCACAGCGCGTGCAAGCGTTCGCGGGCAGCGGCGTAGCGGGCTCGTTTCTCGGCGGCGTCGGGGATCATGGTGAATAGCTAAGCCGGTTCCCGCAAGAGGTGCAATCCACGTTGAATAGGAACTGGGACTGCGGTCCACCTCGCTAGTCGATGCTAATCCAGGGATTCGTCTCCCTCAGAGTCCGCCACTTGATGCCGTGACACTCTTTCAAGATACGTTGCTTCTCCCGCTCCCACTCGTGGATGAATCCCAAGCCTCGATCACTTCCTTCAACTGCCTTGTTCACTTCGTCAACCACCTCCGGAGCGATCCGCTGAAATGCCTTTGAAGCAGGGCTTCCTCATTCTGGAAACTGGTGATTCTTCAGCCCCGGCGGGGCGTTCGAAATGAGCCGGTGGCGTGAGCCACCGGAACGGTCCCAGCCGATTCTCGCGCCCCGGAGGGCCGCCGGAGGAAGCACCGGTGGCGAATCCCGTTGGGACAAGCGGCTGCCACCTTCGGCCCACAGCAGCCGTGCCACGGGACACCGGACTTCAGAATCGCCGTGACAAGCCGGCACCCCCCGGCACCGTAGACAGGATTCCCAAGCCACCATGAAATCCCTCGCCCTCCTCCTGCTCGCCGGTCTCGCCGCGACCGCTGCCGCCCGCGATCCGAATGTCGTGATCATCTTCACCGACGACCAGGGCTACAACGACCTCGGCTGCTTCGGATCCCCGCGGATCCGGACCCCGCAGATCGACCGGCTGGCGGCGGAAGGCCTCAAGCTGACGGATTTCCACGTCCCCTCGCCGGTCTGCTCGCCCTCCCGCGCCGGCTTGCTGACCGGTTGCTATCCGAAGCGGGTCGGGATGCACCGCCACGTGGTGTTCCCGGCCGACCGATACGGCCTGCATCCGGACGAAATCACCCTTGCCGATCACCTCAAAAAGCACGGCTACGCCACCGCCTGCATCGGCAAGTGGCACCTCGGCCATCAGCCGGAAGTCCTGCCGACCGCCCAGGGCTTCGACCGCTATTTCGGGATTCCTTACTCCAACGACATGAGCCATCCGGACAACCGGAGGAAGCCCGGGCTGACGATGGACAAGGTCTGGAACGACCCCGCCGGCACCGTCGGGGGCTGGAACACGCCCTTGATGCGCGACACCGAGATCATCGAGCTCCCCGTCGACCAGCGCACCATCACCCGCCGCTACACCGACGAAGCGATCCGCTTCGTCGAGGAAAACCGGGCGCGCCCCTTTTTCCTCTACCTCCCCCACAGCATGCCGCACATCCCGCTGTATCTGCCGGAGGACGCCCATGATCCGGATCCGCAGAACGCCTACAAGGCGGTGATCGAGCACATCGACACCGAGACCGGCCGGCTGATCGCCAAGCTCCGCGAACTCGGATTGGAGAAGGACACGCTGGTGATCTACACCACCGACAACGGTCCGTGGCTTCAGTTCAAGCACCACGGTGGCAGCGCCGCCCCTTTGCGCGACGGCAAGGGGACGCCCTTCGAAGGCGGGGTGCGGGTGCCGTGCATCGTCTGGGGGCCCGGCCGCATTCCCGCCGGCAAGACTTCCGACGAGCTGCTTTCGACCATCGACCTGCTGCCCACCCTGGCCACCCTGAGCGGCCATCCGCTGGCAGAGGGCAAGCCGATCGACGGCCTCGACGCCTCCGCGACGCTGCTCAAGGGCGAGAAGTCGCCGCGCCGCGAATTCCTCCACTACACCTCCCAAGGCGCGCTGGCCGGCATCCGCCAGGACGATTGGAAGCTGCTGGTCATGGGCGGCGGCAAGGAGCAGCCGCCGGCACCGATGCTGTTCAACCTGGCCAAGGATGTGGGCGAAAGCGACAACCTCGCCGCCGCCCACCCGGAGCGGGTCGCCGCGATGCGCGCCCGGATGACGGAGCTGGACGGCGAAATCACCCGCCAGGCCCGCCCGATCTGGGGGACGAAAAAGTGAGCCTTGCCACGGCTTCCCCGCCTTTGGACGCGGCGGACTTCATTCCACACTTCCCATCCGGGCCATCCCGCCTAGCCTCCCGGGCGTGAGCTACCAGGTCTTCGCCCGGAAATACCGCCCGAAAACCTTCGACGATGTCCTGGGCCAGGACCACGTCGTTCGGACCCTGAAAAACGCCATCGCCCAGAAGCGGCTGGCGCACGCCTACTTGTTCGTCGGCCCGCGCGGCACCGGCAAGACCACCACCGCCCGCATCTTGGCCAAGGCCTTCAATTGTACGAATGGACCCAAGGCCGACTTCGACCCCGACGAGGACATCTGCGTAGAAATTGCCGAAGGCCGCTCGCTCGACGTGCTGGAAATCGACGGTGCGTCGAACAATGGCGTCGAACAGGTCCGCGAACTCCGCGATTCAGCCCGCTTCGCCCCGGCCCGCGGCCAGTTCAAGATCTATTACATCGACGAGGTCCACATGCTCTCGTCAAACGCCTTCAACGCTTTGTTGAAGATCCTCGAGGAGCCGCCGGACCATGTGAAGTTCATCTTCGCCACCACCGAGGTGCAAAAGATCCTGCCCACGGTCCTGTCCCGCTGCCAACGCTTCGACCTTCGCCCGATTCCCTCGGAGATCATTGCAGCCCACCTCCTCCACATCGCGAAAGAGGAAAGCATCCACCTCCACGAAGCGGCCGCCTGGGCCATCGCCAAAGGGGCCGACGGCGGGATGCGCGACGCCCAGTCGATGCTCGACCAGCTCGTGGCTTTCTGCGGCGGGACGATCACCGAGGCGAACGTGCTCGATATCTTCGGCTTCACCTCGCGCGAGACGGTCGCCGCCATCATCGGCGCCCTGCTCAAGCGCGACACCCCGACCGCCCTCGCCACCGTGCAGCGCGAGGCCGAGGCCGGCCGGGAGCTGTCGCAGTTGCTCGGCGAGTTGATCGGCTCGGTGCGCGCGCTGCTGGTCGCCAAGCTCGATTCCACCAGTGGCGGCGACGGCATCCCGGCCGAGACCTGGGCGGCGCTGCGCACGGCCGCCGACAACTACGTGCCGGAGCGGCTGCTTTCGGTGATCGATGTCTTCGCCGAGACCGAGGGCCGCATGAAGTGGGCCTCCAACAAGCGGCTCCACCTCGAGATCGGCCTGATCAAGGCGGTGCAGACGCTCGGCGAAATCCGCCTCTCCGACGTCATCAAGGTTCTCGCCGGTGCCTCGGAACATCTCAACTCGCCGGTTTCCTACGCCGCGGCCCCGCTGCCGACGGCCGCCGCCGCGGTCCCCGGGGCCGCGCCCGCTCTCCAACCCGCCGAACCTTCCGAACCCGTCGCAGCCGTCCCGGCACCGGTGGCGCAAACTCCCGCCCCCCCGGCGGCTCCCGCCAAACCCGAAGTGGTGCTTTCGCTCGACGAGTTGATCGCCACCGCGCCCGAAGAAGCGGAGCCCGAACCCGCGCCCGCGCCCGCTCCCTCCGACCGCCCGCCGTGGCAGCCGGAAGCCGCCGCGGCCGAACCACCCGCCGCGAAGGCCGACCCGATGGAAGAGTTCAAGAAAGATCCTCTCATCCGGACCGCTCTCGACATGTTCGGAGCCAACCTGAAAACCTAGATCGCAACCCGTCCCTCAACTCCCAACTCCCGATTTTCCCATGGATATCCAGAAAATGATGAAGCAGGCGCAGAAAATGCAGGCCGGGATGGCCGCTGCGCAAGAAGAACTCGCCCGCAAAACCGTCGAAGCCAGCGTCGGCGGCAGCAAGGTGACCGTGGTCGCCACCTGCGCCGGCGATGTCGTGTCGCTGGTCATCGACAAGTCGGTGGTCGACCCGGATGACGTCGAATTCCTCCAGGAGCTCGTGCTCAAGGGGGTCCAGGAAGCCATTCAAAAAGGCCGCGAAATCTCCGCCGCCGAGATGAAAAAGCTGACCGGCGGCTTGGGCCTGCCGTTCTGAGGGTCCAACCCGCCCGCTGTCCGGCCTGATGAAGTCCTCCCGCTTCCGCCGCCGCGCCGGATGGCTCCTCATCGGCTTGTCGCTGCTGCTGCATCTCCTCACGATCTACGCCTTCGCCCGCCAGCCCGACAAGCTGGCGGCCTTCACCGTGGTTCCGATCTGGGCCTGGGGCGGCGTCGGGCTGTTTTGCTCGATCACCGCCTTCTGGTTCCTCCGCGCGCCCTTGTCGCTGGTGATCACCGGGGTCTGGGCGATGACCGTCCTGCTCGGCGCCGACGAGGCACGGGTCATCGCGAACCTCGGGAAATCCGCCCCGGTTCCCGGCCCCGCGGGATTCGCCGACGGGCGGCCGGTCCTGCGGGTGCTCACCCTGAACTGCAATTATTTCAAATACGACCCCCTCAAGAGCCCCGCCGCCGACATCCGCCGCTGGGACCCCGACGTGGTTCTGCTCCAGGAAGTCCATCCGCACCATGTGCGCGAGATCGCCGACCTGCTCTACGACGGCGAAGGCGACTACCGGATCTACATGACCAACGGCATCGTCACCCGTTCCCACTGGAGAATCCAACGCGAGGTCAATCCGCAGCAGGGAAATTTCCGCGTCCAGCAGGTCACCGTGCGCCGGCCCGACGGCATGGAGTTCGAGGTCGTCAACCTCCACCTGACCAGCGCCGCCACCGATCTCCGCTTGTGGCGGCGCGATTGCTGGCGGGCCCACCGGATCAACCGCCAGGTCCGGCTCAGGGAGCTCGCGATCGCCCTGACCATCCTCGACGACACCGCGCCGGGCCGGCCGGTGATTCTCGGCGGCGATTTCAACGCCCCGCCCGCCGACCCGATCCACAGCCTGCTGAAGCCGGACTTCGTCGATGCCTTCAGCGCCGCCGGCACCGGCTGGGGCAATACCTACCAGCGCCGGATCCCGATTCACCGGATCGACCAGATCCACTGCACCCGCTATTTCCTCCCCTTGCGCTGCGCCGCGGTGACCACCCGCCGCAGCGATCACCGGATGGTCGTGGCGGACCTGCTGCCCGGCTCGTGAAGCATCCTTGGACTGCGGCAGCCTGCTGCCGCTCTCCCTCCGCCAGCCTGCTGGCGAGGGCTCCGGTTTCCATCCGCTCCGAATGCCAATCCGCCGGCCACCGTGTCACCCCGCGCCACGATTCCCCCGGTCGCGAAATTTTTTCGACTGTCCCGGGCGCACCGGCTCCCTAGCCTCCGCGCATGTCCGTGACCCGCGAACGATTGGTCGAAGTCCTCGAGGAAATCGCCCTGCTGCTCGAAATCCAAGGCGAGAACCCTTTCAAGGTCCGCGCCTACCGCCAGGGTGCCGGGATCGTCTCCGGCTTCGACGGCGACATCGTGGCGATGGCCCGCGAGCAAAAGCTGGAAGGCATCAAGGGCATCGGCGAGGCCCTGCGCGACAAGCTTCACGAGCTGGCGACCACCGGCGAACTGGAATTTCACAAGAAGCTCCGCGCCAACTATCCCGACAGCTTCTTCGAGCTGTTCGACATTGTCGGACTCGGCCCGAAGAAAATCGCCGCGTTGCACAAGACGCTGGGCATCGACTCGATCGCGTCGCTGAAAGCCGCCTGCGACAGCGGCAAGGTCGCGGGGCTTGCCGGCTTCGGCGACAAGACCCAGGTCAAGATCCTGGAAGCAATCGCCCGCCGCGAACAAAGCGCGAGCGTCCACCGCCTCGACGAGGCGACCACCGCCGCCGACGAGATCCTCGAGGCCCTGCGCGGCCATCCGGAAGTCCTGCGCGCGGCGGTCGCCGGCTCGACCCGGCGCTCGAAGGAACTGGTGCATGATCTCGACTTCATCGTCGCCACCCCGAAGCCCGCCGAGCTGACGGAATTCTTCGCGAAGCAGCCGTTCGCCAAGGAGGTCATCGCCCATGGCGACACCAAGTGCTCGATCCTGCTCGAGAACGGCATGCAGTGCGACCTGCGCGCGGTCGCCAACGACCAGTTCCCGTTCGCCCTGATGTATTTCACCGGCAGCAAGGAGCACAACGTCGCGATCCGCTCGCGCGCCCTCAAGCAGGGCTGGTCGCTCAACGAATACGGCTTCACCGGCGAGAACCTGCCGGTGGTCCGCGACGAGGCCGACATTTACCGCGCCCTCGGCCTCGATTTCGTCCCGCCCGAGCTCCGCGAGAACCGCGGCGAGATCGAAGCCGCCGACGAGGGCACGCTGCCGCGGCTGATCGAGTGGGAAAACCTGCGCGGCACCTTCCACAACCACACCACCGAGTCCGACGGCCGCTCGACGCTCGACCAGATGGCCGAAGGCGCCCGGGAACTAGGCTTGCAGTACTTGGGCATCTCCGATCATTCGAAATCCTCGCCACAGGCCCGCGGGCTGGACGAGGAGCGGCTCGCCGCCCAGCTCGACAAGATTGCCGCGTGGAACCGCGAGCACGGCGGCCCGCGGTTCCGCCTCTTCGCCGGCTCGGAGGTCGACATCCTCAAGGACGGCTCGCTCGACTTCGGCGAGGCCATGCTCGCCCGCCTCGATTTCGCCGTCGCCTCGGTCCACAACGTCCTCAACCTCGACGAGGACACGATGACGAAGCGCATCATCCGCGCGATGGAAAGCCCGCACGTCACCATGCTCGGCCACCTCACCGGCCGCATGCTGCTGCGCCGCGACGGCTACGCGGTGAACCACGAGAAGATCATCGACTGCGCCGCGGCGACCCGCACCGTGATCGAGCTGAACTGCAACCCGAAGCGCTTCGACATGGACTGGCGCTGGTGGCACCGCGCCCGCGACAAGGGCGTGCTGTGCTCGATCAACCCCGACGCCCACTCGGTCAACCAGCTCCAGTTCCTCAAGTTCGGCGCCAGCGTCGCGAGGAAGGGCTGGCTGAGAAGGCAGGACGTGATCAACACCAAGCCCCTCGCCGAGATCGAGGCATGGCTGAAGTTGCCGAAGGAGAAGAGGTAACCGTGGCTGCGGCGTCTCGCCGCAAGCCTTCCCCCGACCATGAACCATCCCCGGGAACTCCTCGACTGCTGGCAGGACATGGACTCATGGGGGAAAAGCCAGAATCCCTCGGCAGTGACCGTTTCAGCCGAGACTGCCATCAAATTCCGCCGCCACGTCGAGCGTCTCACCCCCTTGGCCGACGGCGGCAACGATCTCGCCCGCTACGCGATCGCATCGATCCATCTCCTCGGCTTGCTCTACCCGGATGAGGAAACCCGGGCATCCCGGATCGAGCGCGACCAGGCGGAAATGACGCGGCTGCTCTGCCAATGCGCGGAGGGCGGAATGATCGCCGCGTTCGACAATCTGGTGGTCTTGGGGACCGGCGAGATCGGCGGATCGGCCCGCACCGCAGCGCGCGATTTCGAGCGGGGAAGAAAGCCGGATCGGGATGAAGCCTCTGGGATGCCCGTTTACACTCCGGATTGGATGGAAGGCGCGATGACGCTTTGGCTTTCCCGTCGGGAAAAATGATGGTGGAGCGGCGCGTCCATGACCGCCGCTGGATGGAAACGAAGCACGGGAGCATCTGTTAGATCATTGGTGCGTGAGCGGGAGCTTGCCGTGGCTTCTTTACAAAGTGCGGCGGTCATCGACGCGCCGCTACAGCAATCACCGCTTCGCCACCTCCTGCAACAAGCGCAGCCGCCCCAGCGCGCTGCCGTCGTCGATCAGGCTCCGCGCGATTTCGATCCCGTCGCCGATGTCGTCCGAGAGCCCGCAGCAGGCGATCGCCGCTCCGGCATTCAACAGCACCATGTCGCGCTTCGGACCGGTGTCCTTGCCGGTAAGGATCGCTTCCAGAATCGCGGCGTTCACCGTCGCGTCGCCGCCTTGCAACTCTTCGACCTCGGCGTGCTTCATCCCGAAGTCGCGCGGCCGCACCTCTTCATCGACCAGGTCCTGATAGAGCCCGGCCTTGCAGATGCGGGTGGAGCCTAACAGGCTGACCTCGTCGACGCAGCGGCCGTCGCCGGTGGTCCCGTGGACCACCCAGGCGCTCTCGCGGCCGAGCCGCTGGAGGATCTCGGCGAAGGCCGGGCACATCTCGCGGTCGAAGACGCCGACCAACTGGCACTGCGGCCTGGCCGGGTTCAACAGCGGGCCGATCAGGTTGAAAATCGTGCGCACGCCCTTTTCAGCGAGCTGCTTGCGGACGTTCACCACCGCCTTGAAGGCGGGATGATAGGCCTGGGCGAACAGGAAGCCGACGCCCGCCTTTTCCAAGCAATCGCGGAAGCCCTCCGCCGGCAGGTCGATCCGGATGCCCAGCGCTTCCAGCACGTCCGCGCCGCCGCTCTTCGACGTGATGCCGCGGTTGCCGTGCTTCATCACCACCGCCCCGGTCGCCGCCACGACGAACATCGAGGTGGTCGAGACGTTGAAGAGGTTCAGCTTGTCGCCGCCGGTGCCGCAGACGTCGATCGTAGGACCTTCGAGATCGAGCAGGCCGGCATGCGGATCGACCGCGTGCTCCAGAAAGACTTCGACGAAGCCGGCGATCTCCGCCGGCGTCTCGCCCTTCTTCGAAAGGTTTTCCAACAGCGCGGCCTTCTTGGCATCCGGCGCGGCGGGATCGAGCAGCAGCTCGGCCGCCACCCTGATCTCCCGCGGCGAGAGATCTTCCTTCCGTTCCAGATGGTGAATCAGCGCGTCCATGCGGTGGGTAGCCTAGCACGGGCGGGACCGGTCTTGCCAAGTCATTCTCGTGGGTGAGCCCTGCCGTCGGTAGTGCAAACCGAAGCAGCCGCCCCCCTTGAGGAGTGTCGACGTGCCGTCGACACCCGTGTGGACCACAGGTCCACACTCCCTAACCGCGCGGCGGCGCGCCACCCGGATTCTCCTCACGCCTCCTTCGCCCACAGCTTCCTTACCAGGGAGATCAGCGCGACCGACGCGCCCAGAAAGACCGCGCCGAGGATCATGCCATCGCGGTGATTGCCA
The DNA here is from genome assembly GCA_945883695.1 of Akkermansia muciniphila. Classification (GTDB taxonomy): domain Bacteria; phylum Verrucomicrobiota; class Verrucomicrobiia; order Verrucomicrobiales; family Akkermansiaceae; genus Haloferula; species Haloferula muciniphila_A. The sequence goes on along the minus strand of CAMCYK010000015.1, from coordinate 2,714 downwards.
TACAGGAAGCTGCCGGTCGCGAAGAGACCGGTCCAGATCATGGTCACGCCGAGGACGGTGCCGAGCAGCGCCATCGGCAAGCTGTCCGGCGAGGCCGGCAGGCCGCTTTCCGCACGGATTTTCGCCCAGCCGGGACCGGCGGGACGGACCTTGTCGTAGAACTTGCGCAGCGTCGCGGCATCGGTCGGCTTGCTGACGAAGGTGGCGATCACCCACGACAGCGTGGTGATGCCCACCCCGAGCGGGAGCTGGTGCTTGATGAACCAAGGCACGGCTTCCCCGTCCACCTGGCCTTTGGCAATCACCTGGAACACGAACGCCACCACCAGCGACGCCACCATCGCGGTCACTTCGCTGACCGCATTGATCCGCCACCAGAACCAACGGAAAAGATAGAGCGATCCGGTGCCCGCCCCGATCTGCAGCAGCAGCTTGAAATTATCCTGCGCCGTCTCCATGAACAAGGTGATCGCGCCGGCGACCAGCATCAGTACGACGGTCATCATGCGGCCGACCCCCACGTAGTGCTTGTCGGTCTTCCCGGGATTGATGAAGCGCTGGTAAAAGTCGTGCACCAAGTAGGAAGTGCCCCAGTTGAGGTGGGTGATGATCGTCGAAACGTAGGCCGCGAGCAATCCGGCAACCATCAGGCCGAGCCAGCCGGTTGGCAGGAATTGCATCATCGCGGGATAGGCGATGTCGTGACCGAGCAGGCCGTCCGGCAGATCGGGGAAGGCCTTCTTGATATCGCTCAGCTCGGGGAAGATGACCATCGAGCACAAGCCGACGAGGATCCACGGCCAGGGCCGGAGAACGTAGTGGGCGAAGTTGAAGAACAAGGTGCCGCCCAACGCGTCACGTTCGGACTTGGCCGCCAGCATGCGCTGGGCGATGTAGCTGCCGCCGCCAGGCTCCGCGCCGGGATACCAGGTGGACCACCATCCGACGAGCAGCGGGATCAACATGATGCTCCACAGCAGGCCGCTGTCGGCGGACGGGATCATCCTGAGCGTCTCCGGCGAGGTGGCCGAGATCTTGGTGATCAAGCCGTCCAAGCCGCCGATCTCCGGTTGGATCAGGCAGAAGTAGGCCAGGGCGAAGGCACCGGTCATCGCGATGCCGAACTGGATCATGTCGATCACCAGCACGCCCCACAGCCCCGAGGTCGCGGCGAACGCGATGTTGATCACCGCGCAGAAGGCCAGCGTTTCCCACTTCTCGAAGCCGAACAGGATGCCCGAGATCTTGGTGGCGGCAAGGTTGACCGACGCCATGATGATGCAGTTGAAAAACAGGCCGAGATACACGGCCCGGAAGCCACGGACCCGGCGCGCCGCCTTGCCGCTGTAGCGGAGCTCGTAGAATTCGAGGTCGGTGAGGACTCCGGACCGGCGCCACAGCCGGGCGAAGAAGAACACCGTGCTCATCCCGGTGAGCGCGAAGGCCCACCACTGCCAGTTCGACGAAACGCCCTCCGTGCGGATCAGGTTGGTGACGAAGTTCGGCGTGTCGGTGGAGAAGGTCGTCGCGACCATCGAGATCCCGATCAGCCACCACGGCACCGACTGGCCCGAGGTGAAGAATTCCGAAACGCTCTCTCCTGACCTCTTGGCGTAGTAAAGCGCGGGCACGAAACAAATGGCCACCGAGGCGACCAAAATGACCCAGTCGATCGTCTGGAGTTGCACCGCGAGGTTCAGAGGCAGGGATGGCATGGCTGAAGGTGTTAGTCGGTCGATGGGGCCGCGGGCAATGGTGAAATGCGAAACGTTTCAGGCAAAATAGGGCGGTTCGCTGCCAGCCTTCCACTTGATGTTGCAGCCGGTGCTGGGAAAGGGCCGGACCGGCGGCTCCTCGCCGGCCAGCATGCCTTTCACCGCCGCGCGCAGATCATCGCCGGTCGCCGGCTGGCCGCTTTTCGGGCGGGTCGCATCGAATTGCCCGGCGTAATAGAGCCGCAGCTCGTGATCGAAGAGGAAGAAGTCCGGCGTGCAGGCGGCCCCGTAGGCCTTGGCGACCTCCTGGCTTTCATCGAACAGGTAAGGGAAATTCCAGCCGTGCCGCGCCGCGAAAACCGCCATCTGTGCCGGGGCATCGGCCGGGTATTTTTCGATGTCGTTCGAGGAGATCGCGACGGTGGCGACTCCTTCGGCTTCGATTTCACCGGCGAGGCTGCCCAGCGCGCCCGCCAGGTGAATGACGTAGGGACAATGGTTGCAGGCGAACACCACCAGCAGGCCGCCGTTGCCACGGATCGCGTGGAGCTCGTGCAGCGTGCCGTCGGGCGCCGGCAACTGGAAACCGGGAGCCGCGTCGCCGGGACGGAGGGAAAAGGTGGAATGGGTTTCGGCCATCCCACTCCTTTTTCAGAACCCGCCGACGGGTCAAGGCGCAATGCCGCCGCTCCCTAGGTAGCGGCCGTCCATGACCGCCGCACTTTGTCATCGAAGCCAGCCTCCCGGCCCGCTTCACCCCGACGAAGGACCCAACCCTCCCGTCGCATGACTCCGTTCCCCGTCATCCGCGGTCTTCGACGCCGCGCTCCACGGCAGAGCGGTTGCCACGCCCGGCCGAGGCGCTATCCTCCCCCGATGCCCGACCTGCCGCCGCTCACCTCCGAAGAACGCCTGCGCTACGCCCGCCACCTGTCGGTGCCGGGCATCGGCGAGGACGGCCAACGGCGCTTGAAGGGATCGTCCGTCCTGATGATCGGC
>CAMCYK010000014.1 GCA_945883695.1 Akkermansia muciniphila | reverse complement strand
CCGGCCCGAGAAATCAGCCACCCGACAGTCCTCAGTTGGCGCGCGACAAGATCCGTTCGCTGGCCCGTTTGCGTGGCTTGACGGTTCTTCCGCTGACGCTCGGGACGGCCCAACTCGCGCTGGATTTATGCGTGACGGGCGGAGTCACCCGGCAGGCCTATTTTGACCGGCAACTCGCAGCGCTGATGATCCGCGAAAGCATACCGCTCATCCTGACCGAAAACGCGAAGGATTTTAGCGGGATTGAAGGCATCACCCCGGTCAACCCTTTTGCCTGAATCAGGGATAAACTCGGCATGACACGGCGAAGGCCAAAGGCTGGACTGTCGTCAGCATGGAGGACGAATGGTCCGCCATCTACCCCAACAAGCCCTGATACAACCTGCTGGTCATCGAAGGCCGTGAATCAAATGCTCTCGCCCGCCAGCCGCTGGAGTTCTTCGATCAGCAGTTTCCCGGCCGGCGAAGGCGGACGGCCGCGCAGCCAGACGATGCCCGCCTGGTTGTGCATCTTCTCGGCCTTGAGATGAATCAGGGCGAAGCGGCCTTCATCCAGCTCCGCCCGGATCACCGGCCGCGTCGCGCCGCTGATCGCGTCGCTGTGCTCGACCACTGATTTGAGCAGCGCGTGATGGCTGCACTGAACGTGCAGCCCCTTGATCGGCGCGTCCGCCGGACGGTGCTTCTCCAGCCATGCCTTCGCCCACGCCGGAAGTCCGGGTGCCGCGTGCGGATAGGAAAAGAATTCCTCCAGTCCGATCTCACGATCCGCCAGCGGGTGCCCCGCACGGCAAAAGAAAAGGATCTCCAGCGGGGCCAGCGGCAGGATCTCCAGATCGGCATCGCGCTCGATCAACGTGAAGTCGGCAATGAAGAAGTCGATGCGCCGCTCGCGCAGCAGTTTCGGCATTTCTTCAAAGCGACCGACATGAACGTTCGTCTTCACCTCCGGCCGTGACTTCAACAGCCGGCCGACCGCCTGACCGACGAAGCCGTCCGCCACGGTCGGCCCGCACGCGACGTGGATCTCGCCGAGGGCCCCGGAGCGGAGCAGGTCCAGTTCCCGCTCCAGATCGCGGAGATGGAGGAACGCGGACTCGGCGCGGGACAGCAGCTCAGTCCCCATCGCGGTGAGGTGAAAGCCGTGTTCGCGGTCGAAAAGTTCGAAGCCCAGCACCGCCTCCAGTTTGCGGATGCTCGCGGTCAGCGCCGGCTGGCTGATGCCCAGTTGCCGCGCAGCCTCGCTCAAGCTCTTCGCCTTCGCGACCGCCACGAAGTGGCCGATTTTCTGCACGTTGCGCGGGAACACCCATAACCCATGCCTATGGATTCCATCCAAATCAATACTCCTTGCCCGGAATGACGCGCATTGCCTAGGATAATGCCCCACTTTCTAACAAAATCGTATCCGCGTGCTTATGTCCCCGTCCCGCTGCCTTCGCGCCGCCGCACTCTCCGCCTTCGTCCTCCCCACCCTCCTCGTCGCCGAAGAAGGCGGCAGCGGCCACTATGCGCCGGGTTCCATGGCCTCGTTCATGGACGGCGTGCCGATGGAGGAGACCTTCATCACCCGCTTCAATTTCCTCTACTACGAAGGCGACTTCGAAGGAGGCCAACAGATCCCGATCGCCGGCCTCAAGGCACTGGGCGTGAATGCCGACTCCACCGCCGTGGGCTTGACGATGCTGTGGCGACCGCCGGTGGAACTCGGCGATTGCTGGTCGTATGCGATGAGCGCGACCATTCCCTATCTCTGGATGGACGTCTCCGGCACCGTCGCCGCCGGGCCCTTCAACGTGCAGCGCGCCGACAGCCTCGACGGGATCGGCGACATCGTGCTGATCCCTCTGATGCTGGGCTACAAGGCGAGCGACGACCTGAGCTTCAACTTCCGCGTCACCGGCTACGCGCCGACCGGACGCTACCAGGTCGGCCGCCTGGCGAACACCGGCAAGAACTTCTGGACCATCGAGCCGAAAGTGGCGGCCATGTACTTCGGCCAGAAGAACGGCATCGAGGCATCGCTGTTCTTCGGGGCCAGCTTCAACCAGGAGAATAGCGACACGAACTACCAGAGCGGCACCCAGCTTCACCTCGACGGCACGCTGGCCCAGCACTTCCCGCTGTGGGGCGGCTTGGCCGGGGTCGGCGTGAGCGGCTACTGGTATGAGCAGGTGGAGGGCGACAGCGGCGCGGGCGCGACCTTCGGCGACTTCAAAGGCCGCACCGCGGGACTTGGCCCGGCGCTTTCCTTCATCACCAAGGTCGGCGGCCAGGACCTGCTCGCCGAGGTGAAATGGCTGCACGAGTTTGAAACGAGGAACCGCCTCCAGGGCGACTCGATCTGGTTCAAGATGCTGATGAAGTTCTAACAACATCCGATCCGTGAACCTCCGCCACTTCCTTCCTCTCCTGTCCCTCGCCGCCACGGTCCATGCGGCGGAGGATGCCGACGAACTCTCGCGCCAGGCGACCGATCCCACGGCCTCGCTGATGGCCTTGAATTTCCAGTCGATCTACACCGGCGGCTTCCACGGCACGTCCATTCCCGGCGAGGACTCGGAGCAGTGGACCTTCCAGTTCCGGCCGGTGATTCCCTTCGAGTTCCTCGGCCGGCCCAACATCTTCCGCGCCACCATTCCTTATCAGACCGGCGGCCGCGGCGACGAGGGCTTCGCGCCGCTGTCGTTCTTCGACCTGATGGTCTTCAACCAGGACTGGGGCCGCTGGGGCGTGGGCCCGGTGATGTCGCTCGACACCACCGGCGACCTTCCGGACGGCTTCTCCATCGGCCCCGCGGCCGGCTTCGTCTGGCAGGTGGACAAGAAACTCAGCCTCGGGCTCTTCACCCAGAACGTCTTCTGGAGCGATACCGCGCTGACCAACATCCAGCCGGTCATCGCCTACCAGCTCGGCGGCGGCTGGTCGCTCAGCGCCGGCGACCTGCAGTTCTCCTACGACTGGGAAAACAGCCGCTGGCTCAGCGTCCCGGTCGGCATCCAGCTCGGCAAGGTCACCAAGCTCGGCGACCAGCCGGTGCGCTTTGCGATCAACCCGCAGTACAACCTCAAGAACGACCGCGGCCTGAGCGAATGGTCGGTCGCGTTCACCTTCACCACCTTGTTTCCCACCTTCTAACAACCACTCGTCATGACACTCCCTCCCTATATCGCCGGCTTCATCCTCGCCGCAGCGCTGGCCCCGGCGGCCCGTGCCCAGGAAATCCTGCCCTTCCCGCCCGCCCCCTCCGGCTCCACCGCGGGCCTGACCATCGAGGATTCCACCTACAAGAAGCGCGTCGAACCGAAGCGCCTGGCCGAAGGCGCGCCGAACATCCTGATCATCCTGATGGACGATGTCGGCCCCGGCACCGCCTCGACCTACGGCGGCGAGATCAACACGCCGACCCTCGACCGCGTCGCGAAGATGGGCGTTTCGTTCAACCGCTTCCACTCGACCGCGATGTGTTCGCCGACCCGCGCGGCCCTGCTTTGCGGAAGGAACCACACCCGCGTCGGCAACGGCCAGATCGCGGCGATCGCCAACGATTTCGACGGCTTCAGCGGGGTCATCCCGAAGACCTCGGCGACCGTCGCGGAGGTCCTGAAAAACTACGGCTACAACACCGGCTGCTGGGGCAAATGGCACAACACCCCGGAAGAACAAATCACCAGCAAGGGCCCCTTCGAATACTGGCCCATCGGTTACGGCTTCGAATACTTCTACGGCTTCCTTGCCGGCGAAGCCTCGCAGTATGAGCCGACCCTGACCCGCAACATCAACCCGGTCACCGACCATCTTCCCAAGGGCTACCATCTCAGCGACGACATCGCCTCCGACGCCATCACCTGGCTGCGCGAGCAAAAGGCCTACGCGCCGGACAAGCCCTTCTTCATGTACTGGGCGCCCGGCGCCTCCCACGGCCCGCATCAGGTGATGAAGGAATGGGCGGACAAGTACAAGGGCAAGTTCGACGACGGCTGGGACAAGTATCGCGAGCGCGTCTTTGCCAAGGCCAAGGCGAAGGGCTGGATCCCGCAGAACGCGCAACTCACGCCGCGGCCCGAGTCGATGGCCTCCTGGGACTCGATCCCCGAGGCGGAGAAACCCTTCCAGCGCCGCCTCATGGAAGTCTTCGCCGGCTTCACCGAGCACGCCGACTACAACGCCGGCCGCGTGATCGACGAGATCGAGAAGCAGGGCAAACTCGACAACACCCTGATCTTCTACATCTGGGGCGACAACGGTTCCTCCGCCGAAGGCCTCTACGGCACCATCAGCGAGCAGCTCGCGCAGAACGGCATCCCGACGAAAATCTCGCAGCACCTCGAGGCGCTGGAAGAACTCGGCGGGCTCGATGCCCTCGGCGGCACCAAGACCGACAACATGTACCACGCCGCCTGGGGCTGGGCCGGCAGCACGCCCTACAAGTCCACCAAGCTCGTCGGCGCGCACTTCGGCGGAACCCGCCAGCCGCTGGCCGTCTCCTGGCCGAAGCGCATCAAGGCCGACCCGACGGCCCGCCCGCAGTTCCACCATGTCATCGACATCACGCCGACCATTTACGAACTGACCAAGATCACCCCGCCGAAGATCGTGAACGGCTTCGAGCAGGATTCATTCGACGGCGTCAGCATGGTCTACGCCTTCGATGACGCGAAGGCGCCGGGCACCCGCAAGACCCAGTTCTTCGACATCATGGCCAGCCGTGGGATCTACCACGATGGCTGGTTCGCCAGCGCGCCCGGCCCGCGCGAACCGTGGATCGGCGGATTGCCGAAAGGGATCAAGGAATGGTCGCCGCTGACCGACAAGTGGGAGCTTTACAACCTCGACGAGGACTGGAGCCAGGCCAACGACCTCGCCGCCGCGAATCCCAAGAAACTGGAAGAGCTGAAGCTGCTCTTCCTGGTCGAATCCACGAAAAACAAGAACCTGCCCATCGGCGGCGGCCTCTGGTCCACCGCGCTGTTCCACCCGGAGGACGCGCCCGCCTCCCCGCTCACGGAATGGACCTTCGACTCGCCCATCACCCGCATGCCGGAATCCGCCGCGCCGAAGCTCGGCAAGCAGGACAGCTTGGTCAGCATGGAGGTCGACGTGCCGGCGGATGCGAACGGCGTGCTCTACGCCCTGGCCGGCTTCTCCGGCGGCATCACCTGCTACGTGAAGGACGGCTACCTGCACTACGAGTTCAACCTGTTCGAAGTCCAGCGCACCAAGCTGAAGTCCAAGGACAAGTTGCCGGCGGGAAAGGTGAAGGTCGAAGTCGAATCCAAGCTCGTCGACAAGATCGGCGGGCCGATGGACGTGTCGCTGAAAGTCGACGGCAAGGAAGTCGCGCAAGGCCGCGTGCCCGCCGCGATGTCGCTCCATTTCACCTCGAACGCGACCTTCGACATCGGCACCGACCTCGATTCGCCCGTCTCGCTCGACTATTTCGACCAGGCCCCCTTCGCCTTCAACGGGACCATCGGCAAAACCGAGATCAGGTATTTGAAGAAATAGAATTTCAACATGAAATAGCGGAGGCGACAGAGATTCTTCTGAAACTGACCATCTCCGTTTCCTCTGTTCCCTCCTGTTCAAAATCCAATCCCCCATGCACCCCTTGTTCTCCAAAGCCTCCGGTCTCACCGAAGCCATGACCGTCGGGTCTCCTCGAAACCACAACGATTTCAACAGGAGGAAACGGAGGTAACAGAGATTCATTTCGACCGGATCCTCTCCGTTTCCTCTGTTCCCTCCTGTTCAGAAGGCTTTTCTCCCAATAACCATGACCCTCTCTTCCCGAAAGCCTCATCCCTCACCGAATCCATCATCGGTGGAGCGATCGAAGTCCACCGCGACAAAGGCCCGGGACTCATCGAGTCCATCTACGAGTGGTGCTTGCTGAAGGAACTGGAACTCCGCCAGCTCGACTGCGTCAGCCAGAAGAGCGTGCAGATCCACTACAAAGGCTTCACCCGCGAAGAGCCGCTCCGCTTCGACATGCTCGTTGACGGTTGTGTTCTCGTGGAAGTGAAAGCCGCGCAACAAATCCTTCCGATCCACAAGGCCCAACTCCTCAGCTACATGAAACTTCTGAACGTCCCGGTCGGCCTCCTCATCAATTTCAATGAGATGAAGCTCACTGCCGGCGTCCACCGGCTGATTCTTCCCGGCGCGAATTCCCCGGAAGGATTTGAACAGGAGGAAACAGAGGAAACGGAGGATCCCTGATCGATTCCCTTCGATTTCAACGCCACCCCGCCAACCGGACGAAACGGATCAAATTCAAACTCTCCGTTCCCTCCCTTTCCTCCTGTTCAAACTTCCTCCATTCAAGGCCATGAGAACCATTTTGTCCCTCCTCATCCTCCAACTGCCCCTCGCCGCCGCGACGCCCGACGACGGCTCCGTGCTGCCGTTCCCGCCCGCACCCTCCGCCAGCAAGGCAGGGCCGACCTTGCAGGAGTCCACCCACCGGCGCCGCGTCGAACCGGAGCGCCTGCCGAAAGGCGCGCCGAACGTGCTCATCGTGCTGATCGACGACGCGGGCTTCGGCGTGCCGGATACCTTCGGCGGATTCGCCCACACGCCGACGCTGACCCGGCTCCGCGACGAGGGCATCGCCTACAACCGCTTCCACACCACCTCCATCTGCTCGCCGACCCGGGCCGCACTTCTCACCGGCCGCAACCACCAGCGCGTCGGCAGCGGCACCATCGCCGAGCGAGCGGTCGATTGGGATGGCTACACCGGCGTGATGCCGAAGACCTCCGCGACCGTCGCCGAGGTGCTGAAAAACTACGGATATAAGACTTCCGCTTTCGGCAAGTGGCACAACACGCCGGCCGACCAGACCACCGCGATGGGACCCTTCACGTACTGGCCCACCGGCTACGGCTTCGAGCACTTCTACGGCTTTCTCGCCGGGGAGACCTCGCAATGGGAGCCGCGCCTCATCGAGAATACGACCGCGATCGAGCCACCGCACGACGAGACCTATCACCTCACCGAGGACATGGCCGACAAGGGCATCTCCTGGCTGAAAAAGCACCGCGCCTTTTCCCCCGACAAGCCCTTCCTGATGTACTGGGCCCCCGGCGGCGTCCACGGTCCCCACCACGTCACCTCGACTTGGGCGGACAAATACAAAGGCAAGTTCGACCAAGGCTGGGACCAGCTGCGCGAGGAAATCTTCGCCCGTCAGAAGTCGCTCGGCTGGATCCCCGCCGGCACCGAACTCACGCCTCGCGACCCCACGATGACCGCTTGGAGCGACATCCCCGAAGCCGAGCGCGCCTTCCAGATCCGCCTGATGGAACTCTACGCCGGCTTCTGCGAACACACCGACGCCCAGGTCGGCAAGCTGGTGGATTTCCTCGATCAGAGCGGCCAGCGCGACAACACGATCATCCTCTACCTCTGGGGCGACAACGGCTGCTCCGCCGAAGGCCAGAACGGCTCGATCAGCGAACTGCTCGCCCAGAACCAGATCCCCAACACCATCGCCCAGCAGATCAAGGCCCTCGACGAACTCGGCGGCCTCAAGGCGCTCGGCGGCCCGCTGACCGACAACATCAAGCACTCGGGCTGGGCCTGGGCGGGCAACACCCCGTTCCGCCACACCAAGCTCGTCGCCTCCCACTTCGGCGGCACCCGCAACCCGCTGGTCGTGTCGTGGCCGAAGAAAATCAAGCCCGACAAAACCCCGCGCTCGCAGTTCTACCACGTCAACGACATCGCCCCGACGCTCTACGACGTCATTGGCATCAAGACCCCGCGGGAAGTGAACGGCTTCCCGCAGGATCCCGTCGACGGCGTCAGCATGGCCGCCTCCTTCACCGACCCGAAGGCCGCGGAAAACAAGCAGGTCCAGTACTTCGACAACAACGGCAGCGACGGCATCTATCAGGACGGCTGGTACGCCTGCACCTTCGGCCCCTTGTCGCCCTGGCTCAACGCCCAGCCGGGCCTCGCCGAATGGGACTCCAGCAAGGCCGTGTGGGAACTCTACGACCTCACCAAGGACTTCTCCCAGATGCACGATCTCGCCAAGGAGATGCCGGAGAAGCTCGAGGAAATGAAGAAGTTGTTCCTCCAACAGGCAGAGGAAAACAAAGCTTTCCCCATCGGTGCCGGCATCTGGCTGCGGCTCCGACCCGAGGACCGGATCAAAACGCCCTACACGAGCTGGACTTTCGACGACACGACCAACCGCATGCCGGAGTTCACCGCGCCCGCCCTGGGCAACAGCAACAATACCGTCACCCTCGACGTCGAGACCGGCCCCGACGCCAGCGGCGTGCTGTACGCCATGGGCGGCGCGGGCGGCGGCCTCGCCTGCTACATGGAAAAGGGCCACCTCGTCTTCGAGTACAACCTCATGATCATCGACCGCTCGATCGCGAAATCGGCGGAGAAGATCGCGCCCGGCAAGCACGTCATCGTCGTCGAGACCCGGCTCAAGGCCCCGAAGCCCGGCGCGCCCGCCGACATCATCCTCACCGTGGATGGCAAGGAAGTCGCCCGCACCGCGGTGAAGATGACCGTGCCCGCCGCCTTCACCGCCAGCGAGAGCTTCGACGTCGGCCGCGACCTCGGCTCCACCGTCTCCCGCGACTACTACGAGCGCCGACCCTTCAAATTCGACGGCCGCATCGGCACGGTGAAGGTCTCCTTGAAGTGACGGTGGTCCGGCCTGCTGGCCTAGGAGGAACCGTCCCCCGAAATCGCCGGCCTCCAGCAAGCCGCCGCCGACTTCGTGCTCGCCTACAATGCCAAGGACCCCTCCGATCCGCCAACCGGAACGGCTGACAAGGCCCCGTCAAGTGACGGCTCCCGCTACGACCCCGGTCGCGGAGGGCCGACACTTCCCCCGCGGACGATCTGCACCGTCAGGGCGATGGGCGTGCAATCGGCGGGGACGCCCTTGTCGATCCAGTCCCGCACGGTCCGGGCGACCCGGCCAACCCCGTGGGTGAAATGCGTCAGTTGCGGACGCACCCAGCGGAGGGCGGAACTCGTCGAAAGCACCAGCACCGAGACATCGTCCGGAATGGCGAGGCGACGGGTGTTCAGGAACGATTGGATGGTGACGAAGTCCGACCACGTCATCGCGATCACGGCGGTTGGAATCCGCACCTTGAACACCCGGGTCAGAATGTTGAGCAGCACGTCCGGGTCGTGCTGGGTCGAGGTCGGCATGTTCCATGAGACATCGAACGGCAGGCCCGCCCGCTCCATTTCCTCCGCCATCGTCTTGCCAAGCCCCTCCTGTAGCCGCGGGAAGACACCGATCACGGGCATGCAGATATGCCGGTGACCATGCCGGGCAAACTCGTCGATGGCATCGCGGATCAGCCCGCGGGCCATCATGCCGATGGTCGGGACGGGCAGGCCGCCGGAATCCCCGCCGATGAAGACCGTCTTCAGCTTGCGCTTCGCGGCCCAGCGGCCGATGACCGGAGTGCCGTTGAAGATCACCAGCGCGTCCGGTTCCTCAGTCCGGATCAGCTGGTCCCACTGGCGGCGCGGCACCTTCGCGTCTTCGAACGACAGGCTTTGCAGCCGCACGTCCCAGTCGGGGCATTCCAGCCGGAAACCGGAGAAGACCTCGAGCCGCGAATGAGGCATGTCGGAAAGCGGATCGCCGGAAAGGAAGAGAACCCTTCGCCGTTCCCGGCCGGCGAGGGCGTCCGGCTTTTTTTCCCGGCTCCACGACTTGGAAATCCGGAGCCGGCGGCGGGGCCCGTCGGAGAGCAGGACTCCCGCCGTCAGCAGCCGGCCGGTCGCCGCCTGCAAGGTCGGCGGGCTGACCTTGAAGGTCCGGCAGAGGATTCGAACGCCGGGCAACGTGTCGTTCCAGACACCCTTCCGAATGCCCGCCATCAGCGCCGTCTCCGTGCGGTCCACCATCGAGCTTCGAAGCACCGGATCCATGTCGCTGTGTAGCGGGCAGGCACCGTTGCTGTCGAAAGGATTCTGCGGTGCGGGCCGCCGAACAGCGCCAAACTCCGGGGCATAAAAACTGTACATCTCCGATGCTCAGCAGGTGCCCGCGAATTCACCGGGAACCCTTGCACTTGCGGCGAAGGCATCGCCCGGCGCACCCACCGTCATCGCCCTCCCCAAGCAGTTGGATCCGCCTTCCCGGAATACTTTCCGCTTGTCCCCTCTCCCCGGCAGCTTCGTATCGGAGGACCCAAGGATTCAGTCAGTCAATCAAAACGCCGCCACCGACTCCCGTGAACCACAGCCAATCCTTCATTCCTTTTGTCGTCGCCGCCGCTTCGTGCGTACTGGCAGGCCATTCTCACAGCCAGACCGTCAGCAACTGGACGTATAACGGCACCACCGCCGCCAACCTCGGCTGGGACAGCGCGACCAGCTGGTCGGCCGGCATCCCGGACGCGGCCGGTGACACCGCCAACTTCGACTTCAATCTCACCGCCGCCCGCATCATCACGCTGAATGCCGACCGCACCGTGGGCAACCTCACGATCGGCGACCCGGCTGCAGCCTACTTCGCCTACACGATCTCTGCCGGCTCGCCCGTCGGGCGTCTCGTCCTCGACCAGACCGGCACGGCCGACGCCACGATCAGCCTGCCCGTCACCGCCAGCCTCGGCGCCAACGTGATCAGCGCAGGGATTCTGCTCAACGACAACCTGGTGATCGACGCCCAGCAGATCTTCACCACGGCCGCCGCACTCAGTCTCAACGGCATCATCGACGATGGCGCCGGCTCGTTCTCGATCACCAAGAACGGTCCCTCGATCATCACCCTGGCCGGCAACAACACCTTCGACGGCGGCCTGACGATCAACGCGGGCCGCGTCGGTGCCAGCAGCGCCGGGGCCTTCGGCACGGGACCGGTGACGGTCGCCGACGGCGGCCAGGCCTATCTGACGGTGGCCTCCGGAATCTATCCCAACAACTTCACGCTGAACGGTATCGGCATCACCGAAACCGCCGGACAACTCGGTGCGCTGCGGATCCAGAGCGGGGCCTCGGTGACCGGCAGCATCACCCTCGCCGGCGACACCCGCATCACCGCCCAAGGCAGCACCGGCACCCTGACCGGCAACATCGGCGAATCGACGCCGGGGCGTTCCCTTGAACTCGCCAACCTCAGCACCTCCGCGAACTCCACGATCCGCGTCAGCGGCACCAACTCCTTCACCGGCGGCGCCGACATCCGCGGTGCCATCGTCATCGGCGACTCGAACACCGCGTTCGGCAGCGGCAGCATCTACGTGACCGGCAACGGGACCGCGGCGCGGGTCACCCGGCTCCAGCTCGGCACCAACATCACGATCGGAAACAGCATCATCCTGGATTCGACAGCGCAGACCGACTCAAGGGGCGCGCTGTTCAGCTATGCCGGCGACCTCGTCACCCCGTCGGTGGCGACGGTCAACGGCGAGGTGACGGTCTCGGCCGCCGTCGGCAACGGCGGGCATTTCGGCTCCGAAGGCGGTTCGGCCTCGGTCCTGAGGATCATGGGACCGATCATCTCCCAGAACAGCATCATCCCGCAGATGGGGATCGGCACGGTGGAACTCGGTGGCGGCGGCATCTACCCCCAGCTGAATGCCCTGCAAGGCACCCTGCGGCTGGCCGCCGACCAGGGCATCGCCCCGGACGCGCTGCTTTCCCTGTCCGGCTCCGGTGCCACGGTTTTCGATCTCAACGGTCACGACCAGAAGCTCGGCGGACTCACCAAGGCGGCCAACGCCGCCGCCGTCGCCAACCTGGGGGCAACCCCGTCGTTGCTGACACTCGCACTTCCCGAAGACTCCGCCTATGCCGGCACTTTCGATGCCGGCACCGCCGCCCTTTCGGTGGTGAAGTCCGGTGCCGGCATCCTGACCTTGTCCGGTGGATCCACGACTTTCGATGGTTCAATGCAGGTGAACGAAGGCGGTCTGAACCTGACCGGAACTTTCGGCGGGGCCACCTCGTCCGCCGCTTTCAGCAGCGGCACCGTGCTGCGCGGCGAAGGCGTCTTCGGCGGCGCTCTCAACCTGGGAAGCGCCACGATCGACGTCAACGGGGCCACTCCGGCCGGCCTGCTTGCCGGCGGCAACCTGAGCGCCAGCACCGTGTCCGTAAAGCTGACAGGCCTCCCCGCCACGTCCGCACCCATCGCCGTGCTCGGCTACGGCGGCAGCTTTGGCGGCAGCCCGGCGAACTTCACGCTGGTGAACAGCGGCAGCTACCGCACGCCCTCCTTCTCAACCGGTGCCGGCGCGGTGACCCTCACCCTCGGAGCCCCCGTCACCCTCATTTGGACCGGGGCCGGCGGAAACAGCAACTGGGACCTGAACACGACCGCCAACTGGCAGGATCCGTCCACCACGCCCGGCAATTTCTTCATCGCGGACCATGCCGCGTTCGGCGACGCGCCGGCCGGCGATCAAGTCATCACCTTGCCCGCCGACGTTCTCGCCACCGACCTCCGCTTCACCAACAGCCTGCGGAGCTACACCTTCACCGGCAGCGGGATCCTCGCCGCCAGCACGCTGGCGAAATCCGGCACCGGCACCGTAACCTTCGCCAATCCGCTCGATATCACCGGCTCGATCAGCCACAATGGCGGCACCCTCCGCTTCGCGCCCGGAACCGCCGCGACCACCACCTTGTCGGCGCCGCTTTCCGGGACCGGCACGCTGATCAAAGCCGGCGAGGGCCGCGTGCTGCTATCCGGGGCCAGCGCTTCCTTCTCGGGACCCGTCGTCATTTCCAGCGGCGAGCTGGGGGCCGGCCACGCCGACGCGCTCGGCACCGGCACGCTGGAATTCGGCGACGCCGCCACCCTGCCCGGCGACACCTGCACGCTGACGGTGGGCGACGCGGTGACCATCACCGGCAAGTCGGCCACCATCACCCCGCAGGCCGCGAACGCGAAGATCGGCACCCTCGGCGGGTCGATCGCCAATGCCAGCATCCTCAAACTCGGCACCGGCACCTTGAAGATCGGCCACCGCGACACGCTGGGCTCGGCCGTCAACGCGCTCAGCGGCACCTCGTCCGTCGTGGTCGTGCAGGGCACGCTCGGCTTCGATTCCCGAACCCCGCTTTCCGCCACCAGCACCGTCACCCTCGGCACGGCCTCCACCGGAACCGCGCCGACCGTCATCGAGGTGCCGCCGGCCACCGCCGCCGACCAGTCGGTGTGGGGTGCCGCCGTGGTCCTCAGCCCGGACGCCCCGGCATCCCCCGCGACCATCAATTTCCCCGGCAAGGCCGGCGACGGCGGCAGCCCGAACTTCGGCGGGACGATCGCCCTCAACGGCCGGGACCTCATCATCGGGAACACCTCCCACTTGGATCCAGGCGTCACCGCCCGCCTCTACAACCTCTCCTCGCTCATCTCCGGTCAGGGGAACGTCCGCGTCCGCACCGGCACCAATCCGGATGGGACTCTCAACCCCGTCGCCCGCGCCCGCATCATGAACACCGCCAACACCTGGAGCGGTGATCTCTTTGTCGAAACCGGCATGGTCCAGATCGGCAACGGCAACGTCGGCAACGCCTACAACGCCATCCCCAACACCGCGGTGGTCCACCTGTCCGCCGGCACCCGCATCGGCATGGGATCCTCCGGCGACACCTTCGCCGGCCTGAGCGGCGGCGCGGCCGCGGGAGTGCTCCCGCCCGCGCAGCTCAATCCCAATGTCAGCGGCAGCGGCACCTCCCGCATCACGCTCGCGGGACCCGGCGACCACGTCTTCGGCGGCACCCTCGACAACGAGAGCGGGAGCACCACGAGAATCCTCGCCCTCACCAAGTCCGGCCCCGGCACCCAGACCCTCGACGGCGACTGCACCTTCACCGGCAGCACCCTGCTGACCGGCGGCACCCTGACTATCAACGGCAGCTACGCCTCCGCGATCACCATGTCCGCCGGCACCGGCCTCCAGGGCACCCCCGCCTCCACCGCCGCGCTGACCGCCACCGCCGCAGGTGCCGTGCTCTCCCCCGGCAATTCCACCGGGGCGATGAGCTTCGCCAGCGCGAACCTTTCCACCGGCGGCGTGCTGGAAATCGAGATCAATGACAGCTCCACCCCGCGGAGCGACTCGATCCACACCACGGGCGTCCTCAACGTGACCGGAACCACGCTCAACCTCGTGCTCTCCGGCACCCCGGCCGCACCCGCCTACGTGATCGCCAGCTACGGGACACTCACCGGCACCTTCGGTACCGTGAACGGCCTGCCGCCCGGCTACAAACTCGCTTACGACTACAACAACGGCACCGGCGGCAACCACATCGCGCTGGTGACCGTCACCGCGGACCCCTACGCCAGCTGGCTCGCCGCCTACCCCTCCATCACCGGAGCCGACCGCTCGCCCGACGCCGACTTCGACAAGGATGGCCTCCCGAACGGCATCGAATTCGTGATCGAGAGCAATCCCACCATCGCCACCTCCACCGGTCTCCCGTCCGGAACGGTCAGCGGTGGCAATTTCCTCTTCTCCTTCAAGCGCGGCGACGCCTCGAAGGCCTTCACCGTGACGGTCGAGAGCGGCACCACGCTCGCCCTCTGGCCCGTCCAGACCGTGATCCCGACCACCGCGGTGGCGGGACCACCGGTCACCGTCGTGGAGAACGGAGCCGCGGCCGACGACGTCACGGTGGCGCTTCCGACGGCGGGTAATCCGAAAAGGTTCGCGCGCCTCAAGGTCGAGATCCCTTTCACTCCGTGAAACCGGCCTCATCACAAGCATCCCGGCTTCCGGAAATCCCCGCGGGGAGAATACTTGCCGTTCCCCCCACCCTCCGTGCCCCGGACGCCGATCCCGGAGCCGAATGGAGCCCCCGCTTCGGCATCACCTTCCTCCTCCCGAAAGCCTGACCCGCAAACGCGGCCACTTCTTCCTCCCCGGCCTCCCGAGACCGGCCGGCGCCATGCCGCCGGCTACTTCTCACCACGGACCCTCCCCGCCCCGGCCCCCGAGCCGGATCTATTGATCTCCATGAGATACCCCCGATCCCTGACTCCTATCCTACCATGAAACCGACTCCGAGACTCATCGCCATGGCCCTCGCCATGGCCTGCATCGGCTCCGCCCTTGCCCAGGAAAAGAAACCGAACGTCCTCGTCATCTGGGGCGACGACATCGGCACCGAGAACATCAGCTACTACAACCGCGGCATGATGGGCTATCAGACGCCCAACATCGACCGCATCGGCAAGGAAGGCGTGTTCTTCACCGACTACTACGGCCAGCAAAGCTGCACCGCCGGCCGCGCCGCCTTCATCAACGGCTCCTGCCCGGTCCGCACCGGCATGACCAAGGTTGGCGTCCCCGGCGCTCCGGAAGGCTGGCAGAAGACCGACGTCACCATGGCCACCGCCATGAAGAGCCTCGGCTACATGACCGGCCAGTTCGGCAAGAACCACCAGGGCGACCGCGACGAGCACCTGCCCACCATGCACGGCTTCGACGAGTTCCTCGGCAACCTCTATCACCTCAATGCCGAGGAAGAGCCGGAGAACGAGGACTACCCCGGCGACATGGTGTTGCCCGGCGGCCAGACCTTCCGCGAAGCCTTCGGCCCGCGCGGCGTGCTCCACACCTTCGCCGACGGCAAGGGCGGCCAGACCATCAAGGACACCGGCCCGCTGACCAAGAAGCGCATGGAAACCATCGACGAGGAAACCCTCGCCGCCGCCAAGGACTTCATCAAACGCCAGAATGCGGCCGGCAAACCGTTCTTCTGCTGGTGGAACGGCACCCGCATGCACTTCCGCACCCACGTCAAGGACGAGAACCGCACCAAGGGCAACGACGAATACACCGACGGCATGATCGAACACGACGGCCACGTCGGCGAGCTGCTCAAGCTGATCGATGAACTCGGCCTCGCCGACAATACGATCGTCCAATACTCCACCGACAACGGCCCGCACTACAACACCTGGCCGGACGCCGGCACCACGCCGTTCCGCAGCGAGAAAAACTCGAACTGGGAAGGCGCCTACCGCGTGCCCTGCTTCATCAAGTGGCCCGGCAAGTTCCCGGCCGGCGAAGTCCGCAACGGCATCGTTTCCCACGAAGACTGGCTCCCCACCTTCGCCGCCGCCGGTGGCAACCCCGACATCGTGGAGCAGTTGAAAAAGGGCGTCGAACTCAACGGCCGCACCTACAAGAACTTCCTCGATGGCGCCAACCAGCTCGACTACGTCAGCGGCAAAACCAAGGAGTCCCCGCGCCCCAGCTTCATGTATGTGAACGACGACGGCCAGATCGTCGCCATGCGTTACAACGCGTGGAAAGCCGTCTTCCTCGAAAACCGCGGTGAGGCCTTCGAAGTCTGGCGCGAACCCTTCACCGAACTCCGCGTGCCGCTGCTCTTCAACCTGCGCCGCGACCCGTACGAACGTGCCCAGCACAACTCGAACACCTACAACGACTGGTTCCTCGACCGCGTTTACGTCCTCGCGCCGATGCAGCGGGTGGCCGGCCAATTCCTCATGACCATGAAGGATTACCCGCCCAGCCAGTCACCCGGTTCCTTCAACCTGGAAGGCATCCAGAAGAAGATCCAGGCCACCATGGGCGGCCGCTGAACCCCTCATTCCACCAAACCAACCAACCATCACGTCACGATAAAATGAAAATACCACGGCTCCTCACCGCCGCGCTTTTTAGTGCGGTGGCTATCACCTCCGCCCACGCGGCGGACAAGAAGAAACCCAACATCCTCGTCATCTGGGGCGACGACATCGGCGGATTCAACATCAGCGCCTACAACCAGGGCATGATGGGCTACAAGACGCCGAACATCGACAGCATCGCGAAGGAAGGCGCTCTCTTCACCGACTGGTATGGCCAGCAGAGCTGCACCGCCGGCCGCGCCGCCTTCATCACCGGCCAATCGCCCATCCGCACCGGGCTCACCAAGGTCGGCCTGCCGGGCGCGCCCGAAGGGCTTACGGCCGCAGATCCAACGATCGCCAGGTTGCTCAAGGCCCAAGGCTACATGACCGGCCAATTCGGCAAGAATCACCTTGGCGACCTGGACAGCATGCTGCCGACCGCCCATGGCTTCGACGAATTCTTCGGCAATCTTTATCACTTGAATGCCGAGGAAGAGCCTGAGAATCCCGACTATCCGAAGGATCCCGCCTTCAAGAAAAAATTCGGTCCCCGCGGTGTCATTCATAGCTTCGCTGGCGGTGCCATCACCGACACCGGTCCGCTGACCAAGAAGCGCATGGAAACCATCGACATGGAAGTCAATGCCAAGGCAGTGGATTTCATGGAGCGCGCGGCCAAGGAGGAAAAACCCTTCTTCATGTGGTGGAACTCCACCCGCATGCACATCTGGACCCACCTGAAGGAGGAGTCCGAGGGCAAGACCGGCCTTGGCGTCTATGCCGATGGCATGGTGGAGCACGACGGACATGTCGGTGAGATCCTGGCAAAACTCAAAGAGCTGGGCCTGGATGAGAATACCATCGTGATGTATTCGACCGACAATGGAGCCGAGAGTTTCACCTGGCCCGATGGTGGCACCACCATGTTCCGCGGTGAGAAAAACACCCAGTGGGAAGGCGGCTTTCGCGTGCCAACCATGATCAAGTGGCCCGGTGTGATCAAACCCGGCACTGTCATCAATGACATCTGCGCGCACGAAGACATGATGCCGACTTTGTTGGCTGCGGCCGGCGACCCGACCTTCAAGGAAGACCTCCTCAAAGGACGCAAAGTCGGCGACATCACCTACAAGGTCCACCTCGACGGCTACGACTTGACACCGGCACTCAAGGGCGAAGGTCCCTCGCCGCGCAAGGAATTCATCTACTGGACCGACGATGGCAGCGTCGCCGCCTTGCGCTACAACAACTGGAAGCTGACCTTCCTGGAGCAAAAGGCGGAAGGCATGGATGTGTGGATCGAGCCGTTCACCCAACTGCGTGCGCCCGTGATCACCAACCTGCGCATGGATCCGTTCGAGCGGGCCAGATCGGAACATGCCGTCGGCTATCAGAAATGGTTCAACGAACGCATGTTCATGATCGCCCCTGCGGCCGGCTTTGTCGGCCAATGGTTGCAAAGCTTCCGTGAGTTCCCACCACGGATGAAGCCCGGCAGCTTTAGCCTCGATCGCGTGATGGAAGCGGTGAGCAAGCCGGTGGGTGGCAACTGACGCCACACCGCGGAAAACTGAATCACTCCACCAAGCCGCACCCGCCTGCCCACCGAAGCTCTCGAGCGAAGGTGGGTTCCATCCGGGTGCGGCCTTTCTCCAACTGTCGCACCGACAGGAGCAACCCGAGGCAACCGAGAATCAAATGCAACTCCGTTGCTTCCGTTTGCTCCTGTTCAATTTCCAAGATCAATGAAAACAAGATGCCTGCCCACAATCGCGCTCACCTGCGCGTTGGCACTCACCGCCACCCTCGCCCGTGCCGCGGATCCGCTTCCCTCCTGGAACGACACCGCGCCGAAGCAGGCCATCCTCGCCTTCGTGGAAAAGGTGACCAAGGAAGGCTCGCCGGATTTCGTGCCGGTCGCCGGACGCATCGCCACCTTCGACAACGACGGCACGCTCTGGTCCGAGCAGCCGATGTATTTCCAGGCCTTTTTCATCTTCGACCGCATCAAGGCGCTCGCACCGCAGCACCCGGAGTGGTCGGACAAGGAACCTTTCGCCTCCGTGCTCAAGGGCGACGTGAAATCCGCTCTCGCCGGTGGTGAGAAAGCGTTGGCAGCGCTGATGGCCGCTGCCCATTCCGGCATGACCACCGAGGAGTTTGAAAATTCCGTCACCGATTGGCTCGCGACCGCGAAGCATCCGAAGACCGGCAGGCCGTTCACCGAAATGGTCTTCCAGCCGATGCTCGAAGTGCTCGCCTACCTCCGCGCGAACGGCTTCAAGACCTTCATCGTCTCCGGCGGCGGCATCGAGTTCATGCGCCCATGGACCGAGCGCGTCTATGGCATCCCGCCGGAACAAGTCGTCGGCACCAGCGGCGGCCTGAAATATGAACTCCGTGACGGCTCGCCGGTCATCGTCAAGCTGCCCGAACTCGTCCTCAACGACGACAAGGAAGGCAAACCCGTCGGCATCCAGCGCCACATCGGCCGCCGCCCCATCGCCGCCTTCGGCAACTCCGATGGCGATTTCCAAATGCTCGAATGGACCACCGCCGGCAAGGGCGCGCGCCTCGGCATGATCGTCCACCACACCGATGCCGTCCGCGAGGTCGCCTATGACCGCGAGTCACACGTCGGTCGTCTCGACAAGGGACTCGACGAAGCCCCGAAACGCGGTTGGACCGTGATCGACATGAAGACCGACTGGAAGACGATCTTCCCGGCCGACAAGTAGCAGCGGTTCATCATCGCCGAAGGCCCCGATTCCCATCTTCCGCCGCTCGGGCACAACCCTTGTCAACACCATCCCCATGAAACCCATCGCCCGACTCCTCACCCCGCTGGTCGCCCTCTCCACCATCCACGCCGAGGAAGGCGGAGCCGGCCACTATGTCCCCGGCTCGATGGCCACGCTGATCGATCTCCCGCCAACCAAGCCCGGCTGGGTCTTCGAATCGATGTATCTCCACTACGAGGGTTCCGCCAACGCCACCCGCACGCTGCCCATCGGCGGCCTGCTGGCCGGCGGTCTCGACGCCACCAGCGATGCCTTCCTGCTCGGCGGCTTCCACACCTTCGAGAGCCAGGTCGCAGCTGCCTGGTACAGCGTCGGTGCCTTCGTGCCCTACGTCTGGATGGACGTCAGCGCCACCGTCACCACCCCGCTCGGCGCGGCTTTGCGCAACGACAGCGAGGACGGGATCGGCGACATCACGCTGATGCCGCTGCTGATGGGATGGAAGCGCGACGACTGGCAATTCAACGCCGCGCTGCCGGTTTACGCCCCGACCGGCGACTTCGAAAAGGGTCGCCTCGCCAACCCGGGCCGCAACCACTGGACCTTCGATCCGACCATCGGCGTCTCCTACAACGGAGCCAAGAACGGCTTCAACGCCGCGCTCCACACCGGCTTCTCGATGAACACCGAAAACGGCGACACCGACTACAAGAGCGGCACCGTCTGGCACAGCGAGCTGAGCGTGCAGCAACTCATCCCCGTCGGCCCCGGCTTCCTTGGCATCGGCTTCAACGCGTTCTACTACGAGCAAATTTCGGGCGACAGCGGCCGCGGGGCCACGCTCGGCGATTTCAAGGGCATGACCACCGGCGTCGGTCCGGTGGTGACCTACGTCCTGCCGATCGAGGACAACACGCTGGTCATCGAAGGCCGCTGGTTGCCCGAACTTGACACTCGCCGCCGCCTCGAAGGCGATTACTTTTGGCTGAAAGCGGTCTTCCAGTTCTGAGCCACCGGAAAGTTCCATTGAACCAAAGTGCCATGGCGGCCCCGGCCGCGTCCTGCCAGCTTTAACCCTACCGCCTCCCGAAAGTCCCCATGAAACCACCGACCCCACTCGCCGCCGGCTTCCTGCTGGCGCTGCTCACCGCCTCCGGCCTGCGGGCCCAGGACGAACCCTCCCCGGAGATCGCCGGCCTCCAGCAGGCCGCCGCGGACTTCGTGCTCGCCTACAATGCCAAGGACCCCGCCGCGATCGCCGCGCTGTTTACCGAGAACGGCGAAATGGCCGACCTCCGGGGCGCGGACACCACCACCGGCCGCGTCGACATCCAGCTGCGCTACGCGGAGATCTTCGCCGCCGGCGACACGCCATCCGTCGCGGTCGAAGTCGATTCCGTCCGCTTCGTCGGCAAGGACCTCGCGATCGAGGACGGCACCGTCCACTTCACCCCGCCGGGCGAGAACGCTCCCGCCAGATCGACCGCCTACACCGCGGTCCTCCAGAAGAACGAGGCCGGCGTCTGGCAGATCGCCAGCACCCGCGCCCTCGCCGACACCACCGGCGCCGCCGGCCAGCTCGCCGAAGTCGCCGCCGCCCTCAAGGGCGACTGGACTTGCCAGAAAGAAGGCCTGCGCCTCGACCTCGCCTTCGGCTGGGACGGCTCCGGAAGTTATGTCGCCGGTGAAATGCTCGCCACCAGCGCCGACGCCGACCCGCAGACCACCACCCTGCGGATCGGCTGGGACGCCGCGCGCAAGACCATCACCTGGTGGAGCTTCGACGACGGCGGCGGCTTCGCGAAAGGCGACTGGACCGCCACTGAAGACGGCTGGCTGATCCGCAGCGAAGGCACCACCGCCGACGGCGAAACCACCAGCGCCACCCAGACCCTCAAGCCCGATGGCAAGGACACCCTGCTCTGGACCGCCAAGGACCGCCTGATCGATGGCGAGCCGCTCCCCGACGTCGAGCTCCGCCTCGTCCGCCAGGCCCCGGAACCCGCCGCCGAATAACTTCAACCCTTCTTCGACCATGAAACCATTCACAACCTTCCTGTCCGCCCTGCTCGGACTTTCCCTCCTTGGCAGCCACGCCGAAGCCCGCTTTGGCGGCGGCGGTGGTGGCGGCGGCGGCGGCAAAGCCGCCAACCGCGGCGGCGGCGGTGGCGGCGCGGCGATCAAGCGCAGCCCGGCCACCGGCTCGAAAATCCAGCGTCCCGCCTCCCGGCCGGCCCCGAAACCCGCGGCCAAGCCCGCCGCGCGCCCGGCCACCAAACCCGCGGCACGGCCGGAAACCAAGCCCGCGGCACGGCCAGCCGTCGAACGCCCGACCTCCAAACCGGCCGCCCGCCCCGATTCCCGGCCGCAGACGCTGCCCGGCAACACCGGCAACAAACCCGGCCTCAGCCGCCCCGACAACAAACCGGACGGCAAGCCGAACGCCAGCCGCCCGAACCCCAACAAGCCCGCCACCCTGCCCGGCATGGTCAGCTACCCGGACCGCGCCGGGAACGGCAACAAGGTCGGCAACAGCCTCAACGCGGGCAACAAGACCGGCATCAACGCCGGCAACAACAACCGCGTCGGCAACAACAACGTCAACATCCAGGGCGGCGACAAGACCTTCAAGGGCGGCAACAAGAACAACATCCACGTCGACCAGGTCAACGTGAACCGCCGCAACACCGCCCTCAACCGGCCCGCCACCCTGCCCGCCAACCAGCGCAACTGGAACTCCAACCAGTGGGGCGGCAACAAGGGCGTCTGGGGCAACAACGTGAACATCGGCAACGACGTCGACATCAAGATCAATAACAACTTCAAGCGGAACAACAACTTCGCCTACAAGCCCAACTACTGGGGCGCGAAACCCTGGTGGGGCGCCTCCAACGCCCACGGCTGGCACCACGGCCACTGGAACTACGGCTACAACCGCAACTATTACAACCGCCACTGGTACTTCAAGGACGACAACGACTTCGCCGAAGGCTTCATGTGGGGCATCGCCGTCTGGAGCCTCGGCAACATGGTCTACGACATGGGCTACAAGACCTACAGCAACCCCTACCCCGCGCCGCCGGTCCAGAACACCACCATCAACTACACCCAGCCGGTGTCGGTGGTCGCCGCCCAGGCCCCGCCGGGCGACGAGGCCGCCGCGACGCTCGCCGAAACCAAGTCGAACGAAGCCCTCGAGAGATCCCGCGCCGCCTTCAAACAGGGCGACTACCTCGCCGCCTCCAAGGCCGTCGACGAGGCGATCGCCCACACCCCGGGCGACGTCACCCTGCACGAATACCGCGCCCTGGTGTTCTTCGCCCTCGGCAAATACGCCGACGCCGCCGGCGTGATCAATCCGGTCCTCGCCTCCGGCCCCGGCTGGGGCTGGGACACCATGACCGGCTTCTACGACGGATCCAGTACTTACGACGGCCAGCTCCGCAAGCTCGAGGCCTACGTCAAGGGCTCGCCCGACAAGGCCGACGGCCAGTTCCTGCTCGGCTACCACTACCTGGTCTGCGGCCACACCGAAAAGGCCTACCAGCAGTTCGAAAAAACCGTGCAGCTCCAGCCGGCCGACAGCATCGCCCGCCAGCTCCGCGACCTGACCAAGGAATCGCTGCCGGTCGAAGGCGGCGAGGACACCCCGCCGCCCGCCCCGCCCGCCCCGGTCCCGACCGACAAGCTGGTCGGCAACTGGGTCAGCGACAACGGCGCGCAAGGCAAGGTCACCTTCACCATGGCCGCCGACGGCAGCTTCACCTGGAGCTACGCCAACGGCGACCAGTCGAGCGAGCTGAAGGGCACCTACGGCCTCGATGACCGGGGCCTGCTGGTCCTTTCCATGGACGACTCGCAGATGGTCTCCGAGGTCACCCTGCCCACCGACGGCCAGATGAAGTTCATCATCGTCGGCAGCCCCGAGGGCGATCCCGGCCTCTCGTTCAAAAAGGGCTGATCCGCATCCGCCGGACCGGAGCGGCCACCCCGCTCCGGTCCGGCTTCCTTTGCCATGTCCGCCCCTCCGCCTCCCGGTGACCTGAGCTTCTCGCTCGTCCGCGACGATGCCTGGTATCGTCTCCAACGGGTCCTCCGCCTCGTCCCGGCGGACGGCAAGGACGGCATCTTCCGCCGCATCCTCTTCTTCATCGTCCTCGCCTGGCTGCCGCTGGTCGCCTGGGCCCTCGCCACCGGCCGCGCTTTCGAATGCGCCACCGGCGAGCCGCTGCTCCGCCACTACGGCACCCACGCCCGCTACCTCGTCGCCTTGCCCGCGCTGATCTTCGGCGAGCGGGTCGCCCAGTCCGTGATGAAGCGGCTGCTCCCGCGCTTCGTCACCTCGGGCTGTGTCCCGGAGGAAAAAGTCCCCGCCTTCCGCGAGGTCATCGCCTCGATGATCCGCCTGCGCAATTCCACCCTGCCCTGGGTCGGCATCGCCGGCGTCATCCTGCTCTGGGCCTTGGTCCCCGACACCGGCCTCAGGCTGGAAGAACTGGACTGGGCCCGCACCGACGGCGGGCTCGGCTTCGGTGGCTGGTGGTTCCTGCTGGTCTCCCGCCCGGTCTTCCAGATCTTCCTCTTCGCCTGGCTCTGGCGCATCCTGCTTTTCGGCCTGCTGCTCAAGCGCGTCGCAGGCCTCGGGCTCGACCTCGTCCCCAACCATCCCGACCGCCTCGGCGGCCTCGGCTTCGTCCCCGGCTTCCCCATCCTGTTCGCCCCTTTCGCCTTCGCCCTGTCCTGCATCCTTGCCTCGAAATGGGCCCACGACATCGTCTGGCACGGCGCCCACGTCCGTGACTTCAAGCTGCTCGCCGGCCTCTTCCTCGCGGTCCTGCTGCTTGTCTGTCTCAGCCCGCTCGCCGTCTTCATGCCCTTGCTGAAAAGGACCCGACGCAAGGCCCTCGCCGACTACGGAAACCTCATCGCCCGCCATGGCCGGCTGGTCCACCGCGAATGGATCGAGGGCCGGCCGGTGGCCGACCGCGCCCTGCTCGAAGCCCCCGAACTCGGCCCCGCCTGCGACATCGGGGCGATCCACGACAGCGTCGTCGCCATGCGGAACATCCCCCTCACCAAAGCCTCCGTCCTCGTCCTCGTGCTCCCCGCCGCCGTGCCGCTGCTGATCGGCGCCACCATCGAAATCCCCATCGTGGAACTCCTCGGCAAGCTCTTCAAGACCCTGCTCTGAGAACCGGGGAGAAGGGGGATACCCTGACAGGAAACTCAAACGGCGAAGAAGCGGCCCGAATTGCGCGCACGGCGGCGGTGGCCCGATCTGACAAGCATCGATCCTCAACGCGAGCCACCCCGCGGGTCGCGGCGGACTCGTTCATTCCTTGCTCGTCGATAGGCTCCAGGGGACTCCCCCACTTCGCGGCTGAAGGCGGTGGTGAAATAGTGGACGGAAGAAAAGCCGCATGCCTGACCCACATCGGAAATCGATTCGGTCCCGCTTTCCAGCAGCCGCTTCGCTTCGGTGATCCGTCGGTCCAGGATCGCCGCGTGGGGCGTGCCACCGGTGATCTTCCGAAACCGCTGCTCCAGCTTCCGTCGTGAAACACCCACCCGTTTCGCGAGTTCATCGACCGTGAGATCTCCATCCACCGGCCCGTCGATCAGATGCAGCGCCTTGGCAACCACCGGGTCGCGATCACCCGTTGTCCCCGTGCTCTCCCGCCGCAGCAAGCCCGATGGCGGGATCCGCAGGATTCGCTGATGATGTGCTTCTCCGCGAATCATGCGGTGCACCCATGCCGCCGCGTTGTAGCCCAACTGCCAGTCATCCAGCATCACCGCCGTCAAGGGAACCGCAGCCAGGGCCGGTGTCCGCTGCACGTCCTTGTCGATGACGATGATCGAAATGTCCGCCGGGATTCGGATCTCCCGCTGCAACAATTCCTCCACCAGGGACCATGCCACTCCGGCGTGGACCAGGAACAATCCGAAAGGTCGTTCCACTTTCATCAACTCATCGGCAAGGGAGCCAATCTGAACCGCCCAGTCCCCCTTCTTCCACGAAGTCAAGCCGGCGAATTCCATGCCGGCTTTCCGCACTGCCGATCTCAACCCGCGA
This sequence comes from Akkermansia muciniphila, assembly GCA_945883695.1. GTDB lineage: Bacteria > Verrucomicrobiota > Verrucomicrobiia > Verrucomicrobiales > Akkermansiaceae > Haloferula > Haloferula muciniphila_A. The sequence continues at coordinate 24,809 of CAMCYK010000014.1, read as the reverse complement.
TAGGCCCGCCGGTCGATCGAATAGGGCCTCCATTCCATGCCCGCCACCCGGGACAGCCCCATTCTTTGGAACTCCTCCACGGCAAGCGCCGCACCCATCGCGAAGTCCGGTTCCATCCTCGGCCGCGCCTGCCGTCCCAGCCAACCGGCCAGATGAAGCAACGGCACCCCGGGAGTGGAGATGCGGTCCAGCGTCTCCTTGCCGTCAACCAGATAGGCAAGAATCCCGTCCCACGCGAGGTGATCCGGCACCCAGTCCGCGCGCACCGACCAGCGCCCGTCCAAAAGGATGCCGTGCTCCCGCGCATAGACACCGGCACCTTCAAGAATCGCAGGCCGGAAATTGTCCATGACCACACCGATCGTCGTGGCTCGCTTCATCCGCCGCCCAGTTCAGGCGAAGGCAGCATCCTGCGCAATTTCGAAAAGAAAAAACGTGAATTTGCAAAGACCTGGAAATGGCGGCTGCGGCAAGCTGGTTCCTGAAAATCTGTCCTTTCACCTGCCACACTCATGAAGCCCCGCCACTCGATTCTGATCTCAACCGCCACCACCTTGGCGGGCTCCCTTTCTCCGCTTGCAGCCGCGACCATGGACTTCACCGGTCCCACCGGCGGTCTTTGGAATAGTGCCGGGAACTGGACGCCCGCCACCGTCCCGGCCGCCGCCGACACCGCGACGTTTACCAATCCCGCGACTTCCAGCGTGCGCCTGAATGGTGCGACCAACACCTCGTCGACCCTCACTTTCGGCAATGGCGCGGGATTCAGCATCGTCAATGCGAGCGGAGACACCGCCAACATCGCCCACACCGCGGCGCGAACCATCCGAGTGAACGATGCCAACAACTACTCCATCAACCTCACCAACGGCGGCGGTTCCGGGACCAGCTCCACCGGGGCACTCCTCATCAACAGCACGATCTTCGACATCGCGCCTGGCGGCAAACTCACCCTCGATGGCCGGTATTTCCACAATCCCGTTGCCGTCCGCACGATGACCAAAAGCGTGGGCAACACCGGCGGCACCGGCACTTTGGAACTCACGGGCGACTACACCCTCACTTTCCTGCAGTGCAGCCTCTCCGCAGGCAACCTGCTGCTGAACGGCACCGGCTCCAACGCCCGCCTGCTGGGCCTGGGTTCGATCGGCGCCAACGGCACCCTGGTCATCGGTTCCTCCAACACCAACTTGTTCTCCGGCACCGCCGTCGCACCCGCGACCCATGGCAATACCGGCATCCGCTTGATCTCCGGTCTGGTGGACCTCAATGGCAACAACCTCTCGACCACCCGCATCCAGGGAACCGCCGCCACCGGCGTGATCACGAACAACGGCGCCAGCGACTCCGTCCTGACCCTTGGAGATTTCGGCGCCGACACAGGCAACGTCTCCACCATTACCGCTCCTGTCTTCGGCGGCCTCATCAAGGATGGTGCCACCCACAAACTCGGGCTCACGCTCACCGGTGGCAGCGGTGACAAGCTCACCCTGACCCTGAGTCAGGCAGCAACCTATACCGGCCCCACCCTTGTGCAAAATGGAGCCGGTCTGGTGACGGCAGGCCTCGCCGGCGCATCCTCCGTCACCGTTGGCGCGGGCTCCTCCCTGCTGGTCGACGGACCGCTCCTCAACACCGCCGGGATCACGGTCACCGGCGGGAGCCTCGAAATCCGCGGCGCGTTCTCCTCCGGCCCGCTTGCGGTGTCCGGCGGCACCTTGAAAACGCCGTCGAACCTGGTCGCGGGCATTCCTGTGGCCTCGGTCAATCAAACCGGTGGCAACATCGAACTTCCCGTGATCGGCAACACCGCCGGCAAGCTGACATCCGCCGGCAACATGGCCTTCTCCGGTGGCGCTCTCACCGCGAATCTCCAGTCCGCGCCCACCGGGCCCGTAGTACTCGCCGAATACGGCAGCCTCGCCGGTACCCCGACCCTTGTATTCTCGCCCGACCTTGCCACCACCCGCCTGAGCGCACCGGCCGTGGACGCCGTCACGGGCAACAAGATAACCCTGAGCCTCGGCGGCAGCGCGGCGAACCTCGTTTGGACCAGCACGGCAGGTGCCACCTGGGATCTGTCCGCCGCGAGTTGGGACATTGGAGGATCCGCCAGCCCGTTCTTCAACCTTGACCGGGTGACCTTCTCTGACGCCGCCGCGAGCAAGACCATCGACCTGACCACCACGGTCCACCCCGGCAAGATGACCTTCACCAACTCGGGGCTCAACGACTACGTCATCACGGGTGCCGGGGGAATCGCCGGTACCGGCGAAGGCCTGCTGAAATCCGGTGACGCATGGGTCAGCCTGGGCGGCACCAATACCTTCGCGGGTCCGGTTCAACTCAACGACGGCAGATTGGTCCTTCTCAGTCCACGGGCTCTGGGCTTCACGTCGGGAGTGACGATCACCAGCAGTTCGCCCGCTGCCGGGCAACTGGACCTCAACGGACAGCTCCTCAACGACGCGGCCCGCTCGTTTTCCGCCACCATCCGCGGAGACGGTTCGACTGCTGAAGGAGCAATTGTCAATTCCTCCACTACGACGACCCTGTTCCAAGGCTCTGGCAAGAGTGGCCTCCGCAACCTCACACTCGCCGCCCATGCCTCGGTGGGCGGATCGGGCAGCTTCGATATTGGCACCGGCGGATCGATTGCCGGTGGCGGCTTCACGCTGACCAAAAAAGGCAGTGGCGAGGTCTTGCTCAATGGCCCGGCTTCCAACCTCAACACGGTGGTTGCGGAGGGAGCCCTGTCAACGAGTCTGTCCGACGGCTTTGGCTCCACCCTTTTGGTGAAATCCGGAGCCGCCGCGCGATCCCCCAACACCTCCGGGACCTACGTCCACACCACCAATGTAACCGTCGAAAACGGCGGCACCCTCCAGTCCGGCACCTCGGTCAACTGGAATGGCAGCATGGTTGCGGAAGGCGATCTAACCGTCAAAGTCGATCAGGTCTCTTCCGCGGTGATGACTTTTCCGAACGATCTCAGCATTCCCGGAAACCTCACCAGCAATGGAGCGGCAAGCGGTGGCACCACCTCGTTCCTCGGGGATCTCGATGTCACGGGAGCGATCACCATGACAACCGGGAACCTCGGCTTTGACGGCAGCACCGGAACCCTCGATGCGGCATCCATCGCCCTGAGTGGCGCGACCACTTCGATGAATTTCAATCGAAGCTCCGACATGGCGTTCGGAAACGTCATCAGCGGAACCGGTGGCGTCCGGCAAGCCGGCACCGGCACCACCACTCTCAACGGCAACAACACTTACTCGGGGGCAACCAGCGTCACCGCCGGCACCTTGCTCGTGAATGTCACCCAGACCGGAACCGGCGCGGTCACGGTCAGTAGCGGCGCGACTCTCCGTGCCAGCGGCAAAATGTCGGGCGCAGTCACCGTCACCGGAACCCTCGCACCGGGAATCACGGGAATCGGAACCTTGGAAAGCGGCCAGCTTGGAACCACGGCCAGGACCACGACGATCAATGGCACCCTGCAGATTGAAACCGACGGCTCCGCCGGCACTCCGACCGATGTTCTCAACGCCGCCGGTGCCTTGACCCTGGGAGCCGCCTCGACGCTCGACTTCAATTCGATCGGAACTCCGCTCACCGCGGCATCCCACGTCATCGCGAGCTATGCCGGCACCTTGACAGGAACCTTCGGCACCGTGACCGACCTGCCGCCCGGCTACTCGCTCGTTTACAACCACAACAACGGCGTCACCTCGACCAACATCGCCCTGGTGAAGACCGCGAATCCCTTCGGGTCGTGGATCGACACCTACTATCCGGGCGAGACCAATCCGGCCATCATCGGTCCCGCCGCGGATCCGGATGGCGATGGTGAAAGCAACGCGGTGGAATTCGCCCTCGGGGGAACTCCGAACAACGGATCGTCCCGCGCCAGAGTCCATCCGCTGACCTTGGACAGCGACGACGGGGGCACGGACAGGGAGTTGCTGCTCACCATCGCCGTGCGCAGCGGCACACCGGCCTTCACCGGATCTCCTTCACCCGCCGCGACCCACGAAGGCTTCACCAGCACCGTCCAAGGCAGCCTGGGACTCGCCACCTTCAGCGCCCCGGTTTCGGTCGTCACGACGGTGACCACGGGACTGCCCGCGGCACCCGCCGGCTACGAATACCGCACCTTCCGCCTCGATGGATCCGACGGACTGCCATCCAAGGGCTTCCTGCGGGTCCAAGTCTCCCCCTGAACCGATATGAATCCTTCCACTTCCCCGGGTTCCGTGAACCCGCTCCCGTCACCGGTCACCCGGAAACTCCACCTCGCCGCGCGGATCGCCGGAGCATCGCTCCTGCTGACCCTCTGCGGCTTCGCCCAGGACCAGACCGCCAGCCTGATCCGCGGCCGCTTCACGGGCGCCCGCATCCCCGCGGAAATCTCCCTGAACACCGTGCGGGATGGAATCCCGGTGAAACATTCCAACGTGAAGGTGGCGAAGGACGGCACCTTCGGCTTCTACCTCCAGCCGGAATACGAGGGGTTTTATACCGTGGGCGAGCGGGGCGACGCGGCCCGGCTCTATCTCGCACCAGGCAAGAACGTGGATCTGACGATGGACGGCGAGACCTATTCGGTCGCGGCGGATGACCGGGAAAACACACAACTCTCGAAATGGGCGAAAATCCTCTGGGATCTCAAAAAGTGCAACCAACTGCGCGGGAATTTCACCTATCAACAGGTGTTCCCCGCCCTGCCCGCTCTCGAGAAAGCGAAAGACGGATTCCTGGCAGCAACGGCAGGCGGCGACAGCCGCTTCGACCGCTTGCTCCCGAAGCTGGTCGAAGCGGAATTCGAATACGAACTCTATCACTTTCTCTACATGCCGCGCACGGTTCATCCGAAACCGGCGGACTATCCGGAAATCTACCGCCGGATCTCCTCCGCGCCCCGGTTCACCGACGACACCGTGATGCACTTCGACTTCGGCATGGACTTCGCCAGCGTCTATTGCATGTATCAGCAGTCCTCACATCCGGTTGACGTCCCTGACAAGCAAAACGCCCAGGCCGATGTCGCCCTCAAATACCTTCCGGATGAAACCGTGCGGGGTTGGTACCTGGCAAGGAATGTCCTGACCCGTGCCAAGGCCTATGATGACGACTACATCGCCAGGCTGGAAAAATACCGGAAGCATCTCGTCACCGACGAGCAGCGAAAACTCGTGTCGGACTTCATCCTGACCATCAACAAGACCGGCAAGGGAGAACCGGCCATCCCCTTTGATGGAACCACTCCGGACGGAACCAAGGTCAGCCTGGGCGACTTCAAGGGCAAGGTGGTGCTCGTCGACGTCTGGGCCACCTGGTGCGGCCCCTGCATCGCCGAAATCCCCCACCTCAAGAAGCTGGAGGAGGAGATGGCCGGCAAGGACGTGGTTTTCATCAGCTACTCCATCGATGAAATGAAGGATCTCGCGAAGTGGAAGGACTTCGTGACGGCCAAGAAGCTCGGTGGCGTGCAACTGATCGGTGACGCCGGTTTCAAATCCCCGGTCTGCACGGCCTACAAGATCACCTCCATCCCACGGTTCATGGTCTTCGACAAGAACGGCAGGATCGTGAGCGTCGCCGCCCCGCGCCCGTCCAGCCCTGATCTCAAGACACTTCTGGAGAGCCATCTCCGATAGTTCCTCAGTCCGAATCCCTCTCCGGCCACGGTGTCGCCGACGCCTGCTTGCCCGCGTGCTCCCCGCCACCCGGCAAAGGGTGGGTTGAATGCCGGCCGGCCATGGACTGCGGGCAGCCCGCTGCCGCTTTGTTGCCACGGCCTGCCGTGGAGTCCGGACCCAACCCGCCAGCAGGCTGGCGGAGGGAGAGCGGCAGCCGGCCATGGACTGCGGGCAGCCCGCTGCCGCTTTGTTGCCACGGCCTGCCGTGGAGTCCGGACCCGACCCGCCAGCAGGCTGGCGGAGGGAGAGCGGCAGCCGGCTGCCGCAGTCCAAGGAAAGCGGCGGCAGGCTCTGTCCCTCAATCCGTCGAATTTGTCACCATTTCCGGTTCAATCGCCGGCCCTCTGCCGCCTAATCTTTTAAAAGGAGGCCTTCATTCCTTGAAAGCGCCGCCGATGCTCCCGCAGTCCGATTCGCTCCCGGCGAGATCATCATCAAGGAAGGGCGTCCGCTGACGAATCTCTTCATCCTCGAGGACGGCGAAGTGGAGATCCGGCGGGACCACACCACCGTCTGCAACATTTCCAAGCCAGGTTCGGCCTTCGGCGAGCTGTCGGCCCTGCTGGGCGTCGTCCCGACCGCGTCGGTGATCGCGTCGAAACCCGCCACGCTGCGGGTCATCGGGGACGCCGCGACCTTCTTCCGGACCAACCCCGTGGCCACCCTCGAAATCGCCCGGCTGCTCGCCCACCGCGTCAACTGGATGACTTACAACTACGTCAAGGAAATGGACGACGGCGACTCGGCGTTCTGGCGCACCCGCGGCTGAAGGGGATACCGGAATACGGATTCGCGGACCATAGCCGGATGATGGACCAGGATGGATAGGGTGGATGGGATATTTGAGGCTCCGGAACGTCATCCCGGCCGCCGGAGCCGTTGCCAAACTCGCCGCTGGAAATGCCCGGGATCCCCCTTCCAGTTCTTGTTCGACGAAGCCGTGAAGGCCGCCCCGGCCGAGTTCCGGCTCTGGGACGGCATCCATCCCTCGCCCGCCGGCCACGCCCTGATGGCCCGACAATGGCGGGAAGGGGTCGGGATCTGAACCGCCAGCTCCCTGCAATCCGTTCTTGCAGGATTCCCCGCTTCGTTCTGTCCTGAAGTTAGCAATCCATCCGCCCGCCATGAACCTGAAGCCGCTCCTCCCCTTCGTTTGTCTCGCGCTCGTCGCACCCGCCTTCGCCCAGGCACCGGCCGCTTACGAAAGCGGCGTGCTGCTTCCGGCCGCCGATCTGGTGCCCGCCGGTCTGCTGCGCGGGCCCTCCTACCGCGTCCGCGACCAGGTCGCCACCGACGGCTTCATGGCCCACTTCGAAATCGACAGCGACTTCGGCACCTTCACCGCCATCGGCGTCCCGCACGCCAGGCGCCGCATCGCCGAGTGCGAGGCGATCCGCAAGCTGGTCGAAACCAGCAAGGGCGACCTGTTCGCCGAAGGCCTCAAGCGCTCGGTCGAGCAGCCGATCGATGCCGTGAAGAACATCGTCAAGAACCCGGTCGAGTCGGTGAAGCAGGCGCCCAAGACCGTCGGCCACTTTTTCGGCAAGGTCGGCTCGGCGGTCGGCCGCGGCGCGAGCAAGGTCGCCGGGGCCGTCAGCGGCGGCGGCGAGCCCTCGGCCGGCGAGGTCGGAGCCGGCATCGGCAACGCGGCGAAGAACGCCGCCGGCTTCGACAAGGCGAAGCTCGACACCGCCAAGCAGCTCGGCGTCGATCCCTACTCCGACAACCCGCGCCTCCAGGAGGAAATGGACAAGGTCACCTGGGCCTTCTTCGCCGGCGGCCTGCCCTTGCGGGTCGGCGCGGCCGCCGCCTCCGCCGGGATCGCCCTCACCGCCACCAACATGGTCGGGATCCCGGAAGACACCTACGCCCTCACCCAGAACGAGCTCGCCCTGCGCGACGCGCGCTCGCTGGCGGCGATGGGGGTCACCGCGGAAGATATCAAAGCCTTCCAGCTTCATCCCGCGCTGAGCACCACCCGCCGCCACCGCATCGTCGGCTATCTCGAGGCCCTGCCCGAGGCCCAGGGCCGCGGCCACATGGTGCGCCTCGCCAACTCGTGCGAGTCCGCCGACCAGGCCGACTTCCTGATCGGTGCCCTCGCGATCCTCGCCGAGCGCCAGCGCTCGGGGGCCGCCGACTACGCTTCCTTGAAAATCCTCGGCCGCCTGCCTGGCGCCGTCACCGCCAGCGGCGAGCTCCACGTCCCCGCCCCGGTCGACCATGTCACCTGGACCGACCAGGTCGCCGCCTTCGGCCAGCGCGACGACCTCGGCGAGACGCCGAAAGTCCTCGTCCACACCGGCCGCCTGTCGGCCGCCGCCTCCGCCGGCCTGATGGCCGCCGGCTGGAAGACCATCGGCGTCGCGTATCCATCGCGCTGACAACCCTTCACCGGCTCTTCCGCTCAGACCCGATACTCCACCGCTCCCTTTTCATCGATCTTCAGCTTGCCGGCCTTCAGCAGCTCCGCCACCACGGCCGCGCCCTGGGCGTCGGTCGCGTTCTTTCCCAGCGAGCTTTTCGCATGGCTCACCAGCGTGTCCCGCTTCTTCGGCCGGTTCTTCGCGGACTTCTTCAAATTCTCCAGCGATACGAAGTCGGCGGCATTCTTTCCGGCCTTCGGACTGTGCCAGCGCGGGCTTTCGCGCTCGTCATCCCGCCGGTCCGTGGCTTAGCTTGCGGGCTTGCGCGGAATCCTTCCCTTTCTGCTCGTCCTGTTGACCGCCGGCAGCCTGGCCGCCGCGGAGGAAGGACCGCGGCGGGTGCTTTTGATCCACTCCTTCGGCCGCGATTTCTCGCCCTTCGCGGAGGTCGCGGCCCGCTTCCGCACCCGGCTCGCCGAGCTGTCGCCGGAGCCGGTGGAATTCATCGACGCGCCGCTGGAAATGGCGCGCTTCGACGGCGGCGACCGCGACCTGCCCTTGCTGGAATTCCTCCGCTCGATCTACCGCGACCGGCCGCCCGACCTGCTGGTGCCGGTCGGCGCGCCGGCGGGCATGTTCGCCACCCGTCACCGCGACGCCCTTTTTCCCGCCACACCCGTCCTGCTGCTGTCCGCCGACAAGCGGCGGATGGAAGGCGCCGACCGCGACGCCTCGGTCACTTCCGTCGGCCTCGACATGGATCTCGCGGCGATCCTTTCCAACATCACCGACCTGCTGCCACAGACCGAGCACGTCCATGTCGTCGGCGGCACCTCGCCGATGGAGAAGTTCTGGGAGTCCGAACTGCGCCGGGAATGGACCGGCCGCGGGGGGCGGATCCGCTTCCACTGGCTCATGGACCGGTCCGTGGCGGAGATCGGGGACACCGTGCGGGACCTGCCGCCGCGCTCGGCGATCCTCGTCGCCATCATGAACCGCGATGCCGCGGGCGTCCCGCACGAATCGAACTCGGCGTTGCGGGCGGTCCGTCGCAGCACCTCGGCCCCGATCTTCGGCTACAGCGAGCAGCAGCTGGGCGAAGGCATCGTGGGCGGCCGGCTGGCGCCGATGGCGCGGATCGGCGAAGTGGGGGCCGCGGCGGCGGTGAGAATCCTCGCCGGCGAGCGCGCCGGGGACATCGCGCCGAGTTATCTGGGACTGGGGGCTCCGACCTACGACGGACGGGAGTTGAAACGCTGGGGCATCCCGGAGAGCAGCCTGCCCGCGGGGGCGACGGTGAAGTTCCGCCAGCCCGGGCTGTGGGAGACCCACCGCGCCGCCGTCCTGCTGACGACCGGGTTCCTGGTGCTCCAGACGGCGCTCATCGGCGGCCTGCTGGCGGCCCGGCGGCGCGCCCGCGACACGGATGCCAGCCTCAGCCTGGCGGCGGACGCGGCGAAGATCGGCCTGTGGCGGCGCAAGCCGCACGGCGGCGAGTTCGTGGTGAACGCCCGCTGGCGGCGGATCTTCGGACTTCCCGCGGGCGGCCGTTTGTCCGCGGAGGAAGTCCTCGGGCGGATCCCCGCGGAGGACCGGGAGCGGGTGATCGCGGCGCTCGAGCGGACCGCGCGCGACGGCCGCGACTTTTCGCTGGAGCACCGCGTCGCCCTCCCCGACGGCTCGGTCCGCTGGGTCGCCACCCACGGTCGCCAGGAGCCGGGCCGCAAGGGCAACGTCCCCGGCACCCGCGGTGCCACGCTCGACATCACCGAGCGGCGCGAGGCCTCCGCGATGGCCGCCCTGCAACGCCAGGAGCTGGCCCACCTGTCCCGCGTCTCGTCGCTCGGCGTCCTTTCCGGCGCGCTCGCCCACGAGCTGAACCAGCCGCTCGGCATCATCCTGAGCAATGCCCAGGCGGCGGAATTCCTGCTGGAAGCCGACGCGCCCGACCTGGCCGAGCTGCGGGCCATCCTGTCCGACATCGTGCGCGAGGACCGCCGCGCCGGCGACGTGATCAAGCGCCTGCGCGCGCTGCTCCAACGCGGCGAATCCACCCTGCAGGAGCTCGATGTGAACGAGAATGCGCGCGAGGTGCTGCGGCTCACCCACAGCGACCTGATCGCCCGCCACGTCACCGCGGAGCTCCGCCTGGCCGACGGCCTGCCGCCGCTCCGCGCGGACCGGGTGCAGCTCCAGCAGGTGCTGCTGAACCTGATCCTCAACGCCTCCGACGCGATGGCGGAAATCCCCCCGGAGCAGCGGCTGCTCGTGCTGGAAACCTCGCTCGAGGGCGCGGAGATCCGGATCGCCGTGCGCGACCGCGGGACCGGCCTGCCGGCGGACGTGACGAAGCTTTTCGAACCCTTCCACACCACCAAGGAGCACGGGCTCGGGATGGGCCTGGCGATCTGCCGGACCTTGATCGAAGCCCACGAAGGCCGCCTGTGGGCCGAGCCGAACCCCGGCGGCGGCGCGGTCTTCCACGTCGCGCTGCCGCTCCAGCCACCCGCCCCATGAACCCCGCCACCATCGGCCTGCTCGACGACGATCCCGGCATGCTGCACGCGCTCGAACGGCTGCTGGCCGGCCGCGGCTTCCGGGTGTGCTGCTTTTCCTCGCCCGACGATTTTCTGGGCGGCTACCGCGCGGCCGGCCTGGACTGCGTGGTGATGGACCTCGCCATGCCGGGCACCGGCGGGCTGGAAGTGCAGGAGCGCCTGCGGAAAGCCGGGGCCTTGCTGCCGGTGGTCTTCCTCAGCGGCGAGGGCGACATCCCCGCCAGCGTCCGCGCGATCAAGGGCGGCGCGGTCAACTTCCTGACCAAGCCGGTGGACGCCGCCGAGCTCCTCAATGCCCTGCGTCTGGCACTGATCGAGTCCGCGAAATCGCGCGCCGCGGAAGAACAGCTCGCCGGCCTGCGCGAGCGCTTCGGCCAGCTCACCCCGCGCGAACGGGAAGTCCTGTGCCACGTCATCACCGGCAAACTGAACAAGCAGATCGCCGCGGACCTGGGCATCAGCGAGCAGACCGTGAAGATCCACCGCATGCGGATCACCGAAAAAACCGGCCTGCCCTCGGTGGCCGAACTGGTGCGCGCGGCCGACCGGCTGCGGTTCGACCCGGCGGAATAGATAGAACCAAGGTTGGACTCCAGCGGGCGGCGGCATCGGCTAGCATGTCGCGAATGACCTCCGACCCGCCTTTGGTCGCCGTCCTCGACGACGAGGAAAACATGCGCATCGCCCTGCGGCGGCTGCTGGCCCCGCGCGGCTACGAGGTGGTCCTGTTCGGCAGCGGCGAGGAGCTGCTGGAGGCCTCCCGCGCCCGCGACTTCGGCTGCATCATCCTCGACCTCCACATGCCGGGCATGAACGGCTTCGATGTCCTCGGCTTCCTCGCCGCGGGCCGGCCGGCCCCGCCGCCGGTCATCGTCATCACCGGCCACGACCAGGCGGGCAGCGCCGAGCGGGCCGCCCGGCTCGGTGCCCGCGCCTACCTCACCAAGCCGGTCGACGGCGGACCGCTGCTCCGCCTGCTGGCTGAACTCACCGCGGCCGGGACCGGTGATCCGCCGCTGTTGAACGATCGTTGTATTCCCGACCCTCTCGCGAGGTGACAAAACGTCCACCCTCTCCACAGAACCAACCCCACACGCCATGACATCAACACGAAACCTCCGGCGATGCTTCCTCGCCGCGACCGTCGCCCTTGCGGCCAGCCTCTCGGCTCAGAACAAGAAACCGAACATCCTCATCATCTGGGGCGACGACATCGGCCAGTTCAATGTCGGCGCTTACAACCTGGGCATGATGGGCTACAAGACGCCGAACATCGACCGCATCGCCAAGGAAGGCGCGCTGTTCACCGACTGGTATGGCCAGCAGAGCTGCACCGCCGGCCGCGCCGCCTTCATCACCGGCCAGTCGCCGATCCGCACCGGCCTGACCAAGGTCGGCCTACCCGGCATGCCGGAAGGCATGAAGAAGGAGGACCCGACCCTCGCCACCCTGCTCAGGGCCCAGGGCTACATGACCGGCCAGTTCGGCAAGAACCACCTTGGAGACCGCGACGACATGCTGCCGACCGCCCACGGCTTCGACGAGTTCTTCGGCAACCTCTACCACCTCAACGCCGAGGAGGAACCGGAAAACCCCGACTACCCGAAGGACCCCGCGTTCAAGAAGCGCTTCGGCCCGCGCGGCGTGATCCACAGCTTCGCCGACGGCCGCATCACCGACACCGGCCCGCTCACCAGGAAGCGCATGGAAACCGTCGACGAGGAGGTCAACGCCAAGGCGCTCGACTTCATGGAGCGCGCCAAGAAGGCCGACAAGCCCTTCTTCCTGTGGTGGAACTCCACCCGGATGCACATCTTCACCCACCTCAAGGCGGAGTCCGTGGGCAAAACCGGCCTCGGCATCTACGCCGACGGCATGGTCGAGCACGACGGCCACGTCGGCCAGGTGCTCGACAAGCTCAAGGAGCTCGGCCTCGATGAAAACACCATCATCATGTATTCCTCGGACAACGGGGCGGAAACCTTCACCTGGCCCGACGGCGGCACCACGATGTTCCGCGGTGAAAAGAACACCAACTGGGAGGGCGGCTACCGCGTGCCGACCCTCATCAAGTGGCCCGGCACCATCAAGCCCGGCACCGTCGTCAACGACATCGGCGCGCACGAGGACATGCTGACCACCCTGGTCGCCGCCGCCGGCGACACCACCGCGAAGGAAGACCTGATGAAGGGCCGCAAGATCGGCGACATGACTTACAAGGTCCACCTCGACGGCTACGACCTCGGTCCCGCCCTCAGGGGCCAGGCCGGGTGGCCGCGCAAGGAGTTCATCTACTGGACCGACGACGGCAGCGTCGCCGCCCTCCGCTACAACGCCTGGAAAGTCACCTTCCTGATGCAGGAAGCCCACGGCATGGATGTCTGGCAGAAGCCCTTCACCGCCCTGCGCGCGCCGCTCCTCTCCAACCTGCAGATGGACCCCTTCGAGCGCGCCCAGCAAGAGCACGCCATGGGCTACCAGCGCTGGTATCTCGACCACATGTTCGCCATCGCCCCCGCCGGTGCCTTCGTCGCCCAGTGGCTGCAAAGCTTCAAGGAATTCCCGCCGCGCCAGAAGCCCGGCAGCTTCAACCTGGACCGCGTGATGGAAGCCGTCACCGCCGGCTCCAAGCAGTAAGTTCCGGCATTCCCGAAGCCGCATCCGTTCCTTGCGGGTGCGGCCTTTCTCTTTCACGAAACGCCATCCTGGCACCGGCACCAGCCCCCCGCCTGTCCACACCGGGGAAAGCCGCAAGGCAAACCCGCGTTGCCGGTGCCGCCACTTGCTTCCGCAAGCCGGTGGACATCGAAGCCCTGCTCGATACAATCCCATGATCCGCCCGTCCGGCGTGATTTCCCCCCTCTCCCTACCACCATGAAACCAATACCAAAGTACAGACTCCTCGCGCTGGCCATCGGCCTCGCGTGCCTCGGCTCCGCCCACGGGCAGGCCAAAAAGCCCAACATCCTCGTCATCTGGGGTGACGACATCGGCACCTGGAACATCAGCCATAACAACCGCGGCATGATGGGCTACAAAACGCCGAACATCGACCGCGTGGCCCGCGAGGGCGTCGCCTTCACCGACTACTACGCCCAGCAGAGCTGCACCGCCGGCCGCGCCGCCTTCATCAGCGGCTCGGTTCCTGTTCGCTCCGGCATGACGAAAGTCGGCATGCCCAACGCTCCGCAAGGCTGGCAGAAGACCGACGTGACCATGGCCACCATCTTGAAAAGCCAGGGCTACATGACCGGCCAATTCGGCAAGAACCACCAGGGCGATCGCGACGAGCATCTTCCCACCGTGCACGGCTTCGATGAATTCATCGGCAGCCTTTATCACCTCAACGCCGAGGAAGAACCGGAGAACCGCGACTACCCGCGCGACATGAAGCTCGCCAACGGCAAGACCTTCCTCGAAACCTTCGGCCCGCGCGGCGTGATCAAAAGCAAGGCGGACGGCAAAGGCGGCCAGACCATCGAGAACCTCGGTCCGCTCACCAAGAAGCGCATGGAAACCATCGACGAGGAAACGCTCGCCGCCGCCAAGGACTTCATCACCCGCATGAACAAGGAGGGCAAACCCTTCTTCTGCTGGTGGAACGGCACCCGCATGCACTTCCGCACCCACGTCAAGGAAGAGCACATCGGCATCAGCGGCCCCAGCGGCGACGAATACCACGACGGCATGGTCGAGCATGACATGCACGTCGGCGAACTGCTCAAGCTGATCGACGACCTCGGTCTCACCGACAACACCATCGTCCAATACTCCACCGACAACGGCCCGCACTACAACACCTGGCCCGATGCCGGCACCACGCCTTTCCGCGGTGAGAAAAACTCGAACTGGGAAGGTGCCTTCCGCGTCCCTTGTTTCATCAAATGGCCCGGCAAGTTCCCGGCCGGCACCACGCTCAACGGCATCGTTTCGCACGAGGACTGGCTGCCCACCTTCGCCACCGCCGCCGGTGCGCCCGACATCAAGGAAAAGCTGTTCAAGGGCGGCGTGGAACTCAACGGCCGGACTTACAAGAACCACATCGACGGCTACGACCTGACCGACTACCTGAGCGGCAAGGCGAAGGATTCGCCGCGCAACGAGTTCATCTATGTGGGCGACGACGGCGACGTGATGTCCATCCGCGTGGGCGACTGGAAGGCGACTTACCTCGAAAACCGCGCCGAGCAACTCCAAGTCTGGCGCGAGCCTCTCATCAAGTTGCGCCTGCCGCTGCTCTTCAACCTGCGCCGTGATCCATTTGAGCGGGCCCAGCACAACTCGAACACCTACCACGACTGGATGATCGACCGCGCCTATGTGCTCGGCCCCATGCAGATGGTCGCCAGCAAGTTCCTGATGACCATGAAGGAATTCCCGCCCAGCCAAACGCCCGGTGACTGGAGTCTGGAAAGCCTGGAAAAACAAATCAAATCCATGGCTCCTTCGACGAAGTAAGTTCCGAAACCCGCGGGTGCTGCCAAGACCAAGGCAGCACCCGTTTGATTTCCCCGAGCCATGAAATTTTTCCTCCTGCTGCTCGCCCTCGGCTTCTCCGTCGCGGCCGCCGATCCCCTTCCCTCGTGGAATGAAACCGCGCCGAAACAGTCCATCACCTCCTTCGTCGAAAAGGTGACCAAGGAAGGCTCGGCCGAATTCATCCCGCCCGCCGAACGCATCGCGACTTTCGACAACGACGGCTGTCTGTGGGCCGAGCAGCCGATGTACTTCCAGCTCTTCTTCGCGCTCGACCGGATCAAGGCGCTCGCGCCGCAGCATCCCGAGTGGAAGGACAAGGAGCCCTTCGCCTCCCTCCTCAAGGGCGACGTCAAAGCCGCGCTGGCAGGCGGCGAGCACGCCCTCGCCCAAATCGTCATGGCCACCCACGCGGGGCTAACAACGGAGGAGTTCGAAAAAGTCGTCAGCGACTGGATCGCCACCGCCCGCCATCCGAAAACCGGAAAACTTTTCACGGAAATGGTCTATCAGCCGATGCTCGAACTGCTCGCCTACCTCCGCGCCAACGGCTTCAAGACCTTCATCGTCTCCGGCGGCGGCATCGAGTTCATGCGGCCCTGGGCGGAGAAAGTTTACGGCATCCCGCCCGAGCAGGTCGTCGGCAGCAGCGGCGGGCTGAAATACGAACTCCGCGACGGCAAGCCGGTCCTCGTCAAGCTGCCGGAAATCGCCCACAACGACGACAAGGACGGCAAGCCGGTCGGCATCCAGCGCCACATCGGCCGGCGGCCCGTTTTCGCCGCCGGCAATTCCGATGGCGACTTGCAGATGCTCCAGTGGACCGCCGCCGGCAGCCGCCCGAACTTCTGCCTCTACGTCCACCACACCGACGCCGAACGCGAGTGGGCCTACGACCGCGAGTCGCACGTCGGCAAGCTCGACAAGGGCCTCGACGAAGCCCCCAAGCGCGGCTGGACCGTCGTCAGGATGAAGGACGACTGGAAGACCATCTTCCCCTGAATCCCGCCTCAGGGAATCCCGGCTTCAGCCCAGTGCCTTTCGCCCTCGAAAGGAAAATGATGACGGACTCACCGACTCACCGACTCACCGACTCATTAGCCCTTCAACGGCAACGCCGTTCCCTCCTAAAGCCCGGGGTTGGACCGACAGCGGAGGTCCTACCCCGGGTTCACCCCGCAGGCATTGCCAACCCCGAAGCGGGTTGCCTCGGGCCCGCCGGATGGGTGATGCGGTGCCCGAGGGCGGGGCCCGCCGAGGCAACCCGCTTCGGGGTTGGAATCCTGGAATCCGGCCCTACCCGGGGTCGTCGCTCCCTCGTCGCGACAACCCCGGGCTTTACGAGGCAACCGCGTTGCGGTTGACGCTGGCCTCCGCGGCGGCCGGGGCGGGGCGGGAGCTGCGGGCGCCACCACCGGGACGGAAGGCAGCGCCTCTCACTTCAGCGGTGAAGCGACCTCCAGCCCGTCCCAGGTCGAATCCTTGTTGCAGTGCGGGGACCCCCATCACGTCCCGGAAGATCCTCTCGCGCATCACTCGGACGGCGCGCGGCATTCCCCGGATCGGCTCCGAATCCCACCGCCGGGCTGGTAATCCCGGTAGGGACCGCTTTAACTCCCCGCGCCCGCGGCCTGGCGTCCGTCAAACGGCCCACGCGAGCTCCGTCCGCCTCTTGCCCGAACTCCTTCCCGGATCACCCGCCATGCCACCCTTGATCTCCCGCTCCTTGCGTGCCGCGACCTTCGCCGCCACCCTCGCGCTTGCCTCCTGCGTCGCCCCGATTTCCTACACCGAGGCCCCGAGTGCAACCCCGACCGGCGAATTCCAGGTGTCGCCGCTCGATGCCGCGCTGCGCGAACTCGAGGCCGGCAAAGCGGCCACCGACCCGCTGCTTGCCAGCGGCCACTTCGTGGAATGCGCCCACCTTGCCGGCCACCAGGCGCTGGAAGGCGAACCCGGCGGATTGGCCCTCTACAACCACGCCGTCGCCCGCCTCGTCGAGTCGCTGGATCAGGCCGACGCGCTGCCGTGGGGCAGCAGCATCACCGTCGGCACCGGCGATACCACCCGCACCCTGCGCGGCCGGCTCGAGTCCGATGCCCCCGCCTTGGACCGCACCTACCGGCCGGTCGACAACCTCCAGTTCCGGGGCAAGTATTCCGAAATCCACGCCTACCGCAGCGGCGTGGGCGCGCCGCTGGTGGCGATCTATCCGGACAACCCCGACTACCGCCGGACGCTGGACCCGAAACTCAAGGCCGTCCCGCTGACCGCCGTGCTGCGCCTCGAGGACCGCACGAATTCCGCCACGCTGGAACTGGTCGATCCGCTCGAGGTGGACCGGATTTCCATCGCCGGCAGGGAAGCGCCGCTCGCCGCGGATTTCAGCGCGCCGGTCTCGCTGATGCTGGCCGATTCCCGGATCGACAAGCTCGGCCTGGCCCGCCTGATCAACCCGCAGAAATACTCCGACACCGCCCGCCTGGTGCGGCTCCAGGATTACGACAAGAACCGGATCCCGGTACTCTTCGTCCACGGCCTGCAAGACACGCCCGCCACCTGGGCACCGATGTACCACACCCTGATCCAGGACCCCGAAATCCGGAAAAAATACCAGTTCTGGGTCTTCAGTTACCCCAGTGGTTTCCCCTATCCCTTCTCCGGCTCGCTCCTCCGCAAGGAACTCGACAAGGTCAATCGCGCCTTCCCCGACCATCCCGACATCGTGATCGTCGGCCACAGCATGGGCGGCATCATCAGCCGCCTGATGGTCACCGACGCCGACGACAAGATCTGGCGCGGGCTCTTCGGCAAGGGCCCCGATGAAATGAGAATCAGCGGGGCCAGCAGCCAGATACTCCTCGATTCGGTCGTCTTCAGCCACCGCGAGGATGTCGGCCGCGCGATCTTCCTCGCCGCGCCCCACCGCGGCTCGGAAACCGCCGCGAGCTGGATCGGCCGGCTCGGCTCGCGCATCGTCCGGATGCCGGATTTCCTCACCGACGCCCGCAATGCCGTCGTCTCCGTGGCCACCGCCGACGCCGCTTCCATCATGCTAGCCCGCGCGCCGAACAGCATCGACACCCTTTCGCCCAGCAACGGTTTCGTCCGCGAGGTCAACAAGATCCCGATTCATCCGGAGATCCCGTTCCACTCGGTCATGGGCGACCGCGGCAAGGGCGGCAACAAGGACCACACCCGGCCGGTCAGCACCGACGGCTTCGTGGCGTATTGGAGCTCGCACCTCCCCGGCGCGGCGTCCGAGAAGATCATCCCGTCCAACCACAGCGCCCACCAGCACCCCGACGGCATCGCCGAAGTGCGCCGCATCCTGCACCTCCACGCCGGGACCAAGCCGGACTAGCGGTGCGGACCGGGGGTGCGGAGGCTCCGCCCCGCAACAGCACCGGGTGGCCGCGTGTCGGCGATGCGGGCGGGAATGGGCAGCGGGCTCCGGAGACCGTTCGAGCCGGTCTGAAGACCAGCGGTCCCCGGGGGCCGCGGCCCCAGGATCCTTGACGTTCGCGATCGGCCAAGACTTCCACCGCGGTCAATAGCTCCAGCTGATTTCGTGGGACCAGCTTCGACGATCCGGCTGCCAGGTCTGGACGATAAAAAGTACTTCTTGGCACCCCCGCCGCCGGAAATCATCCTGTTGCCACCTTAATGAAAATCCGACGTCTTCTCCCTGCCTCCGCCGCCGTCCTGCTCGCCGCCTGCCAAACCACCGCGCCCGCGACCACCGCGCCCGACCGCTTCGCCCTGGCCGACACCGACCGCAGCGGCAGCTTGACCCGCGCCGAAATGAGCGACGCCCAGGTCACCACCACTTTCAACAGCCGCGACGCCAACAAGGACGGCCGCTTGACCAAGCAGGAATGGCTGGTCCCCGGCGACGAGGCCGGCCCGGTGCAATTCGCCGAACGCGATGCCGACAAGGATGGCATCGTCACCCTTGAAGAAGCCAAAGACTGGGGCCTCAAGAGCGACCGCTCCGCCACCCTGCTCAAGGACGCCGACACCAACGGCGACGGCAAGGTCGACCGTGCCGAGGCCGTCGCCTACTACGGCAAGTCCGAGTGAGGCGGCCGCGAGGCTGGCCAGAAAAAAGCGGGTCCTTTCGATCGGGAGATTGCCGATTGATGATTGAGGATTGTCGATTTGCGATCGACAGAGGGAATCCGTCCTCCTGCTCATCAATCATCAATCATCAATCATCAATCATCAATCATCAATCATCAATCATCAATCATCAATCATCAATCATCAATCATCAATCATCAATCATCAATCATCAATCCTTAGTCCTCAATCCCCTCACCCCGGGAGCCGCCCTCACGGCACTCTCGCCGACCACAGTGACCGGCGCCTCTTCCGGCAGCTGGATCCCCATCCGCTTCGCCCGGTCGAGCCAGAGCTGGCGGGCGAAGGCCTGCATGTCGGGAACCTTGTCTTTCTCGTCGAGAATCTCGAAGCCGAAGATGGTCTCGATGATATCCTCGAACGTCACCAGCCCGACCGTGGTGCCGAACTCGTCGATCACCAGCATGATCTGGTGGCGCTCGCCGATGAAGCGCTGGAACAGCTCGTCAACCGGCGTCTCTTCCGGAGTGACCGCGATCGGCCGGAGCACCTGCTCGAGCGTGCCCGTGTCGTCGGCATCCTTGAGGTGGGCGATCAAGGCCTCGCCGCGGATCACGAAACCGACCATCTCGTCGCGGTTGCCCTTGTAAACCGGCACCCGGGTGAAGGGCTTGTCCTCGATGAACTTCACGAACTCGAGCAGCGTGGTGGACTGCGGCAGGGCGAAGATCACCGGCCGCGGCGTCATGATGTCCCAGGCCTTCATCGAGTGCAGCTCCATCAGGTTGTGGACGAACTGGCTTTCGCGCTCCCGCAGCTCGCCGGACTCGTGGCCGAGGCGGGCGACGGCCAGCAACTCCTCGCGGTGCGGCGGACGTCCGGCCCCGCCATTCGGAGTGATGAGGCGGGTCAGCAGTTGCGACATCCAGACCAGCGGCCAGAGGACCTTGATGAATATGGCAATGACCAGCGAGACCGGCCCGGCGATCGTGCTGGCATACTGCGATCCGAGGGTTTTCGGAATGATCTCGGTGAAAATCAGGATCGCGATGGTGAGCGCGAAGGCGAAGACGCCTTCGTAGGTGTTGCCGGAGAGCCGCGCCCATTCCGCGCCGGCTCCCGCGGCCCCCATGGTATGGGCCATCGTGTTGAGGGTCAGGATCGCCGAAAGGGGGCGGTCCAGGTCGTTTTTGAATCCTTCCATCCGGACCGCCCAACGGGCGCCGCGGGTCTTGGCCGCTTGGATCGAGGAGGGCGTGAGCGTCAGCAGGCAGGCTTCGAGGAGCGAGCAAAGGAAGGACAGCGCGAGGGCGACGACGATGTAAGTGATGAGCAGTGTCATGGAGTGACTTCGATCCGAAGTCGGCACGCCCGCCGGTCGTGAAACCGGAAAGGGACCGCCGAAACTAGCGATTGACGCCCCGCCGTCAACATGTTCCGGGGCCCATTTTCCGCCCGCGAAATTTCCACTTGCAGCCGCTCCCGGACTCGTCACCTTCCCGTTGATGAGACTGAATCGCAATAACAGCCTGTCGGCCGCCCTGCTTTCCGCCACCCTGCTGCTCCCGCTTTCCGCCGCGGAGGTGCTCAATGTTTACTCGCATCGCCACTACGAGATCGACCAGCAGGTCAACCAGCGCTTCACCGAAAAGACCGGGATCGAGGTGAAAGTGGTCAACGCCGAGGCCGACCAGCTCATCGAGCGGCTGAAATCCGAAGGCGCGAACAGCCCGGCCGACGTGCTGGTGACGGTCGATGCCGGCCGCATGCAGCGCGCCAAGGCCGAGGGCCTGCTGCAGCCGCTGCGGTCCGATGTCTTGGAAAAGGCCACCCCCGCCACCCTGCGCGACCCCGACGGCCAGTGGTACCCCTACACCGTCCGCGCCCGCGCCATCCTGATCGCCAGCGACCGCGTGAAAGCGGGCGAGATCAAGGACTACGAAGACCTCGCCAAGCCCGAATGGCGCGGCCGGCTGCTGGTCCGCTCGTCGTCGAGCAGCTACAACCAGTCGCTCGCCGCGTCGCTCGTCAGCGCGCTCGGCGAGGAAAAGGCCGGCGCGTGGGCGAAGGGCGTGGCGGCGAACCTCGCCCGTCCCCCGCAGGGCGGCGACCGCGACCAGATCAAGGCCTGCGCCGCCGGGCTGGCCGACGTTTGCATCTCGAACACCTACTATTTCGGCCTGCTGCTCAATTCGCCCGATGCCGCCGAGCGCGCCGCCGCGGAAAAGATGAGCATCGTTTTCCCGAACCAGGACAACCGGGGCACCCACGTCAACGTCAGCGCGGCGGGCGTCGCCAAGCACGCCAAAAACACCGCCAACGCCAAGGCCTATCTCGAGTTCCTGGTGTCGCCGGAAGTCCAGCAGATGCTCGCCAACGGCAGCTACGAACATCCGATCTCGATGGATCTGACCCTCAGCCCGACCCACGCGAAGTGGGGCGAGTTCAAGATCGACACCACGACTTTCCCGATGATGGGCGAGGACCAGCAGAAGGCCGCCCGCCTGTTCGACGCCGCGGGGTGGAAGTAGGCTTGTCGTCCCTGCCCGCCCGATGCCCCGCTCCTTCTCCCGCCGACGCCTCGCCCTGCCCTTGATCTGGCTGCCGGCGCTGCTCGTGCTGGTGCCGGTGGGGGTCGTCGGCTGGCGGGCCCTGCAACCCGCCGGGGAGATCTGGCAACAGATCGTCGAGACCCGCCTGTCCGGCTATCTCGGCCACTCGGCGATCCTGATCGTGGCGGTCACCACGCTCGCGGTGCTGCTCGGCGTGCCGGCGGCATGGCAGGTCTCGGCCCACGAGTTCCCCGGTCGCCGCTTCTTCGAGTGGGCCCTCCTGCTGCCGCTCGCGATGCCCGGCTTCGTCGCCGCGGTCGCTTATGTCGACGTGCTCGAAGGCCTGATCCCCTTCTACATCTGGGTCCGCAAGAACCATGGCATCGAGGCCTTCCTGAGGGTGCAGGAAATCGCGCCATGGGTCTTCGCGACCGGGGTGCTGGCGTCGACGCTCTTCCCCTATGTCTTCCTGAGCTGCCGCGCGGTGTTCGCCCGCGAAGCGGCGGGTTCGCTGGAAGCGGCGCGGATGCTCGGCGCGGGCCCCTTCCGCACCTTCCTTTCGATCGCCGTCCCGATGGCCCGCCCGGCGATCGCCGCCGGGGCCAGCCTGGTGGCGATGGAGGCGATGAACGACTACGGGGTGGTGAGTACTTTCGGCTTGAACCCGCTGACGCCGGGAATTTTCCGCACCTGGAGCGAAGGCCAGCCCGGCGCGGCGATGCGGCTGGCGATGATCCTGATGGCGATGACCCTGCTCTTCGTCAGCCTCGAACGCTGGCAGCGCGGCCGGCGGAAATTCGCGCCGGATCCGGCCGAGCGGCCGCTGGTCCGGCGGCAATGCGGGCCCGCCGGGATCCTGCTCGCCTGGATCGTGTGCCTGCTGCCGCTGCTGCCCGGGTTCCTGATCCCCGGCTGGCGCATGGCGCGCTGGGCCTGGCAGTCCTTCGACCGCATCGACTGGAGCGGCAATCTCACCGCCGCGGGTCACTCGGTGCTGCTCGCCGCCGGCTCGGCGCTGTTGGTCACCCTCGGCGCGTTGGTGCTGGTCTCCGGCCGGCGCGCCTTCGACGGCCGCTCGCTGCTGCTCGCGCAACGCGTCGGCCTGCTCGGCTACGCCTTTCCCAGCGCGTTGGTCGCGGTCGGCATCGGGGCCGTGGTCTCGTCGCTCGCCACCTGGCCGGGCCTTGCCGGTCTCGCGCTGAGCGCCTCGACCTTCGGCCTGATGTTCGCCTACTTCGTCCGCTTTCTCGCCGTCGGCATCCAGCCCGCGGCAGCCGGCCTGGAAACGGTCTCCGCCAGCCTCCACCAGGCCGCCCGCACGCTCGGCGCGAAACCGCTGCGCGCTCTCCTGGAAGTCGACCTGCCGCTGATCCGCCCCGCGCTGGTCTGCGGGGCCACGCTGGTTTTCATCGATGTCTTCAAGGAGCTCACCCTCACCCTCGTGCTGCGGCCTTTCGACTTCGAGACGCTGGCCACCCGCACCTACCGCCTGACCGGCGAGTCGCGCATTCCGGAAGCCTCGGTGCCGGGACTTTTCATGGTGCTGGTGAGCCTCATCGGCTTGATTCCCCTCACCCGCCTGCTGCGCCAGAAGACATGATCCGACTCCAGGTCCAGAACCTCAGCAAGCGCTACCGCCGCGGCGACGAGCCCGCCGTGAAGGACGTGTCGTTCGAGCTGCCGGAGGGGAAGCTGCTCTCGCTGGTCGGCGAAAGCGGCAGCGGCAAGTCCACCCTGCTGCGCCTCGTCGCCGGCCTCGAGACGCCCGACAGCGGCACCATCACGCTCGACGGCACGGTGATTTCCTCACCGTCCGCGGTCACTCCCCCCGAGCAACGCGGGATCGGCCTGGTGTTCCAGCACCACGCGCTGTTTCCCCATCTCACGGTCGAGAAAAACATCGCCTTCGGCCTGCGCCACCTGCCGCGCGGCGAGCGGGCCGGCGTGATCGCGCCCTTGTTGGAACTGGTCGGTCTGGAGAAGTTCGGCGGCCGCTACCCCCACGAACTCTCCGGCGGCGAACGCCAGCGCATCGCCCTCGCCCGCGCCCTCGCGCCGAACCCGCGGGTCCTGTTGTTAGACGAGCCCTTCAGCAGCCTCGACGCCCGCCTGCGCCAGTCGGTGCGCGATGAAACCCGCGCCATCCTCAAGCAGCGCGGCGCCACCGCCCTCTTCGTCACCCACGACACCGGCGACGCGCTGTCGATCGCCGACCGCATCGTGGTGTTGAAAGGCGGCGTCGTGCAGCAGGAAGGCGCGCCGCCCGAGGTCTACCACGCCCCGGCCAACGCCTACGTCGCGTCCTTTTTCGGCACCTGCAATTTCCTCCCCGTCCACAGCCTGCCGCACCCGAGCGGCGCGCGGATCCTTTGCCACGTCGGCCCGCCGCGACCCGAGGAAGCCGCCGGCTTCGGCGTGTGGGTGCGGCCGGAGGACCTCGAACTCGTCCGCTCCGAAAAGACCGACACGCTCACCGGCGTCATCACCAAGGTCTCCTTCCGCGGGGCCTATCTGGAGGTGACGCTCCGCTGCGAGACAGCGGGCAGCGCGCCCTTCGAAATCAGCGTCCGCCATCACGCACCTTTCATGGTCCACCCCGGCGAAACCTGGGCCATCGCCCCGCGCCCGCGGCGGCACGGCGGATGAAAAGCGGTCCCGCGGCGGCCGGCCTTCAAGTCAAGGTCTCTCCACTGCCTGACGCCGGGTCCATCCTTGCCCGCTTCGTGTTCAGTCCACGGGCGAAATCCGCAGCCCGCGCAGCGCGTGCAGGCTCCCCGCCGCGTCCTCCCGCAGCTTCCGCGCGCCGTCCTTGCGCTTCGCCCCGAAGTGTCCGCGGCACTTCGTGAACACCCCTTCCACGAAGCCCTTGCTGCCGATCGCCACCCCGTCGCTGAACCAGCGCACCCGGCACCTCAGCAGTTCCGCCCGCGACAGCTTCCCGCCGCTTTTCAACACCGCCTCCACCCGCTCCTTCGAAAAGCCTTTCCTCTTCGCTGCGACCTTCAAAGTCGCTTTGACCGGGTCGTTTACCGGGACCGCAACCGGAGCAACGCGGAGATGGACCGCGAC
>CAMCYK010000013.1 GCA_945883695.1 Akkermansia muciniphila | reverse complement strand
GCTGCTGAGGTGCCGGGTGCGGTGGTTCAGCGACGGGGTGGCGATCGGCAGCAAGAGCTTCGTGGAAGGGGTGTTCACAAAGTGCCGGGGACACTTCGGGGCGAAGCGCAAGGACGGCGCGCGGAAGGTGCGGGAGGACGCCGCCGGCGTGCTGCACGCGCTGCGAGCTTTGCGAATCCGCGCTGTTTCGTGAGCCGGGGAAAAGCCGGATGAATACCGTGGGGCTGCGGGGAGGAGATTGGTGCCGGGCAGCAAGCGCCATCGGCATCGTTTCATCACGGCTACGACTCCGTCACTCGCAAGCGGATGAAGCGGGTAGGCGAACCGTTGGGTTGAATCGCGATGTTGCCACTGCTGGCAGCGGGCAGGGGATTCGCCGGGGCAAGAACTCCGCTTGCCGGCGACCACGATCCGAGATGAGGCGAGCTCTGAATCAGAATCGGAGCCGCCGTGCCGCCGTCAGGCAAGGAGATGAGGAAGCCGCCGGGAACCAAGGGATGCGGACGTGGCAGATAGGGACGTGGGTCGGCGCTGTTAGTCAGTCCGAGCGCCCAGACGAGACCGTTGGCGACGCCATCGCCATTGGAATCGCCTTCGAAAGGCGCGCCGGGGATGCGTTCTGCCACGGTCCAGGCGAGATATTGGGTCCGCGGCACCTGAACCGTGCCGGTGGCTTTCACGGTGCCGGTGGCGGTGAGGGCGACGGAGGTCGTGCCGCTCACGAAAGTATCGTCAATCGCCACCGGGAGGGTCATGGTAACGGTGAAGACGCGGAAGATACCGGAGTCGCCGGCGGGAGTCAGTATCACCGTGCCGGTCCCAGTTCCGGTGCCGCTGGCAGGGTTGGCCGGCGTGAACGACTGATTGACGGGGTCCCCCAATGCCGTGCCGGTAATGGTACCCTGGTCAATGTCGAAGCGGTGCTGGTTCGCGGCAAATTGGCCGGTGGCGGGAGTCACGATTCCCGGCGGGGCGATCGTGTTGATGGCAGCGGAGATGTTGTTAACGTTGATGTTGTAGACCGGGACGAAGAATGATGATCGGGCGAAGTTCATGTTCGTCCCGCTGGCCCGGCCATTGTTCAGCGTCAGCTCCCGGGTCTTCCCCGTAATAGGATCGATGTCGAGAATCGCCGGAAGAGTCCCGGTCAGGGTCGTGGTATCGGTGTCGGGAAGGTTGATTCCAGATGCTTGGGGACTGACCGTGACCCTGATCTTGTTGAAATTCGGGTCGTTGACCAGGGTCAGCGTGGTGTTCGCCGGGATCGCGAACAAGCTGCATAAGGAACCGAGCCAGCACGCGAGAATGAGTTTCATGAGAAGGGTGACCCCGAGGCTACACGTCCGCCCGGTCCGGGAAAGGGGGAAATTGCGGGGGGCAAGCGGTCGCCATCCACGCTTCCAAGATCCCGACCGCGGCGGCCTGGTCGATCACCGACTTCTGCTGCCGGGCGCTGCGCCCCGCCTCGCGCAGTTTGGCGGCGGCGTCCATCGTGGTGTAGGCCTCGTCGACGAAGACCAGCGGGATCTCCGGGAGACGTCCGGCGAGTTTCTTGCCGAATGCGCGGACCTTTTCCGCGGCGCTCCCCTCGGTGCCGTCGATCCGGACTGGCAGGCCGACCACCAGCGTCCGGATCTTCCGTTGCAAGGCGAGCGCGGCGATGCGCGCGAGCGGGTCGGTCGTGCGGACGTCGATGGTTTCGACCGGATGGGCGAGAATGCCGAGCGGGTCGGTGGCGGCGATGCCGATGCGCGCCTCGCCGTGGTCGACGCCGAGCGCGGGATGGGCGTCCAGGGTGCTCATGGCTTCTTTTTCTGGTAAATCCGCACGTAGTCGACCTCGTAGCGCTGGGGGAACGAAGTCCGCGAGGGGTCGCCGCCCTGCTGGCCGCCGATGGCGAGATTCAGCCGGAATGCCTGGGCGGACAGGAAAGGATTCACCGGCGGACCGTCCTGGTTTTTCACGTGCCGCATGAGCTGGGTGTTGAGCGGCTGGCCGTTCATCCAGATGGTCATTTTTTCCTGGTCCCACTCCAGCACCCAAAGGTGGAAGCGGTCCTGCCAGGTCGTCTCGTCGAAGCGGCCGATCGAATGCGAGCCGGTGTTCCAAAGGTCACGGCCGCCCTTCCCGGCCCAGCAGAAGTTGGCGTAGATCCGGTCGCCGTAGAATTCGAGGATGTCGATTTCCCCGCCGTGCGGCCAGCGGCCGCGGCCGGTGGTCCAGATCGCCGGCCAGAGCCCGGGCAGCGGAGCGAAGCGGGCGCGCACTTCGAAGCGGCCGAAAGTCCAGTCGTGCTTGCCGGCGGTGGTGAGCGAGGCGGAGCTGTAGCGGGCCTCCTGGCGGCGCTTTTTCCAATCGCGGGAGCCGGCCTCGAAGCGCGGGTTGCGGATGGTCTCGCGGCGGGCCTCGATGACCAGCAGCCCGTTTTTGCGGACCGCGTTGTCCTTTTGATACCATTGCAGTTCCTCGTTGCGCTCGAAGCCTTCCTCGAAGCGCCACTTGGATTCGTCCACCGGGCCGTCGCCATCGAACTCGTCCGCCCAGACGAGCTGATAGGCGGGATCGCGCGGCGGCTGGACGGGTTCCGCCGGGCGGGCGGTGGTGGTGGCGGCGAGGAGCAAGAGGAAGCGGAGCATCGGTGGGAAAGCGGGAAACCGGGGTGAAACCTTGCGGAGGGGCGGAAAAATGCCGCTCCTCTTTCACGTCGTCACGCGGCAAGATTCGCCGCCGGATGCGACGATGCAACGCGCAATCCGGGCCGCAATCCGGGACCACCGATGAAATGACCGCGAACGAGATCCTCGAAGAACTGAGACCGCTTGGCAGTGAAAGCTACAAGCGAATGATGATGAGGAATCACGGGGTGAAGGAGCCCTGTTTCGGAGTGAAGATCAGTGATTTGAAGAAGATCCAGAAACGGATCAAGCGGGACCACCGGCTCGCGCTGGATCTCTACGCGACCGGCCATTACGACGCGATGTATGTGGCCGGGCTGATCGCCGACGACGCGAAGATGAGCAAGGACGACCTGCGGCGTTGGGCGGAGCAGGCCTATGCGGGCTCGCTGCCGGGGGCCACGGTGGCGTGGGTCGCGGCGGAGGGGCCGCACGGGGGCGAGATGGCGGCGGAGTGGATCGAGTCCACCCGGCCCCTGGTGGCCGTGGCGGGCTGGTCGACCTGGTCGTGCCTGGCCGTGCTGAAGCCGGACGCCGAACTGGATCCCGCCGAATGGAGCGCACTCCTGCAGCGGGTGAAAGCGGAGATCCATGCCGCGCCCGACGTGGTCCGCCATGGGATGAACGGATTCCTCATCGCGGCCGGATCCGGCATCGCGGCCTTGACCGAGCAGGCGATCCGGATCGGGGAGGAGATCGGTCCGGTGCGCGCGGATCTCGGCAGCAATGCCTGCGAAACTCCCTACGCCCCCGATGCCATCCGCAAGGTGCGGGAGCGGGGCGGGATCGGGAAAAAGCGCAAAACGGTGAAGTGCTGACACCGGCAGGTAGCGTCAGAGCAGTTCCGGCGGCAGCTTGTCGGAGAGTTTCTTGATCGCGTCCGCCTGGTGCCGGTTGGCGATCAGCAGGGCGTCCTCGGTCTGGACGATGATCAGGTCGTCGACCCCCAGCAGCGCGACGTGGGAGCCCTTGCGGGTGTTGAAAACGATGTTGTTTTCGGATTCGATTTCCGAGATCGGCGTGTTGACGCGGTTGTCGCAGCCGACTTTTTCGAGGTATTTCGCCACCGACAGCCAGGAGCCGACATCGTCCCAATCGAAGGTCGCCTCGATGTTGAGGACGCGGCGGGCCTTTTCCATCAGGCCGTAGTCGATGGAGATCGGGGTGAGCTTCGGGAACTGGGCGGCGACGGTGGCGGCCGGGTCGGACGAGCGGCGGATTTCCGAGACGAAGGCGGCGAGTTCCGGTTGGTGGGTGCTGAGTTCGCGGATCACGTTGTGGATCGACCAGACGAACATCCCGGCATTCCAGCAGAAGCCGCCTTGGGCGAGGAACTGCTCGGCCAGTTCGGTGCTGGGTTTCTCGCGGAAACGCAGCACTTCGGCAGGCATCTGCTCGCAGTGCAGGCCGGGAATCGAGGCGCGCGCGCCGCGTTCGATGTAGCCGTAGGACGGGCAGGGCCAGGTGGGTTTGATGCCGATGGTCACCAGGCCGTCGGACTTTTCCGCGGTGGCGAGGGCGTCGCGCATGACCGACTGGAAGGCGGCGGTGTCGGCGATCAGCTGGTCGGCCGGCAGCACCATCATCACGGCGTCCGGATTGCGGGCGGCGACGAGGCCCACGCCGAGGGCGACGGCCGGCGCGGTGTCGCGCTTGGCGGGTTCGGCGAAGATATTCCCGGCGGGAAGCATCGGGGCGGCCTGGCGGACCGCGGCTTCCTGCTGGGCGTTGGTGAGGATCAGGATGTTTTCCGGCGGCACCAGGCCGTCGAGACGGGCGATCGTCTGGTCGAGCAGGGTCGAATCGCCGAAGAGATTGAGCAATTGCTTGGGCCGGGCGTTGCGGCTGAGCGGCCAGAAGCGGGTGCCGGAGCCGCCGGCGAGGATGAGGGCATAGGTGGAAGTGGGGTCGGGCATTGCTGGGGCGAGAGTAACGATCCGCGGCGAAGGGGAAAGGGGGAATCAAGGGATCGCGTACAGTTTCCGGGATTGTCTGCCGCCGGAAGGGTGTTAGCCTTTTTTTCATGAACCTCGACGACGACGGTGAGCGGAACTGGACGGAATCCACCGCGCTGGCGGCACCCGCATTGCTGGGCGCGGCGGCGGGCCTGATCCTCGGTGAAATGATGCATGCCAGCGCGCGCCGCGGCGTCGCCCTGGGGCTGGCATCGCTGGGCGTGGCTTCGTTGTTGCCGCTGGCGGTCGGCGGGGTGGTCAATCTGGTCAACGGTCCCGAGAGCAAGCTCGGAGCCCGCCGCCGGCTGCGCAAGATCCGCGATTCCGGGGCCGGTGGCGGCTTCGTCGAGGACAGCCTGAGCGAGGCCGGGGTGATCTGAGCTGTCACGGAGCTGACCATGCGGATCGCCATTACCGGCACGACGGGGCGGGTGGGCCGGGCCTTGGCCCGCCATTTCTCCTTGTCTCATGAAGTGATCGAGCTGCCGCGGAGCCGGCTCGATCTGGCGTCGGCCGACTGCGGCGGGCGGCTCGCGGCATGGGATTTCGACGTGTTGATGAACCCGGCAGGGCTGACCGGGCTGGAGCAATGCGAGGAGGATCCGGAGCTTGCCCGGCGGGTCAACGCGGCCGCCCCGGCGGCTCTCGCGGCGTTCTGCCGGGAGCGGGGGACCCTTCTTCTCCACTTCAGCACCGACTACGTGTTTGACGGGCGGACCCCGGGCTTGCGGAGCGAGGAGGACGCGACCGCGCCCCTCTCGGTCTATGGAATGACCAAGCGGGAGGGCGAACGGGCGGTGCTCGATGCCGGCGGCACGGTGATGCGGATTTCGTGGGTTTTCGGCCCGGAAAAGCCGGCCTTTCCCGACCAGATCCTCGAGCGGGCCCTCGCCGGTGAGGAGCTGGCGGCGGTGGCGGACAAGGAATCGCGGCCGACTTTCACCACCGACCTGGCCGAGTGGGTCGCCGCCTGGCTGGCGGCGGGTGCTCCTGCCGGTTGTTTCCATGCGTGTAGCAGCGGACCGGTGGTCAGTTGGCACGGGATCGCGGTCGAGATCCTCGCCTTCCTGGCGGAGAAGGGCTACGCCACTCCTCCCTTGCGCGCCTTGTCGCTCGACCAAATGGACTCGTTCCGCGCTCCCCGGCCGCGCCACACGGCGATGGCCACGGAGCGGCTCGAGCGACTGTTAGGCCGGCCTCCCCGCGATTGGCGCGCGGCCCTGCGCGAGCACCTCGAATCGCGCCTGATATCCCGTTGACCCCTTCCCGGGGTCGTGGCAGCTTCATGCCCATCAACATGAAGGGTCATTCCATCGCCATTGCTTCCGTCGCCCTCGTTCTCGCCTCGTGCGAAACGGGTGAACTCAATACCAGCGGGAGTTTCGACCCACTCACGGCACCGGGATCGGGGCGCAATACGCCGGTCGCGCAAACCGGTCTCCGCCCCGGCTCCTATGTCCGCAGCGGGATGGACAACGCCGCGTTTTTCAGCAAGCGGCCGAAGGGCGATGCCAGCGCGGACCGCCAGTTGCCGATCAATACCGAGATGAAGGTGATTTCCGACGACGGGATATTCGCCAAGGTGGAGCTCAACAGTGGCGAGGTGGGCTTCGTGCCATCCGTCCAGGTGGCCGATCCCGCCGCCGCGCCGGCCAGCGTCTCGCCCAATGCCATCCAGGTCTATCCGCTGCCTCCGGGAGCGCTGCCCCCCGGCGGAATCGATCCCGGAGCGCCGAGCATTCCGCCGGTCATCGATCCCGACGCGCCGGTGATTCCCGTGGATCCGTCGATTCCCCTGGATCCGTCGATTCCGGACGTGCCGCCGGTGCCGTTCGAGGAACCGGTGGTCCCGCCGGCATCGACCCCGCTGCCACCCGGCAACGAGGCCGAGGAGTTGCCGCCGGTCGAAGGGGGAAGTCTCTGACAGGGTTTCAAAAAGCAGGCCGCGGGTGATCCCCGCGGCCTTTTTCTTGGAATCGGGCGGCTTGGATCAGCCGAGCGCCTGCAGCGCGGCCTTCACCGCCGCGAAGTCCGGCAGGTCCTTCGGGTGCTCC
Organism: Akkermansia muciniphila; assembly: GCA_945883695.1. Classification (GTDB taxonomy): domain Bacteria; phylum Verrucomicrobiota; class Verrucomicrobiia; order Verrucomicrobiales; family Akkermansiaceae; genus Haloferula; species Haloferula muciniphila_A. The sequence continues at coordinate 44,197 of CAMCYK010000013.1, read as the reverse complement.
TGGACTTCGGCGTAGCGGACGATGCCGCCCTTATCGATAACGAAGGCGGAGCGCTTCGGCACGCCGCCCATGATCAGGTTGGCTTCGGGCAGGAACTGGTCATAGGCCACGCCGTAGGCCTTGGCGACGTTGTGCTCGTAGTCGCTGAGCAGCGGCAGGGTGATCCCCGACTTCTGCGCCCAGGCTTCCTGCGCGAAAGGATTGTCGCCGGAGATGCCGAAGACCTTGGCGTCGAGCGCCTCGTATTCCGCGATGCCGCCGGAAACGTCGCACAGCTCGGTGGTGCAGACGCCGGTGAAGGCCATCGGCACGAACAGCAGCACGAGGTTCGATGTTCCGACCAGCTCCGACAGCTTCACCAGCTGCGGGCCATCGGCGGTTTTGGAAACGAGGGTGAAATCAGGAGCGGTGTCGCCAACTTGGAGTGCCATGGGATTCAAAGGTTGTTCGGAATTGAGCGGCGACTATAGGGTCACGGCCCCGCCGGTCAACGGCACCCGTGTCATGAACCACGAATTCTCCACCTTTGGCCGGCAGCTCGCCGGCGGCAGCGGCATCGAGGAACTGATGGAAGACCTCGGCAACGCCCTGGCGAGCGGCGGTCCCGACATCTGCATGCTCGGCGGCGGCCAGCCCGCCCACATCCCGGAAGTCAACGCGCTGTGGCGCCGCCGGATGGAGGAAATCCTCGCCGAGCCGGGCGCGCTGGAGCGCGTCCTCGCCAACTACGACCCGCCGCGCGGGAATCCCAAGTTCATCGCCGCCCTCGCCGCCCTGTTCCGCCGTGAGTTCGGCTGGCAGCTCGGCCCGGAAAACGTCGCCATCACTTCCGGCGGCCAGACCGCGTTCTTCTTCCTCTTCAACCTGCTCGCCGGACCCATGCCCGACGGCCGCAGCAAGAAGATCCTGCTGCCGCTGGTCCCCGAATACATCGGCTACGCCAACCAGGGTGCCGGCGGCGACCTGTTCCGCGCGGTGCCGCCGAAGATCGAGAAGACCGGCCCGCACGAGTTCAAGTACCGCGTGGATTTCGACGCGCTGGAAGTCACCGCCGAGATCGCGGCGATCTGCGTCTCCCGCCCGACCAATCCCACCGGCAACGTTCTCACCGACGAGGAAATCGCCCGCCTGTCCGATCTCGCGAAGTCGCACGGCATCCCGCTGATCATCGACAACGCCTACGGCGCGCCCTTCCCCAACATCCTCTTCACCGACGCGAAGCCGGTGTGGGACGAGCATGTCATCCTGACCCTCAGCCTTTCCAAAATCGGCCTGCCGGGCACCCGCACCGGCATCGTGGTCGCGCATCCGGAGATCGCCGCCGCGATGGCCTCGATGAGCGCGGTGATCGGCCTCGCCAACCCGAACATCGGCCAGGCGATCGCCCTGCCGCTGGTCGAGAGCGGCGAGATCCTGAAGCTCGCCGACGAGACCGTGCGGCCCTTCTACATCGAAAAATCCCGCCAGGCCCGCGGGTTCGTGGCGGAGAGCTTCGGCGAGGACTTCGACTACTACGTTCATCGGAGCGAAGGGGCGCTCTTCCTCTGGCTCTGGTTCCCCGGCCTGCCGATCACCTCGCGCGAACTCTACGAGCGGCTGAAGAAGCGCGGCGTGTTGATCATCTCCGGCCACTACTTCTTCTTCGGCCACGACGACGAGACCTGGCACCACCGCCACGAGTGCCTGCGGATGACCTTCACCATGGACGAGCGCACCGTCCGCCGCGGCATCCAGGCGATCGGTGAGGAGGTGCGGAAGGCGCATGAGGAGGTGATGGTAGATGGTAGATGGTAGATGGTAGATGGTAGATGGTAGATGGTAGATGGTAGATGGGGATTCGTTGTTGTGTGCGTCCCCAACGGCAAAGCCGTTTCCTCTTACAGCCCAAGGTTGGCACGACGCAGGAGTGCCTACCTTGGGTATCCCGGCCGGCGTTTCGCAACCCCAACGCGGGTTGCCTCGGGCGGAACGAGAGTCCGGTTGGCAGCCCACCCATCCTGCGGACCCGAGGCAACCCGCTTCGGGGTTGGTGGAACCCGCGCCTTGTCCCCGAGGTAGAGCCTCCTTCGCCGGCTCAACCTCGGGCTGTACGAGGCAACCGCAGCGCGGAGCTCTACCCGCCGAAGCGGATCTCCCGCGCCAGCCGCAGGAAGCCTTCCCACGACCGCGCCGCGTTGGCCACCCACTGGTTGCCGAATTCCTCGAACCCGAAAGGCTTGGCCACCGCGCAAAGCAGCACCGTCAGCACCAGCTGGTTCGCCAGATAGATGATGATCAGCGACAGGAAGCGTCCGTTCTCTTTCAAGTCCGGCTGGTCGCGCGGGATCATCCAGAGCGTCCACAACAGGTGGAAGGCCCAGAAGAAACCGACCCAGCCGAACAGGATCTTGTCCGACACCGGCGGCAGGTCGAAGGCCAGGCCTAACAGCGCGTGCACGATCACCCCGACCGTCGCCCACAGCGGCAGGAAATACGGGGACAGCGCGATGACGATGTTCGACTTGTCGGTCGTCACATAGCCGCCCTCGGAGGTCGCGTCCCAGTCGCTGACCCGTCCGCGGAAGGCCCAGATGGTCAGGATGTGGGTCAGCTCGTGGCCGAGCACGTAGAGGTAGAGGAAGAACGGCCGCAGCAGTCCGCTGAAAAACCAGCCGGTCATCAGCAGCGCGCCGGTCGCGAAGTACCAGAACGCCGGCATTTTCCAGAAGCCGTGATCGATCGTCGCGTTGCTGAACTGCGCGAAGAAGGTCCACGAGGTAATCCAGCACAAGGGCAGCAGCAGCAGGCCGAGCAGCCAGCGCGTCACCCGCGTCAGCGCTGCGGTCGGGGCGTCCTCATAGCCGAAGGTGGTCCCGGCGATCGCCGCGCGGACATGCTTCAGATCCCGCTGGCCGAGCCGCCGGTTGGTCCGCTCGTGGGCCCGCGCGCTCGCGCGGCGCAACACCTCCGACAAGGTTTGCCGCCGCCGGCGGCGGTTGCCGCCGAGCGTCGTCGAGCCGAGCTTGATCTGCTTCTTGCGGGTTCTCGCCATGAGAGGGGACCTGAATACTTCGGTATTCTTAAGGAATCAAGTGCGAAGAGGTGTTCAAACGATCTTCAGCCGGGCGAGGTCCTGGGTGTCGACCAGGCCGACCGCCTTGCCTTCGGTATCCACCACCACGACGTCGTCCACCCGGTGCGATCCGATCGTCTGCACCGCCTCGACCGCCAGCGAATCGGCGTCCACGCTGATCGGCCGGCGGGTCATGAAACCGGCCACCGGCCGGGCGCCGACCAGCGGGTCCTGCTGGTAGCAGCGGGCGAAATCCCCGTGGGTGAAAATCCCGGCGAGTTTTCCGTCCGGCAGCAGCACCAGGCAGGCGCCGGAGCGGGCGGAGGACATCGCGACCAGCGCGTCGCGGACGGTCGAGCCTTCGGGAATGGACGCCAGCTGGTCGCCGGAACGCATGATGTCCGACACCCGGGTCAGCAGCGCCCGGCCGAGCGCGCCGCCCGGATGGAAGCGCGCGAATTGCTTCTCGGTGAAGCCGCGCGCCTCCAACAAGACCATCGCCAGCGCGTCGCCCATCACCAGCATGGCGGTCGAGGAAGAAGTCGGCGCGAGGTTCATCGGGCAGGCCTCGCGGTCGACCGAGGTGTCCAGCGTCACGTCGCAGTGCTCGGCAAGGGTCGAGTCCGCCTTGCCGGTCAGCGCGATCAGGCCGACGTCGAAGCGCTTGATGTGCGGCAGCAGGTCGAGCAGCTCGGGCGTCTCTCCGGAATAGGAAAGCAACAGCACCGCGTCGCCATCGGACAGGATCCCGAGGTCGCCGTGCAGGGCGTTCTGGGAGTTGAGGACCACCGCGGTCGCGCCGGTCGAGTTCAGCGTGGCGGCGATCTTGTGGCCGATGTTGCCGGACTTGCCGATCCCGACCACGACGATCTTGCCGCGCTGGTCGAGGGTTTCGTGGAGAAGGGTCACCGCCCGGGAGAAGCCCTCGTCGAGCCGCGCCGCCATCCGTTGCAGCGCCCCGGTTTCGATCTCGATCACGTGCCGTGCCTTCGCCAGGAAATCCATGCGCGGAGCATGGCGGGACGGGTGCGCCGCGGGAATGCGAAATTCTCGCGGGAACTCAACCCACTCCATGCGCCTTCTTCAGGCACTCCAGCAGGACCCGGCAATCCGCCAGCGCGCGGTGGGCCCCGCCGCCGTGGACCCGCAGTGCCGCCGCCAGCACCGGCAGGCCGTAGCCTTTGCGGCCGGGGATCAGGCGCTTGAAGACGGGGATCGAGCACTCCAGCGGAAAGCGGAACGGCATCGCGGAGCGCTCGGCATGGGCGTCGAGGAAGCCGCGGTCGAAGCGCGCGTTGTGGGCGAACGACGGCGTGCCCTCGACGAAGCGGTAGGTCTCGTCGAGCGCCCGCCGCAGCTCGATGCCCTGGGCGCGGAGCAGCGCGTCGGAAATCCCGGTCAACTGCGTGATGTGCCAAGGCACCGGCCGGGTGGTGCGGACCAGCCGGGCCATTTCGCCGACCACTTCGAAGCGCTCGTCCACCCGGATCGCCGCGATTTCGGTGATCTCGTGGCCCTGCGGCGAGAGGCCGGTGGTCTCGATGTCGACCAGGCAGAAGCCCGCGCTGCCGAAGGCGAAGGTGGTTTTGGCAGGGGACTTCATGGGTGCGGGGCGGGCGATAGGATCACGCGGGGAAGTTGGCGGGGTTGTGGAAGTCCGGGAATGAGAAAATCGGGCCGTTGGAATTCCGGTTTCTCAAAGGGACATTCTGACAGCGGGAGCCCGACATCACCGTTAAACGTGACTGGCCATGAAATTCCCGCCGCTGCTCGTCCTCGTTCCCGCCCTGATCACCGGGTCCGCGTCCGCCGGGCCGTGGAAAGACCTCGCGGATTTCACCGGCAAGGACGACACGGGCGGGCTGGTCTTCAAGTCCCCGCCGGTCGAGGAGCGCTTCCGCAACCCGTGGCCGGAAGCCTGGGAACGCGAATTCCAGCAGCGGGCGCGCGGGATCATCGCGGCCCAGATGGAGGTCAAGGCGAACCCCGGCAACACCTATTTCGAGAACGAGAAACGCTCCTACGGCTACCTGATGGCGCACGCGGTCGGCGGCCGCGGGCTGGCGGCGGTGAAGGACTTGCAGGTCGAGGACGCGCAGCAGGACGAGTGGCACCGCGAGACCCGTGGGATCGACTACTACGCCTGCTTCACGCTGAAGCACCAGATGCGGAAATACTTTCTCTTCGGTGGCCTGTTAGAGCCGGCCTACCGGCAGCGGATGTTCGACGGGGCGAAGGCGTGGACGGCGCGGGATCCGCTGCGGCGTCCGCATTACACCTTCACGCAACCAAAGGAAGGCTGGGGGCCCGACGCGAGGAACTCGTGGGTCGATGTCCGCTCGACCGAGAACCTTTACCTGATGCGCCTCACCAGTGTCTACCTGATGGCCGAGGAGACCGGCAACCGGGAGACCACGGAACTCTACAAGAAGCAGCTGCTCGATTACACGCGGACGCTTTACCGGGTCGGCATGGGCGAGTGGGACTCCGAGAACTACCACGGCCACTCGCTGGCGCCGCTGGTCAATCTTTACGACTTCGCGAAGGACCCCGAAATCAAATCCGCGGCCAAGGCCTGCCTCGATTTCATGGCGACGATCGGCGCGGTGAAGTACTGGCGCGGCGGCTTCAACGGGCCGACCAAGCGCGACTACAACCATCCGCAACCCTTCGGCGGCAGCGCGCCGGGCATGCTGTGGGTGTGGTTCGGCGATAGCCCGCGGCCGAACACCCATTGGGAGTCCGACGAGGTCCACCTGATCACCAGCGCCTATCGCCCGCCGGCCGCGGTGATGAAACTGGCGCGCAAGGAATTCGCCAAGCCGCTCGAGCTCTTCGCGGCGAAGCCTTCGTACGGCGCGACCACCGGCTACCAGGCGGACAGCAAGCCGGAATACCTCGAGACCCAGTACTTCGGCCACAGCTTCCAGATGGGCTCGCTGACCGGCGGGACCTCGGTCGACGGCGGCGACGTGAACGGCTTCAAGATCCTGGTCCACGACTCCAAGGACGGCGCGCGGGCCTTGCAAGCGGTCCCCGGCCCCGACCCGGCCTTCCCGGGGTCGCCGCTCTATCAGAAAGGCAAGGTTGCCGCCGAAAACCGCGTTGCCCAGCACGGCAACCTCGCCCTCTGGCTGGTGCGCGACGGCGCTTCGCCGTGGAGCTGGGTGGTCCCGGAAGCGGTCAAGATCTCGGAGAAAAACGGCGTCACCTTCCTCGAATGCGAGCGGACCTGGGTCGCGCTCCGGCCGCTCGGGGCTTCCGCGTTCCAGCGCGACGGGGATCTGACCGCGAAGATCGCCGCGGGCGAGAAGCCGCCCTTCCCGGGTCACCAGGTGCTGGCCGCCCGCGGCAGCGGCGGGGCCTTTTGCGGGGTGGCGGTCGAGGTCGGGGAAAAGGAATCGCACGGCAGCTTCGAAGCGTTCCAAGCGGGCGTGCTGGAGGCGGAGGTCGACCTTTCGAAGCTGGCCGAGGGCGTGGTCCAGTACAAAGCCGCCGACGGCAAATGGATTGGCTTCCATTGGAATGACGACCCGCGGCAGCTCGGGGTCTGGCGGGACGGCAAGCGACGCGACCTCGCCCGGGATGCCGGCTTTCTCTACCGGGCGGGTGACGGCGGTCCCGCGCCGGTCCACGCGAAGTGGGGCGAGGGGGCGATTTACGTCGAGGCCGGCGGCGAGGCATTCGGCGCTTCCGTCGATGGCGAGGGCCGGGCGGAATTCGCCAACGGGCGGCCGGCGGACGTCCGGCCGCGGTTCGCCCCCTGAGCGCCCCCGGATTTCGCGATTCCCCGGGCTTTCCGTTTCTCACGGATCCCGCTAGAACCTTGGCGGAGCCACCGTATCGCCCCACCCCTTCTCTCATCCCGCCATGATCCGAAAACCCGCTCCGCGCCTGGCGCGCCTCCTCTTCGCCTGCACCTTGATCGTCTCGCAGGGCCACGCCGCGAACAAAGTCGTCTTTCTCGCCGGTGGCCGCAGCCACGGTCCGGGCGAACACGAATTCCGCGCCGGCTGCATGCTGCTGGCCAAGGCACTCAACGAAAGCGGTCTCGACATCCAGGCCGAGGTCCACAACGGCTGGCCGTCCGACGAGTCGGTGCTCGACGGCACCAAGGCGCTGGTCATTTACGCCGACGGCACCAGCGTGGTGGGCAAGGGCTGGGAAAAGGTCGACCAGATGGCGAAGGGCGGCACCGGCATCATGTTCATGCACTACGCGGTGCATCCCTCGAAAGAGCAGGGGGAGAAATACTACCGCCCGTGGATCGGCGGGGCCTTCGAAGATGATTTTTCGGTCAACCCGCACTGGGTCGCCGACCTGAAGGTGCTGCCCGACCATCCGGTCTCGCGCGGCGTCGGCTCGCTGGTCGAGGCCTACGACGAGTTCTACTACAACAGGCGCTTCATGGCCGATCGCGCCAAGGTCGCCGACCTCGTGACCGCGGTGCCGGACCGCGAGCGGATGAAGAAATACATCAACCTCTGGAACCAGCACGGCGTCGACGGCCTCGGCAAGAAGCAGACGCTGATGTGGGGCATCGAGCGCCCCGACGGCGGCCGCGGCGTCGGCTTCACCGGCGGCCACTACCACCGCAACTGGTCGGTCGACGGCTTCCGCACGATCGTTCTCAACGCCATCACCTGGACCGCCGGCGTGGAAGTCCCCGCGACCGGCGTGAAATCCAAGCCGCTCACCGAGGACGAGCTCAACGCGAACCTCGATGACAAGGGCAAGCCGGTCCGCCTGACCTTGGTCGCGCCCGGCGAATTCAAGAAAATCCCGGCGGCTCCCGTCCAGACCGAGCGCGAGGCCGGCTTCAAGACGGTCAAGAACGAGCCCGCGCCGAATGCCCGCCGCCCCCGTGCCGAGGCCGTCAAGCCGGTCGCCGAAAGCCCCGAGATGACCGGCCGCAATGCCCGCCTCCACGAGCTCAAGGCCCCGCTCGCCGGTGCCAAGGAACTTTACCTGGTGGTGTCCGACATGGGCGACATGAGCTTCGACTGGGCCAACTGGATCGAGCCCCGGATCACCCTCAAGGGCGGCGAAGTCAAGGACCTCACCGAACTCAAGTGGCGCTCGGCGGAATCCGGGTGGGGCGAGACCAAGGTCGGCAAGAACGTCAACGGCGGCACGCTGACGGTCGACAAAAAGGAATTCCAGAAAGGGATCGGCACCCACGGTGCCTCGCGGATCGTCTTCGACCTCCCCGCCGGCGCGGAAAGCTTCAGCGCCAAGGTCGGCCTCGACGACGGTGGCGCGTTCCAGAATGGCGGCACCACCGCGGCCCAGGTGAAATTCCAGGTCTTCACCCGGAAGCCGGATGCCGAGACCGGCGACACGCTGGTGCCCGAGGACATGTTCACGATCGCCGATGACCAGCTCGAGATCACCGTCTGGGCGACCACCCCCCAGCTCTACAATCCGACCAACATCGACTTCGACGCCCAGGGCCGGCTCTACGTCGCGGAGGGCGTGAACTACCGCCACGCCGGCGGCACCCGCCCCGAGGGCGACCGCGTCGTGATCCTCGAGGACAGCGACGGCGACGGCCAGGCCGACAAGACGGAGGTCTTCACCCAGGACCCCAACCTCGCCTCCCCGCTCGGCGTCGCCGTGCTGGAAAACAAGGTGATCGTGTCCCAACCGCCGGACCTGATCGTCTACACCGACGTCAACGGCGACCGCAAATTCGACCCCGCCGTCGACAAGCGCGAGGTTCTGCTCACCGGCTTCAACGCCCGCCAGCACGACCACTCGCTGCACAGCGTGACGGTCGGCCCCGACGGCCTGTGGAACTTCAACAACGGCAACTGCGGCGGGATCTTCACCGACAAATCCGGCAAGACCTTCCGCGTCGGCAGCGGCTACTACCAAAGCGGCGGCGGCACCTGGTATTCGGACACCCGCGCCGCCGCCGGCCAGCCGAGCGATGACGGCAACGTGTGGGTCGGCGGTTTCTCCGTCCGCATGAATCCCGACGGCACCAACGCCCGCATCGTCGGCCACAACTACCGCAACTCCTACGAGCAGGCGCTGACGTCCTTCGGCGACATGTTCCAGAGCGACAACGACGACCCGCCGGCCTGCCGCGTCGGCGAGATCATCGAGGGCGGCAACGCCGGCTTCTCGTCAGCCGACGGCCAGCGCTCGTGGGGCGCCGACAAGCGCCCGGGCCAGGACACCCCGACCGCCGAGTGGCGCCAGGAAGACCCGGGCACCATGCCCGCGGGAGATATCTACGGCGGCGGCTCGCCGACCGGTGTCGCCTACTACGAGAACGGCGCGCTCGGCGACAAATGGCAAGGCTTGCTGCTTGCCTGCGAGGCCGGCAAGAACGTGGTCTTCGGCTATCTCCCGGTGCCGGATGGCGCGGGCTTCAAGCTGGAACGCATCGACTTCCTCACCACCAACACGGAGAAGAAATTCGCCGGTTCCGACTTCATCGGCGGCCCCAACAACGAGCTCAACACCCGCTTCCGCCCCGCTGACGTCGCCGTCGGTCCCGATGGCGCGCTCTATGTCGCCGACTGGTTCGACCCGCGGGTCGGCGGCCACGGCACCAATGACAAGGGCGGCTCCGGCACCATCTACCGCATCGCGCCGAAGGGCTTCAAATCCGTGGTGCCGACGATCGACCTGAGCACCACCGAAGGCCAGATCGCCGCGCTGAAAAGCCCCGCCGTGAACGTCCGCAACAGCGGCTTCGTCCGGCTCAAGGCGCAGGGCGACAAGGCCGTGCCTGCCGTCGCCGCGCTGTTGAAGGATCCCAACAAGCACGTCGCCGCCCGCGCGGTGTGGCTGCTCGCCCAGATGGGCGACCAGGGCCAGACGATGGTGATGGAGTTGCTCGCTTCCCCCGAACCCCGCACCCGGCTCGTCGCCACCCGCGCGATCCGTGCCGCCGGCGGCGATCTCGTGAAGCTCGCCGCCAGGATGGCCGCCGATCCCTCGCCGATGGTTCGCCGCGAGATCGCCCTCAGCCTGCGCGAGGTGCCGGCCGACAAGGCGCTGCCCTTTCTGGTGACCATCGCGGAGAAGTTCGACGGCAAGGACCGCGCCTACCTCGAGGCCTTCGGGCTCGGCTGCACCGGCAAGGAAGCCGTTATCTACGATGCCCTTCGTAGCAAGGCCGCCGCCCCCCCGGAAGACTGGACCGATGCCTTCGCGTGGCTCGCCTGGCGCCTCCACCCGCCGCAAGCGGTCGCCGACCAGAAAGCCCGCGCGCTTTCCAGCAAGGTGAGCGCCGGGCAATCGAAGCTCACGCTGACCGCACTCGGTTTCACTCCGAGCGCCGCCGCCGCCACCGCGATGATCCAACTCGCGAACACCGATGGCTTCGTCCACAAGGACCTCGCCAAATGGTGGGTCAACAACCGCAAGGGCAACCTGTGGAAGCCCCACGACGTCGACGGCATCCTCAAGGCGATGGGCCAGGATCCCGCCACCACCAAGCTGGTCGCCATCGAAATGCCCGCCGAGCCCGCCAACGCCCCGAAGCTTCCGCCGCTGGAGGAAATCCAGAAACTCCAGGGCGACGCCGGGCGCGGCAAGGCCCTGATCGCCGCTTGCTACATGTGTCACAAGATCGGTGAATCGGGCATCGAGTATGGTCCCGACCTCACCAGCTTCGGCAAGCAGCAGCCGTCCGAGGTCATCCTCAACGCGATCCTCAATCCCTCCGCCGACATTTCCCACGGCTACGAAGGCACCGAGATCAAGACCAAGGACGGCATCACCATCGTCGGCATGGCCCTCAGCGAGAGCGATCCGGTCATCATCAAGTGCCTCGGCGGCCAGACCCAGACCATCGCCAAGTCGCGCATCGCGTCGATGAAGCGGATGGAGAAGTCGCTGATGTACTCGCCCGCCCAGCTCGGTCTCACCGCCCAAGGCATCGCCGACATGACGGCGTATCTGAAGGGGCTGTGATTACAGCCGCGGATCCACCGGCTCGCTCTCCATCGCCAGCACCGCCAGCACGCACTCGTGGACCTCGCGCAGCGGCCTCCGGGCCGTGAAGCGGTCGAGTGCCTCCACGCCGAGCACGAACTCGCGCTCGGCCATCGAGCGCTTGTGGCCGAGACCGCGCTGCTTGAGTCGAACCAGGTTCTCCGGGGCATCGTATTCCGGGCCGTAGATGATGCGGAGATACTCGCGGCCGCGGCACTTCACCGCGGGCTGGACGATGCCGCGCGGGCCGCGGACGATGAAATCCCGCGGCTTCACCACCATCCCCTCGCCACCGGCGGCGGTCATGGTCTCCCACCACGTGATCGCTTCCGCGACGGAATCCCCGTTCTCAAGATCGACTTCCCGCCAACGGGTGGCGGGGAACAGCACGGGCTCCGCGGCCTGCAATCGCGCGGCCAATTCCATGTGCCACGGATGATCCCGGTGGAGGAAGCTGCCGCCCTCGCCGGCCAGAAAATGGAAGGGCGCGAGCTTCAGGTCGTCGATCCCGACGACGTCCCAGCAGTAGTGCCGGTAGGCGGCGCGGTAGCGGTCGAGCATGGTGCTCCGCGAAGTCGTTCGTTCCAGCATCGGTTCTAACAGCACCCGCGCCGCCGCTTCGAGATGATCGGCCTGGATCGCGGATTCCAGCACCGCCCCCAGCGCCGCGGCATGGGCGCTGCCGGCCGCGGCGACGGCGGCGTACTGGTTCTGGATCAGGTCGCGCGCCTTCACCGACCACGGCATCAGCTCGGCATCCAGACAGAGCCAGTCGGTCGCGAGTTCATCCCACAGGCCGGCTTTCTCCAACGCGGCGGCCAACCGGTCGAGCAGCGCCGCTTCGGTCGTGGCGTCGGAAAAGAATGGCCGGCCGGTGCGGGTGTAGATCACGCCGCGCCGTTCCTGCCGCAAGCCGAAGCGGGCGACGGCGACCGCCGGATCCCGGCACACCACGGCGACCGCGCGCGAGCCCATGTGCTTCTCCTCACAAACCACCGAACTCACGCCTTGCTGGCGGAAATAATCGAAAGCCTCTTCCGGTCGCTCCAGCCAGCCGTCCTCCTTGCTGGTACCGCAGGGCGACATGGTCGGCGGCAAATAGATCAGCCAGCGGGGATCGACCGCGAAGCGGCTCATCACCTCCACCGCGGCCAGCACGTTCTCCTCGCGGACCGTCACCGACGGCCGCAGCGAGGTGTGGATCTGGCGCTTGCCTAACAGGTCGTCGAGATCCAGCACCCGGTCGTGCTCGAGCTGGGCGTCCGCGGCCTGGTCGGACAGCAGCGGCCGGAGGGATTCGGCATAGGTCCGCAGCGCGGGCACGGAGACCGTCTCCAGCTCCGGGTAGCGCAGCGCGGTCAGCGCGCCGCCGAAGCAGCAGCCGGTGTCGATGTTCACCGTGTGGTTCAGCCACCGCGGTTCGGCGAACGGCGTGTGGCCGTACACGACGAGCGCCTTGCCGCGGTAGTCGCGCGCCCAGTCGAGGCGCTCCGGCAGCCCGTATTCGTCGCGCTCGCCGGTGGTGTCGCCATACAGGCAGAACTCGCGGACCTTGCCGGACCCGCGGCCCTGCATCTCCTCCTTCAGTCCGGCGTGGGCGACCACCAGCTTCCCGCCATCGAAGACATAATGGCTGACCAGTCCGTCGAGGAACTCCGCGAGGTCGCGGCGGTCGAGCGGGTCCGCCTCCAGCTGCGCGATGGTCTCCGCGAGCCCGTGGGTCGGCTGGACCTTCTTGCCGTTCAGCCAGCGCAGGAATTTCGCATCGTGGTTGCCGGGCACGCAGATCGCGCTGCCGGCCTTGACCGAGGCCATCGCCAGCCGCAGCACGTTCGGCGAGTCCGGCCCGCGGTCGACCAGGTCGCCGACGAAGACCAGCCGCCGGCCCGCCGGGTGGGAGACCACGTGATCGGTCACGAGGTAGCCGAGCTCCGCGAGCAAAGTACGAAGCTCCTCGTAGCAGCCGTGGACGTCGCCGACGATGTCGAAGGGCCCGCTCTCGCCGGTCCGGTTGTTCCACAGCGGTTCCCGGACGATGCCATCCACCGCGTCGATCTCTTCCGGGCTCCGGAGATAAGTGACATGGCGGAATCCTTCCTTCTTCAGGTGCTTCAAGCCGCGCCGGAGCTGGCCGAATTGCCGCTTCAGCACCTGCGGGCCGAAGTCGCGGTCGGGCCGCAGGGTGTTGCGCTCGTGGCAGATGCTTTCGTCGATCTTGAACACCAGCGCGGCGGGCAGCACGTGGAACTCGCGGGCGATCGCGACCAGCCGCGCGCGGTCTTCCGGGTTGAGGTTGGTGGCATCGACCACCGCGAGCCGGCCCAGCGCCAGCCGCTGGCGGAGGATGAAGTAGAGCAGGTCGAAGGCCCGCGGCGTGACCGACTGGTCGTTCTCGTCGTCCGACACCAGGCCGCGGCAGACGTCCGACGAGACGACCTCGGTCGGCATGAAGTGCCTGCGGGCAAAGGTCGACTTTCCGGAACCGGACGGACCGATCAGGAGGACGAGGGAGAGTTCGGGGAGGCGGAGGGTCATCAGGGGATCACAACGAGCGCGGATTTGCCGCCTTTTACAAGCTGTGCCGGAATCCGCTGGTCCAGGGTCACGAACTTGGCCGAATGATGGACGGCGAGCGCGAGGAGATAGAGGTCGGTGAGCTGGGATGGCCCGGCGGCATCCAAGCCGGTGAACGTTTTCGCGTCCCCGATGAAGATCGAGTCGGCGACGAAGCGGTGCCCTGGCACCGAGCGGATGCCTTCAAGCATGACCAAGGCTCCCCTCATGGAACCGGGGCCCGAAGGGTAGGACGGATTGGAAAAGATCCGCAGGAATCCATTTTCAGTGAGCGGGCAGGTCAGCACCCCGTCCAATCGCCTGGCACGGAACCAACGCGCCGTCCGGGCGTGGGCGGCATGTTTGGCGTCGAAACGCGCCAGAAGAAGGTTGATGTCGGGGAGGACCAACATCAGATGCCTTCTTGTTCGCGGAGCTGCCTCACGAATTCATCGGTGACGGGAGCTCCCGTGTAGTCTTTCCGGTTGAATACCGGCCAACCGTCCTCATCAATGGTGAAGTGATCTTCCTCGTTCGCCGCGGGGTGGGGGCGCAATTCCTTTTCCAAAGCGCGCGTGAACAGTTCCTTGAGCGTGATCCGCCGCTTTGCGGCTGCGGCTTTCGCCTCGCTCAGAAGTTCATCGGGAAGTTCCAGGGTGGTCTTCATATGGGTGACCATATGGGTTTATGGGTCAAAGTCAATATTTCTGCTCGAACACCGCCATCTGGCTCGGTGCCCCGTGTTCGGGATGCTCTTCGCCGAGCGATTCGAAGCTCACCGTGTAGCCATGCGTGCCGGCCACCCGCGCCGCCCATTCCTGGAATTCTGCGCGGGTCCACTCGAAGCGGTGGTCGCCGTGGCGCAGGGTGCCAGGCTTCATGCCTTCGAACAGCACGTTGTATTCGCGGTTCGGGGTGGTGACGAAGACCTTGCCCGGCGCGGCGGCGGCGAAGACGACTTCTTCCAGCGACTCAAGCCGGTCGGGATCGAGGTGCTCGATGACTTCCACCAGCGCGGCGACGTCGTGGCCGTGCAGCCGCGAGTCGCGGTAGATCAGCGAACCGGCGAACAGCTTCACCCGGCCTTCGCGCCTGGCGGCGGGGATTTTCTCCAAGCGCTCGTCGGCGACCTCCAGCGCGCGGCTGGAAACGTCCATGCCGTGGATCACCGGGATCTTCGTCTGGCGCAGCAGGCGGGAAACCAGCTTGCCTTCGCCGCAGCCGAGATCGATCACCGACGTCGGATTGCAGGCGGCGATGCATGCGGCGACGCGGTCGAGCCGGATGTCGTGCAGGGAGATCTTCTTCTCGACCTCGGGTTCGGTGGCGGCGGCTTCCGCTTCGTCATCTTCCTCGTCCGGCTCCGGGGCGAGCCGCTCCAGCGCTTCGCGGGTCAGGCGGTTCTGGTATTTCAAATAGCGGCGGACGATCCATTCCCGCTCCGGATGGGCGGAAAGCCAGCCTTCGCCCTTGGCGAGCAGCTTGTCGATTTCTTCCCGGCCGACCCAGTAATGCTTGTCGCGGTCGAGCGCCGGGATCAGCACGAAGAGGTGCTTGAGCAGGACGTGCAGCGGCACGGTCGCGCGCAGGGTGAGCTCGTGGTAGCGGCTTTCGCCCCAGGCGGGAAAGGCCGGCTCCAGCGGCAGGCGGCGGCTGGCGACCTGGTAGCCGAGCGGTTGGAAAAGCTTCTCTAACATCCCTTCCGGCGCTTGGACGACCGGCAGGCTCGCTGCGAGATCCAGCGGCTGTTCCACCAGCTCCGGCCGCTTGGTGCAGCGGCCGTTGAGGGCGGTGCCGAAGGCGCGCGAGATCGCGACCGAGAGGAACGACGAGGCGGCGTAGGGGCGGTCGTTCACATACTGCCCGAGCGCCCAGCCGCCGTTGCGCGCGCCTTCGGAGCGGACCAGGCCGACCGGATCGACTTCGACGCTGAGGACGGCGGTGCATTCGTCGGGAGTGGCCTTCGGGTAAAACACCAGGCCTTTGCCGAACGCCAGCTCGACCTCGTGACAGCGCGCCGGATGCTTGTGCAGCAGGTGGCCGAGGTCGGTGGCGTCGGGAGAGCGGTTGGTGAGGGAGAGGAACACGGGAAGTTAATGGCGTGAGATTCCTTGATTCCGACGAGGGCGGCAAGGGCGCGGAGCGAAGTAGCGCAACTTTGCAAGTTGCGTGCGGGGACGGCCGACCTCCCGAACGGTCCCGCACCCCGGGAGGAGACCCGCCACTGTCCCGCCAGCGGCGGAAGTAGCGCAACTTTGCAAGTTGCGTGCGGGGACGGCCGAGCTCCCGAACGGTCCCGCACTCCGGGAGGAGACCCGCCACCGTCCCGGTGCCGCGGCACGCTTCGGAGAGGTTCTCCATGCAGGGGTGTTGCCTCGCCGCCGGAAGCGCGCAACTTGCAAAGTCGCGCTACATCGCTTCCGCGCGGTTCCTCGTCCACGGCAAGCGACCACCGCGGCGCCTTACTTGAGCGGCAGGTTCGGCTGCTCCGGGGCTTCGGACAGGTCGCCGTGGACGCCGCGGGTGATGATGTCGCGGGTCGCCTCGTCCAGATAGTCGTGGAGCAGCTTGGAAAGCTCCAAGTACTGCGGCCATAGGACTTGATCGACCATGCCGCGGGTGGTCCGGACCATCACGGTGGTGCGGCGCTGGCGGTATTCGCGGTAGGGATTGAGGCCATGCCGGCGGACAAGGGCGAGGAAGAGCTGGCGCTTCCAGGGATCGGGCAGGCTGAACTGCCAGGGTGTGGCTTCCTCCGGCGCGGCTTCGAGCTGGGCCATCAGGCGCTCGAGGGCGCCGCGGGCGGCCTGCCGTTCGCCGGGCGAGTCGGTGCCCGTGAACAGGGCTTCGACCTTGCGGATCTTGTCGATGAGTTCGTCGCGGGTCATGGGGCGGGCGGGAGTGAGGAATGGCGGCGGGCGAGCCGCCCGCACCCTTTTTTGGGGCTTGGAGTCAGTCGCGGAGTTTGCGGAGGTCGCCCTTGTTGCGGATGGTCCAGAGGTCGGGATCGTTCTGGCCGGAAATGCGCCGGGCACCGGTGGCTCGCTTGGCTCCGAACTCCTGCCGGTTCAATTCGAAGACGGCTTCCACGAAGGCGCGGTCGCCGAAGGCCACTCCGCCGCGGAAATGCGGAACCTCGCTGAGGAGGAATTCGCGGCGTGTCAGCAGCGGCACGCCCCGGCCCTTGGGATCGCGCTGGCGGAAGGGAACCGCGACCTCGCCGGCCACGAAGTCGCGATAAACCTTGGCCACGCTCCGCCACGGATGATCCTCGCCTTCCTCTGAAAACAGGGCGGTGACCAGGGCGCGTGCCCGCAGGTCGCCGGAGACCGCGCGGCCGAACGTGCTGTAGCGGTCCTCGTCCGGGGTCGCGACGTCGCCGCTCCGGACCGCGGCGTGATCCATCCAGGCGGACAGCACGCGCGAGGGATGTCCGGTCTGGACAAATGCGCGGGTGTAGCGGTTGCCCCAGAGGGCTCCGGAGCTGCGGTGGGCCCGGTGGTAGCGCTGGGAGGCCCGCTGTTTGATGTTCTTGATGAATTGCGACAGGTCTCCGAACCGCGCGGCGAGGCGTTTCCAAGCCAGCGGATCGCCTTCATCGAGCCGCTTGCCCTCGACCGCGATGTACATGTCATCGGAGAATTCCTTGAAGCGCCGCAGCATCTCCTCCTTCGGGATGGCGGTCCGGCGGGCGACATCGACGATCAGATCAAAACAGGTCGGCTGGATCGAGAAGGCCACGACCTTCACCTCCGAGAAGTCCGCGCTGGCGAGGATATCGCGGATGAATTCTTCCCGCTCGGCCGGAGTGAAGCCCGGCCACGGCCCGCCGAAGGCGGAGTGACAATGGGTGCGGACGACAGCGGCGGCGGGGTCGAAGGCGAAAATGGGGCGGGAGCTTTTCATGGCGTTTCAAGGCGGATGGCGGCTGCGGGCGAGCCGCCCGCGCCCGTGTCTTCTACTCCAGCGGGGCCAGCAGGTGCGAGAGCGTTTCCGGGTCGATCTTCAGCTTGGTGGTTTCCTCGGACAGCAGGGCCTCGACCAGCGCGGACTTGTGCTTTTGCAGCTCCAGGATGCGGTCCTCGATGGTGCCGCGGCAGACCAGCTTGTGGACGAAGACCGGCTTGGTCTGGCCGATGCGGTGGGCGCGGTCGGTCGCCTGGTTCTCGGCGGCGGGATTCCACCAAGGGTCGTAGTGGATGACGGTGTCCGCGGCCGTTAGGTTGAGTCCGGTGCCGCCGGCTTTGAGCGAGATCAGGAAGACCGGCACCTCGCCGGTCTGGAATTTCTCCACCAGCGAGGCGCGGTCCTTGGTCTGGCCGGTGAGCTTGAGGAAGGGGACCTTTTCCTTCTCCAGATGCGCCTCGATCAGGGCGAGCATCGAGGTGAACTGCGAGAACAGCAGGATCCGCCGGCCTTCCTCCAACAGCGTGGGCAGCAGCTCCTCCGTCAGGTGCTCGAGCTTGGCGGATTCGGTGACCTTTTGCGCGGCCTCGTTCTTGAGGAGCTGCGGGTGGCAGCAGATCTGGCGGAGCTTGAGCAGGGCATCGAGCACGATGATGTGCGACTTCGCCATGCCCTTGTCGGCGATCGCGTCGCGGACCCGCTTGTCCATCGCGGCGCGGACGGATTCGTAAAGGTCGGTCTGCTTCCGGGTGAGATCGACGTGGTGGATGATCTCGGTCTTGGCCGGCAGTTCGGTGGCGACCTGGTCCTTGGTGCGGCGCAGGATCAGCGGGGAAACGCGGCGGTTCAGCGCGAGCTGGGCGTCGGGCGAGCGGTCGCGTTCGATCGGCCGGCGCAGCCGGGTGTTGAAGGATTTCTCGTCGCCGAGAAAGCCGGGCATCAGGAAGCGCATCAGGCTCCACAGCTCGCCGAGATGGTTTTCCATCGGCGTGCCGGACAGACAGAGGCGGTGCGCGGCCTTCAGCCCGCAGGCGCTCTGCGCGGCGAGAGCCTTCGGGTTCTTGATGTACTGGGCCTCGTCGAGGACGAGCGCGTGCCATTCGTGCTTGGCGAGCTCGTCGAAGTCGCGGCCGAGCAGCGGGTAGGAGGTGAGGACGAGGTCGGCCGCGGCGATGTCCTTGAACGACTCCGCCCGGCCCGGCCCGTGGAGGGTGAGGACTTTCAGCGTGGGGACGAACTTCGCGGCCTCCGCGGCCCAGTTTGGTACGACGGAAGTAGGAGCAATGACCAACGAAGGCTTGCCGGGATTCGCGGCGTATTCGGCGGCGAGGTGGGCGAGGGTTTGCAGGGTTTTGCCGAGGCCCATGTCGTCGGCCAGGATGCCGTGCAGGCCGTGGCGGGCGAGGAACTGGAGCCAGCGGTAGCCGTCCTGCTGGTAGGGACGGAGTTCGGCGCGGACGGTGGCGGGCAGCTCGGCGGGCGGGAGCGAATGGATGTCGCGCAGGTTGCGGCCGAGCCGCGCGAGGGCGCGAGTGGTCTCGGTGGCGTCGATGGCCAGGCTGTCCGCCACGCCCGCGGCGGCCAGGCGGTCGATCCGCACGGGGCCCTCGCCGTCGTGGTCGTCGTTCTGGAAGAAGTGCGCGACCTGGCGGCAGATCGCGATGAAGCGGTTGGACGGGAAGCGGAGACTGCCGTCGGCCGGGTTGTCGCAGGGAATGACGAAGTACGGGGGAAGCCGTAGTTTGGGGATGTATTCGTCCTCGTCGAAATCATCGTCCCATTCGTCGCCGATCGGCTCGAGGTCGTCCGGCGGGGTCTCCTCGCCGGCGGTCTGATCCACCGTTTCCCCGTCGTTTTCCACTTCCTCGCAGGGCTCGGCATCCAGCCAGCCGCTGCGGATGGCGGTGGCGATGTGGGGAATCAGGCTGAAGCGTTTGCCCTGGAACTCGCCGGTGACCTCGAAGCGGAACCAGTCGATGCCGTGGTCGGGATCGGCATGGATTTCGGGGAAGAAGTCCTCGATGTCGTGGACTTCGAGGCCGAGTCCGGGGTCGATGGTGACGGTCCAGCCCCGTTCGCCCAGCCGGGCGAAATCGGGATTGGCGATGACGGTCGCCCAGGCGCTGCCCCGTGAATTGCCGCCGAAACTGGGAATGACGGCGTGGCGGGTGGTTTCGTCGAGGTCGGCGGCGGAGAAGAAGTTGCGGAGCGGCACCAGATCCAAGTCGTGGAGCACCGCGAACGCGGCTTTCTCCCCGGCGGCATCGCGTTGGAGCACGACGCGCGTGTCGCCCTCTTTCCAGGTGATGCGGGCGGGAGCGGGATGGTCGAGCGGCCACACGACCGGGCTGCCGTCGTAGCGGAAATGGACGAGACCGGCGACGACCTCGCGCCGGAAGACGCCGACCCGCAGCCGGCAAATCCGCAGATGGGGCTGCGGCGGCAGGCCGCTGCGGATCTCGGCGGTGCCCGCTTGCGGGGGAGGCAGGGGTTTGGCCGTCGGCAGGGTGGCCAGGATGCCGGTGACCGCATCGACATCGGCTGCCGGAACGAGCGGGCCACCGGTCCAGCGGTCGAGCAGCTCGGCCGGGAAATCGCTGGTGATCCGGCCGAGCGTGAATCGCAGCGGGTCGATGTAGCGGCGCGGCACGGTCGGCAGCACGATCAGTTCGTCCCGCGGCAAGGCGATCACCGGCCGCGCCGAGCCATCGCCCAGGATTTCCCAATCCGGGCGGCCCGGCTCGTCGGGTCCGGCCGTCAGCAGGCGGAAGGCGTCTTTGTCCCGGTAGGAGACCGTGGTGGCGGAAAAATAGAGCGCTTCCTTCCCGAGCGCCCCGTCGAGGATCGGATCCCAGCCTTCCCCGGAGAAAGGCATGTCGTTCATGAAATGACGGGTCTTCCGGGCGAGCGCCTGGATGCGGCCGACCAGAGTCGTGTCGGTGTCGTCGAGATACTTCGGCGGGCGCGCCACATTCGGGGAAACGGTCGACGGATCGATCCGGACGGAGCCGTTTTTGTTCTTCCGGGCGACGCGCAGGGTGAACTGGTAGCGGGCGGGGCCGTTCGAGTAGCTCTCCGGTTTGGAAATGCAGTAGGCGAGCCCGCGGTTGTTGGCGGGAGCGGCTTTCGGCCGCTCCGGCGCGGCGAGATCGGAGCGGATCTGGGCCAGCCAGTTGCGGACGGCGGCCGAAACGGCGGGTTCGGTCGTCGCGGGAGCGTCGGCTTGACCGGCCAGGACGGAGAGCTTCTGCAAGGCGGCGGCGACATGCGGGCAGCTGTGGCCTTTGGAGCAGGAGCAGTGGTGGTTGACGTATGGCGGATCGTCGTCACCGGACATGTCGATAAGGATGACGGCGAGGTAGATCCCCCCCGTCTGGCCCACCACCTCGGCGTCGATGCCGAGCCAGTCATCCTCGTCCGCTTCATCGGCGATATGGATCGAACTCACCGACAACTGGCCGCTGCGGGTCAGGTCGGCCGCGGTGAAATCGTTTTTCCAATGTTTCTCGAGCAGCCACTCCGCGAGGCCGGGGACCTCCCGGATTTCAGCGATGGTTGGAAACGACATGGCTTTCGGTTCGCGGTCCTCCCGTGCCAAGGCGACGGAGGGGAGTGGATGTCAGTTCGCGACGATGTTCACCAGGCGGCCGGGGACGACGATGACCTTGCGCACGGTCTTGCCATCGAGCTGCTCCTTGACCTTGGCGGTGGCGAGGGCGGTGGCTTCGATGATCGCGGCGTCGGCGTTCGTGGCCACGATGATCTTGTCGCGCAGCTTGCCGTTGATCTGGACCACCAGCTCGAGTTCGTCGGTGACCAGGGCGGCTTCGTCGTATGCGGGCCAAGGCAGGTTCGCGAGCATGGGAACCGGAGAGGCTTGCGGCAGGGATGCCGCAGCCACGCGGGCGTGGATCTCCTCGGTCAGGTGGGGCGCGTAGGGATTGAGGACGTGAAGCAGCAGGCGGAACTCGTTGAGCGGGACGACTTCGGCCGCGGTGAAGGCGTTGGTGCAGACCATCATCTGCGAGATGCCGGTGTTGAAGGACATGCGGGCGATGTCCTCGGTGACCTTCTTCACGGTTTCGTGGACGACCTTGAGCAGCGCCTTGTCGGTGCAAGGGACGTCCTGGATCTTCGAGGAGACGACCCACTCGCCGGCCTGGTTTTCTTCGAAGGCGACGCGCCAGACGCGGGCGAGGAAGCGCGAGACGCCTTCAACGCCTTTCATCTGCCACGGCTTCACCTGTTCCAGCGGGCCCATGAACATCTCGTAGAGGCGCAGGGCGTCGGCGCCGTATTCCTTCACGACGTCGTCCGGGTTGACGACGTTGCCGCGGGACTTGGACATCTTCTGTCCGTCCTCGCCGAGGATCAGGCCCTGGTTGACGAGTTTCTGGAACGGCTCGTTGGTGGACACGTGGCCGAGGTCGTGGAGGACCTTGTGCCAGAATCTCGCGTACAAGAGGTGGAGGACGGCGTGTTCGGTGCCGCCGACGTAGAGGTCGACCATGGCCGATGGGGGATGGCCGATTGACGATTGTTGATTGTTGATTGTTGATTTTTGATTGGAGGAGCCGGACCAGTAGGACTCGGCTTCTTTGGAGATGAAGCGGTCGCTGTTACGAGGGTCGCAGTAGCGCAGGTAATACCAGCAGGAGCCGGCCCACTGGGGCATGGTGTTGGTTTCGCGGATCGAGCCGTCGGGCAGCTCGACCCAGTCGCGGGCCTTGCTGAGCAGGGGCTCGGGAGTGCCGGACGGCTTGTAGTCGTCGAGCGGCGGGGCGAGCAGCGGCAGTTCGGAATCCGGCACGGCGTAGTGCTGGCCGTCCTTCCAGGTCAGCGGGAAGGGCTCGCCCCAGTAGCGCTGGCGGGAGAACAGCCAGTCGCGGAGCTTGTACTGGATGCGGCGCTTGCCTTTGCCGTTCTGCTCCAGCCAGTCGATGATCGTGGCTTTGGCTTCGGCGGTGGGGAGGCCGTCGAGGAAGCCGGAGTTCACTGCGGTACCGTCGCCGCTAAAGCAGCCAGTCGGTCCCTCATGATGTCCAATTGAACTGTCGGGTTCAACCACGGTGATTACAGGAATGGAGAATCGAGTCGCGAACTCCATGTCCCTGAGGTCATGCGCCGGGACGGCCATGATCGCGCCGGTGCCGTAGCCCATCATGACGTAGTCGGCGATCCAGACGGGGATCTGCTCACCGTTGACCGGGTTGGTGGCGAAGGCGCCGGTGAAGACGCCGGACTTGTCCTTGTTCATGTCGCCACGCTCCATGTCGGACTTGGCGGCGCAGGCTTTGACGTAGGCTTCGACGGCTTCCTTCTGATCCGCGGTGGTGATTTCCGCGACGTAGGGATGCTCCGGCGCGAGCACCATGTAGGTGGCACCGAACAGGGTGTCGGGACGGGTGGTGAAAACCGTGACCGTGTGGCCGGCGAGTTGGAAATCGACCTCCGCGCCTTCGCTGCGGCCGATCCAGTTCTTCTGGAGCAGCTTGATGCCTTCCGGCCAGTCGAGCGGGTCGAGCTCGTCGATCAGGCGCTGGGCGTATTTGGTGATCCGCAGCATCCACTGGCGCAGCGGACGGCGCTCGACGATGTGGCCCTTGCTCCGCCACTCCTCGACTTCCTCGTTGGCGAGGACGGTGCCGAGGTCGGGCGACCAGTTGACGGGGGCTTCGTGGACGAAGGCGAGGCGGACGGCGTCGATCTGTTCGCGGGTCCAGCCTTGCGCTTCCAGCTCCGCGACCGGCTTGGCCTTGCCGGCTTCCTCGTCGAAGTACGACGTGTACAGTTGCAGGAAGATCCACTGGGTCCAGCGGACGTATTCGGGGTCGGTGGTGGCGATCTCGCGGTCCCAGTCGTAGCCGAAGCCGAGCGACTTCAACTGGCGCTTGAAGGTGGCGATGTTGGCGACGGTGGTGATCGCCGGATGCTGGCCGGTCTTGATCGCGTACTGCTCGGCGGGCAGGCCGAAGGAGTCCCAGCCCATCGGGTGGAGGACGTTGCAGCCCTGGCGGCGTTTGGCGCGGCCGATGATGTCGGTGGCGGTGTAGCCCTCGGGGTGGCCGACGTGGAGGCCGGAACCGGAGGGGTAGGGGAACATGTCGAGGACGAAGAACTTCGGGCGGGAGGCATCGAAGTCCGCATCGCCCGGGTTCGGGGTGCGGAAGGTCTTCTCGGCATCCCAGCGGGCCTGCCAGGCGGGCTCGAAGGAGCTGAAGGGGAAGGGCTTGCGGACGTCGGACATGGTGAAAGTCCCGCTGCGCGGGGCGCGGAACTTGGCGGAAGCGGCTGAGCTTGAAAAGAAAAACCCCGGACGCCCGAGGGGAAGTTCCAAGGGGGGAAGTTCCAAGTGCCAGGGGCAGGCGGTTGGAAGGCTCAACGCTTCGTCCAGATCCCGGTGGCGAGGGCGAGGGCGAAGGATCCGCGCAGGCCGGTGGTGTTGCTTTCGCCGTCCTCGTTCACGGTCAGGACCTTGCCTTGGAAGACCCGGATCGTGCCGTTCTCAAATTTCGCCCGGTGCTTGTGGATCCAGCCGGGCGACCCGCCGGAAGTCGCGACCCGCTCGATCCGGCCGGTGGCGGTGTGGAAGCGGAAGACGGGAGTTTCGTAGCCGAACGCCTCGCGGGTTTTCGGATAGCCGCGATTTCCGATGAGGTAGATCCACTCACCGACCCGCGTTGCCGAAGCGACGGGTCCGGTCGCGTTGGAATTCGGCCTGGGTCACGGGCATCTCGTCACGGGTCCCGAGCCCGATCCAGTCGCGCAGCACTTCCGTCCCGAGGTCGCCGGGATTCTCCCCGAGATCGAGCAAGCGGCGGATGATGGCAGGTTGACTTGCTCCCGCGATGAGGGGTTTGCGGTCTCTCCCTTTCTTCCAGTTCGCACCGGCTTCCCTCAGCACCTCGAAGCAAGCGACCGCGCTTTCTTCCACCGCGGCCATGATCGGCGTGTCTCCAAACTGGTCCTTGGCATCGCGTTCGAATCCCAATTCCAACAAACCGCGCAACATGCGGTCATTGTCTTGATCGATGGAGTAGTGCAGCGGCGACTTCCCGCAGCGCCCGCGCGCCTCGCGGTTCGCGCCACGCGACAGCAGCAGCTCCACTTCCAGGCGAGCGGCGCGGGATCGGCTCCGAGGGAGAGCAGTCGCGCGACTTCGCGGAACAACCCGCTTCCCGACAGGACCCGCACCGGCGATTCCCCGTAGACCGACTCGCAGGTGACCGGGGCCCCGGCGGCGGCGAGCAGTTCGATGACTTCCATCCGACCGGCGCAGGCTGCCAGGATCATCGGGGTGTAGCCCCGGGAGGAGGTGAAAGAGGGGTCGGCGCCGCGGGCGATGAGGAATTCCAGCGTGTCGAGGCCCGCGTCGGGGCTCAGGCAGGCGGTCATCAGGGGGTATGCCCTTCTTCGTCGCAAAGATCGACCGATGTCCCGGCATCGAGCAGGCGCTCCAGTTCGCGGAGGTCACCGGCGCGGGCGGCTTGATGGAGGGCGGACATGTCCGAAAGCGGCTTTACTTCGCCTTCGATTTCTCGATCAGGGCGGTGAGCGTCTTGATGTATTCCGCGGTGCCGCCTTTGAGCTCGCCGATGTCCTCGGAGATCTTCTTCCCCTCGGCGTCGAGCAGGTAAACGGTCGGGTAACCGCCGTTGAGGTACTGCTTCTTGAGCGCGTTGTTCTGCTTCTTGAGCTCCGCGGGCAGTTCCTTTTTCTTCGGGAAGTCGGCTTCCATCAGGATCAGGTGCTTGGCGGCGAATTCCTGGAACTCCTTGCTCGCAAAGACCTCCTTCTCGATCTTGATGCACCAGGTGCACCAGTCGGAGCCGGTGAGGTTGATCAGGATCGGCTTGTTTTCGGCTTTCGCCTTGGCTTTGGCGGCTTTCCAGTCGGTGCCCCAGCCTTCGGCGGCGGCGAAAGCGAACGAAGCGGTGGCGGCGAGGACGGCGAAAGTGCGGAGCAGTGTTTTCATCGGGGAATAGGATGGATCCGAAGCGCCCCTATTCCAACGAAAAACCCCGCCACGGCACTTCGGCCGGGCGGGGCGGGTCTGCCATGAACTGCATCCCCTTCAAATTCGTTCAGTCGAGTTCCTTCTTGGCCAGCGCGTCGTCGAGGTGCTTCAGGAACAGGTCGGTCTTCGGAAACTCGGAAGCGAAGAAGCGGTTGAACTCCTTGCCGGCGGAGTCGAACAGAATGACGGTCGGGAAACCCTCGATCTTGTATTTTTCGGCATAGGGCTGGTTCTTTTTCTTCAGCTCCTTGTCGCCGTTCGGGAAGTCGAGTTCGACCAGGATGAACTTCTTGCTGGCGGCATCCACGAACTCCTTCTTGGAGAAGACGTTCTTGCGCATCGCGATGCAGGGCGGGCACCAGTCGGAGCCGGTGAATTCGACGAGCACCGGCTTGTTTTCCTTCTTGGCCTGGGCGAAAGCCTTTTCGAGATCGGTGGACCAGCCTTCCAGTTCCTTGGAAAAGGCGGAGCTGACCATGGCGGCGGCGCCGAGGGTGAAGGCGGCGAGGTAGGTGATGGCTTTCATTACGTTTCTATAGGCGTCGCACGGGAGGCGAATATTTCAAATTTCTTGGCCAGCCTCGCTCGCTCCGCTAGGCCGGGGCATGCCGTCCGAACGCCCGCTCCTGATCATCGCCACCCGCAACGCGCACAAGACGCGGGAGATCCGCGAGATGCTCGGCGACCGCTACGAGGTGCGGGACGTGAACGATTTTTCCGGTCTGCCGGCGGTCGAGGAGACCGGCACGACCTTTCTCGGGAACGCGACGCTCAAGGCGCTGGCCATCAGCCGCGAGGTGGCGGGACGGGTGCTGTCGGACGACTCCGGGCTGGAGGTCGACGCGCTGGGCGGGGCGCCGGGCGTCGGGTCGAGCAGTTACGGCGGCGAGGAGGGGAACCACCCGCGGAACAATGCGCGGCTGATGGCCGAAATGGCGGGAAGATCCGATCGCGCGGCGCGATTCCGCTGCACGATGGTGCTGGCGGAGGCCGGCGAGGTGCTGGCGGATTTCAGCGGCACGGTGGAGGGACGGCTCCTTGAAGAGCCGTTCGGCGCGGGCGGCTTCGGCTATGATCCGTTGTTCGCGCCGGAAGGGCACGAGCGGAGCTTCGCCGAGCTGGGTGCGGAGGTGAAGAACGCGCTCAGCCACCGCGGGCGAGCGCTGGCCGAGGTGGTGGCGTGGCTGGAGACGAAGCGCTGATGTTTCCAGCGGCCCGTGCATTGCCAGACGGAACTCCCATAAAGAAAGCTTTTGAATAAATTCACCAAATCCATAAAATCCGCCGCGTGAAACCAATTTCCCTTCTGATTTCCCTGCTCGCGATGGCCGGCTTGAGTTCCTGTTCGAACCAGGTCAAGGCGAAGCAGCCGGTCTCCTATCAGTTCAAAAGTGGCCAGACTGCGCTGCTGCGGGAGGGGGTCGCCTACGCGCCGAAAAAGGCACCGCCGGCGGTCAAGCGGGCGATCGCCGCCGGCAACCGTTTGCAGGGCAAACCGTACAAGTGGGGCGGGGGCCACGCGCATCAGCATGACAGCGGCTACGATTGCTCCGGCACCGTGTCCTACGTGTTGCGCGAGGCGGGGTTGATCAAGGGTTCGATGCCGAGCAACGGTTATTTCAGTTACGGCAAGAAGGGTGAAGGCGACTGGATCACGGTGTATGTCCGCAGTGGACACGTCTTCATGACCGTCGCCGGCCTGCGCCTCGACACCGGTTGGGGTTCCGACCGGCGCGGACCGCGCTGGCATACCAAGACCCGGCCGGGCCACGGCCACGTGATGCGTCATCCGGCGGGTCTCTGAAAGGGCGGGTGGCAAGTCCCTGAAGGGATCCTCCATCGCGATGATTTATGGACTTGCCGTAGATCGGCTAAAGGGATAACGGGGAAAAGGTCCGGCGAAAAATCGCGGGCACGCTTCTCCGGTCTTTGCGCTTTTGGCTGTAGAAGTGGATTTGAGAAATGGCGTAGCGACTACAGACAATGGACATCTACGTGGGCAATTTGCCCTTCACCGCCACCGAAGAAGAGGTGGCAGAACTCTTCGCCGCCTTCGGACCGGTGGAGAAAGTGAAAATCGTCACGGACCGTGAAACCGGTCGCCCCCGCGGGTTTTGCTTCGTCACTTTGGCGGACAGCACCCGAGTGAAGGAAGCGGCCGATGCCGTGGACGGTCAGGAGCTCGGCGGCCGACCGCTGCGGGTCAACCCGGCCGAACCGCGCGAAAAGAAACCGGGCGGCTTCGGCGGCGGCGGCGCAGGTCGCGGCAGCTTCAGCGGCGAGCGCCGGGGTGGTGGCGGTGGCGGTGGCGGCTACGGTGAGCGCCGTGGTGGCGGTGGCGGCGGTGGTTACGGCGGAGAGCGCCGTGGCGGAGGCGGCGGCAAGGGCGGCTACGGTGCCGGCGGCGGCAAGGGCGGCTACGGTGGCGGCAAGGGCGGCGGCGACTGGGATTGATCCCGCGCTCCGTCCTCGAAACGGACTTTGGATCGCCCCGCCCCTCCATGGGGGGCGGGGCTTTTGCGTTGCCCCAACCGACCTTCTGGAACCCTGCCTCACCTGCCCTCCCTTGAGCTTGCGGCGGGGTCGGGAATGCCGGATGCTGCACCGCATCCATGGCCCCCGCATCCGTCAATGTCGTCCGCCTGATCTACCTGCTGGTCTGCGAGGCGGCCGGGGTGGCGATCGCCCTGAGCACCAAAGGCACTCCGGTCGAAATCTCGCTGACCGTCGGCTTGCTCGGCGGGTTGGTGGTCGGCGGCTTCTTCATCTGGATCGAGTCGCTGCTCAAAGGCTTCAGCCTGCGCGGCTTTTCGACGGCGACCTTCGGCCTGCTGGTCGGCGTGTTCTGCGCCTGGTTGCTGAGCCGGATCGACATCTCCACCCTGATCACGCTGGCGGTTCGCGACCGCTTGATCTCGACCGACGGCCGCGAGGTGGTGGCCGCGGAAGCGATGATCACCACCTTCACCTTCACGGTGCAGATCATCCTCTACGCCAGCTTCGGCTTCCTCGGGGCGGTGCTGGCGCTGCGCAGCAGCCGCGACGATTTCGCCTTCATCCTGCCCTACGTCCGCTTCCGCCAGGACAGCAGCACCGGCCAGCCGGTGGTGCTCGATGCCGAGGCGGTGATGGACGGCCGGGTGCCCGCGGTGGTCCGCTCCGGCTTCCTCAGCGGGCGGCTGGTGGTGCCTCGTTTCGTGCTCGACGAAATTCAGGTGCTGGCGAGTTCGCCGACGCCCGCGAAGCGCCAGCGGGCGGAGCGCGGGTTGGCGTGCCTGGAAGGGATGCGGACGGCGAAGGAGCTCCAGGTCAGCATCGAGAATTCGGCCGCGGCGGCCGGCGACGAAACGATGACCAACCGCTTGCTCCAGGTGGCCCAGTTGCTCGGGGCCCGCTTGTTGAGCAACGACGAAAACCTCGGCAACGTCGCCAAGCTGCGGGGGATCGACGTGCTCAACCTCGACGAGTTGCTCGATGCCCTGCGGCCGCATATCGCGGTGGGGGAAAAGGTCCGCCTCGCCCTGGTCCGCAGCGGAAGGGACGAGCATCAGGGCGTCGGTTATCTGCCCGATGGCACGATGATCGTGGTCAATCACGCGGTGTCGAAGATCGGCACGACGCAGGATGTCGTGGTCATCAGCACCTTGCAGACCAGCGGCGGCACCATGGTGTTCGCGGAGCTGGCGGGGAGTTGAGCGGACGATTCAACGCCGGCATTCCTGCCACTCTCGCCACGCGCCGCCGAGGTGGCGGAGGGTGTCGCCGGCGGTGGTGAACGGGCCGGCCTCCAGCGCCCGTTCGGCGGCGCAGCCGCAGAGCCAGGCGGCGAGCGCGGCGGCGTCGGGACCGGGGCGGCCGCCGGCGAGCAAGGCTCCCGCGACTCCGGCGAGCACGTCGCCCTGGCCACCCGAGGCCATCCCGGCATGGCCGGTCGGATTGAAGCGGAGGTCGGATCCCGGGGCGGCGACCAGGGTGCGCGCGCCTTTCAAAAGCAAGGTGCAGGCATGGCGGGCGACGAAGGCGGCCGCGGCCTGCTGGCGGTCGGCATCGGCGAGGTCCGGGGCCAGCCGCCGGAATTCGCCGGGATGCGGGGTGATCAGGTGATGAGGACGCAGGAGATCGAGCCGGCCGGCCGCGGCCAGTTGGTTCAAGGCGTCGGCGTCGAGCACGCAGGGAAGCGTCCCGCTGGCCAGATGCTCCGTCACCGCCCGGTGCCAGGCATCCGGGGCGTTGCCGGTGCCGGGGCCGATGACCAGCGCGTCGTGGCCCGCCGCGAAAGCGTCCGCGACCGGGTCCCCGGACACCCGCACCATGATCGCGGCGGGCATTCTCGCGGCGAGATTTGGCAAAAAATCATGACAGGCATGCAAAGTGACGAGGCCGGCGCCGGCCCTCAGGGCGGCTTCGGCGCAGAGCACGGCGGCCCCGGTCATCCCGGGCGAGCCGGCGAGAAGTCCGAGCCGGCCGGCGTCGCCTTTGTGAAAATCGTGGGGGCGGGGAGGCAGCATGCCGGGGAAGGTTTCCGGGCAGAAGAAACGCAGCGGTCCCTGGTCCGGCAGCGGCAGCCCGGCGACCGGCACCAGCACGATCCGGCCGGCCCGCGCGATGCCGGCGGCGGTGGCCAGACCCTGCTTCGGGACGCCGACGGTGAGCGTCAGGTCGGCCGTGACAGCATCGCCATCGCCGCTGTCGGCGTCCATGCCCGAGGGCAGATCCATCGCCGCGACCACGGCTCCCCGCTGGTTCCGGAGGTCCGTCATTTCGGCGGCGAGGGTGCTCAGCGGCTCGCGCAGCGGGCCCTTGGCGCCGATCCCGAGCAGGCCGTCGAGCAGCAGGCAGGGGCCCGGACCGGGGTTGCCGCCGGTCGCCGGGAGTTCGCCGAGTTCGCTGAGTTTGCGGCGGGGGAGGGTGGCGCATTCGATCTCCGGGTAGGCAGGGCGGACGCGGATCTGCCAGCCGGCGTCTCGCAGATGGCGCAGGGCAACCAGGGCGTCCCCCCCGTTGTTCCCCTTGCCGATGTAGGCGACCGCGAGCCCAGGCCGCGGGAACCGCGAGATCAGGCGGCGGGCGATTCCTTCCCCGGCGAGATCCATCAAGGTCTCCGCCGCGATGCCGCTGCGGAAAGCGGCCTCTTCCAGCGAGCGCATGGCCGCGGCGGTGACGAAGGACATGGCGGCAGCGTCGCTCCGTTCAGCCGGCGCGGCGGAAGCGGACGATGCCGTCGGCGATTCCTTCGGCCAGGGCCTGGCGGAACCAGGCGGATTTCATCCGGCCGCGTTCGGCGGAGTTGCTGACGAATCCGCCTTCCACCAGAATGGAAGGGCAGCTGGTGTTGCGGATCACGTAGAAGCGGGCGAATTTCACCCCGCGGTTGACCACCCGGACCTTCGAGATCATGCCGGCGTGCACATAGGAGGCGAGCGCGCGGCTTTGACCCGAGTAGTAAAAGGTTTCCAGCCCGGACACCTGCTGCTTCCAGGTGTAATTGTAGTGCACGCTGACAAAGATCGCGTCGGAATAACGGCTGGCGATCCGCACCCGCTCCGGCAGCGAGATGAAGTAGTCGCTGCGGCGCGTCATCACGGTGCGGAAACCCCGCTTCTTGAGCTCGCTCTCAAGCCGGACGGAGGTGTCCAGTGCCAGATGTTTTTCGTAAACGAGGCCCCATTGGCCCCCTTTGTCATGACCGCCGTGACCGGGGTCGATGATGACGGTGCGGAAGGCGCGGGCCTGGACGGGGGCGCTGGCGAGCAGCAGGGCGAAAGCCGGCAGCAGGGAACGGAAAAGTTTTCTCATGGAGAGCAGAGGAAATTGTTAAGGATACAAAACAATTTTTATTATTTAAATATCGTGAGGTCTGTTGTAAAGGGGAAATCCCCGGGTTTGCCAAAACTCCGCGGATCATTCGAAAATGAACGCCGGCCGGTCGGAGGCTTTGCGGACGCGGGAGCGCTGTTCCGCCTCGGCTTGCGGGTCGTAGGGGATGCTGTTGCCGACTTGGACGATGCCGCTGGACAAGGTGATCAACTGGGGTTCGGGGCCGGCGCCGCGCTTGTGGAGTTCGCGGCCGAGCAACTTGCCGTCCGGGCCCATCCGCGCATGTCCCCAGACGGTCGGGCCCATCAGGTAGAGCACGTGCATCACCTGGCGGTTGTCCACCGCCACGCTGGGTTTGCGGAACATCAGCACCTCGCCCAGCGAGTGGGTCTGGAGGGGATTGCCGGTCCGGCTGTCGACCACCTGGGCGTAGAGCACGGTCTTCTGGTCGCCGGTGAAATTCAGCACGCGGAACTCGCGGGTTTGGCCTGCCTTGCCCGGCATGCCGACCTTCTGCGACCAGTAGGGCCGGGCGGTGTTGATGTTGAACAACAAGCGGTTGGAAATGAATCCCTCGGTCGTCTGACCGGGCAGGCGGACCACGCCGTAAATCGAGTAATTCCCCATCGTTTGCAGCGGGAACATCTTGGCGAGATCGATGGTGCGGGACATCGTCTGGCCCAGCGGGATCTTGACCGCGCCAAAGGTGGGTTGGCCGATCGGGGTCATCGGCACGCCGCGGCCGCCGGTGACGGTGAAGTCGATCCAGCCGAGCCGGTTGTTGCCCTGGAACACGAGGTCCTGGCCGGAATTGTTGGTAACGCTGACCACCACCGGCACCGGTTCGCCCGCGACGAACGTGATGCGTGACATCTGCAACCTGACGTCGATTTGCGCGACGGCCTGGGCCGCGCAGAGGACGAGGAAGACGAGTGGAAGAAGCGATCGCGCACCGGTCATGGGGTTCAAGGCCTAGCGCAGTGATTCCGAGCCGTCAATCCAAGGGGCCGGATGTTCTTCTAACGGGGAGACCGGGAGCTTCGCCGGGGAGAGCCGCGCCGCGGGATCCCATGGCGGAGCGGGCGTGGCGTGGTGCGGCGAAGCGGAAGCACCGGCCGCCCGACGGGTCAAAGCGGCCCGCCGGTCTGCGCCATCATCCGACGTTTTGCGACAGGGGATGCTTGCATCGGGAAGCGCGGTGGATTAGCACCCGCAGCGCGCCGGGTGATCGTGCCGCGGCCGCCCTATCCCATGAAAAACAGTGGCACGATCAAGACAGGCAAGGCCCGGCGGGTGGCGATTTCGCTCGAACTGGAGTGGGGCCACAAGCGCCACCTCGAGGTCTACGCGGGTTGCCAGAAGTACGCGGACGAGGTCGGCTGGCACTGCACCATCAATCCCGCCGCCGACCGGGCGCTGATGCGCGGCGGGGACGAAGTCCCCTTCGACGGGATCATCGCGCGCGCCACCAAATCCCTCGCGGCGGCCGCCCGGCAGATGGGCGTGCCGCTGGTCAACGTCTGGATGAACTCGCCGGTGCAGGATTTGCCGAGCGTGCTCCCGGACGTCGAGGCGTCCGGGGCGATGGCGGCCGAGCACCTGCTCAGCCGCGGCTTCCGGCAATTCGGCTATCTTGGCTTCCTGCGGGAGATCGATTCGCGGCGCCAGGTGCAGGGCTTTCGCGAGGTGATCCGGCAGGCGGGGTTCCCCTGCACGGTGCACCGGTTCTCAAGCACCGCCGCCAGTGGCCAGGGATCCGGCTGGGAAGGATTCGTCGCCGGCCTGGAGGAATGGATCAACAGCTGGGAGACGCCGATCGGCATCCTGGTCTGCCAGGACCTGATCAGCCGGCATTTGATCGATGTCTGCCGGACCAAGGGACTCCACATCTCGCAGGACGTGGCGATCGTCAGCACCCACAATGAATCGGAGATCTGCGGCGCCCCGGCCCCGAGCTTGACAAGCATCGACCTCGGCTACGGGCAAATCGGCTACCGGGCGGCGGCGATGCTCGATCTCTTGATGTCGGGCAGCCGGCCGCCAGCCGCGCCGGAGCTGGTGCCGCCGGCGGAGCTGGTGCCGCGCCAGTCGACCGACGTGCTGGCGGCGGACGACCCGCTGGTGGCGCGGGCGCTGCGCTTCATTTCCGAGAACGGCCACCGGCGGATCCAGGTGAAGCACGTGGCGGGCGCGGTGGCGACCACCCGGCGCACCCTGGAGCGCCGGTTCCGCGACTCGGTGGGGCGGAGCATCGCCGGCGAGATCACCCGGCTGCGCCTGGAGCGGGCCAAGCGGCGGATGGTCGAGACCGACGCGTCGATGAAAGACGTGGCGACCGACGCGGGCTTCCGCAGCGCCGACCACTTTTACAAAGTCTTCGCCCGCGTCGAACACGGCACGCCGTCGCAGTTCCGCGAGCAGCACCAGAAGGCCTTTCCGGAACGGCTCTGAGCCGGTCGGGCCGCGAAGCCGCGCACCGGCGAGGAATCGCGGTTGGAGAGGGACGTTTCCTCGCGTCCCGGGGCGGACTACCGCGGCGCCTTCATTTGCGCTTGGGCTGCCCAGCGGGCGGTATCGACCCGGCCGTCGGGATAGACCCTGACGCGGCGGACGATGCCTTCGGCACTTTGCCGGCAAACGACCATCAGGTCGATGTAGTGGGCCGGCTTCTGGTGTTCGGCGAATTCGTTGGCGCCGCGTTTCGCGAAGCCCGCCCCCCACAGCACCAGGGCCGGCGGGCCCACCAGCAGCATCGCCTCGCCCGATCCTTGGGAGAGTCCGGCGACCTCCCCGGCCCGCTGCTCGAGTTCCGTGGGTTCGCCCATCCGGTTGGCGTAGGGCGGGAAGACATCGTAGTAGATGACGTAGAAGCTCCCCTCGACGGCATGAAAAACCAGATCGACTTCCTGGTTTCCGCCCTGGGGCCAGCGGAAGCCGACCCGGACGGTAGTGCGCCCCGGCTTGAGCGCGGTCCGGGTCCCGTGGGTCGGGGTTCCATTCACGGAAACGAGGTGGATCCCATCGAGCCGGTCGCGGCGGTCGAGGTCGGGAGTCGCGTCAATCAGCGCGTGGCCGGGCGGCGGCAGATCCCGGGTGGTCGAGGCGCAGCCGGCCAGGCCGGTGATGGCGGCGGCCGCGAGGATCGCGAGTTTTCCGTGCTGCCGGGCGAAAGCGGCGAAGCTGCGGATTCCACGAAGGTGAGGTCCGGACCCGGCGGGTGGTCTTGATTCTGGTTTCATGATGGGAGCCCTCCGACGGGTGATCGCGGGGTCCACCGTAGATACGAGATTCCGCCGGACAACGGATCACGGGACTGCGGAAAAGGTATTGGCCCCGTTCCCGAATTATTTTCCGGCTCCGTGATCCGGTTTGCAGGGTCCTCTCGCATGGGCGGTGGAGAAGATCGCCAGGTGTCCGGTTGCGGATGGCACCGGTGCCCGGCGAACTTCAACCCACCCCAACCAAACCATGATTGCAATCCACCACATGCTCCGGACCGGCTCGCGCGATCTTGCCGGAGCCGCCGTGTTCACGTTCGCCACCGCCGCTCTGGCGGCGCGGGAATCCGATCCCTTCTCCGCGATCGCCAGCCTCGGCGACAGCCTGGCGGACACCGGATGGACGGAGTGCTCGCCTGGAACGGCCGCAAGAAGGTCGATCCCCGCGCGCTCTACACGGTCTGGGTCGGCGCGAACGACTTCTTCGGCTGGCTCGGCAGCGGAACCGACCCGAACGTGATGATCCAGCGAGGCGTGGCCAACACCATCGCGGGCATCGCCGATCTCTCGGCGGCAGGAGCCCGCTACTTCGTCGTGATCAATCTGCCCGACCTCGGGAAGACCCCGACGGCGCTCGGCCTCGGGGCGAGCGGACCGTTGAGCTTCCTGTGCGCGTCGTACAACAACCTGCTCGAGCAACAACTCGACCTGCTCGATGACGACCGGCGCTTGCGCATCGTGCGGGTCGACGCCTTCGCGTTGATCAACGACATGGTGTCCAACCCCGCCGACTACGGCTTCACCAACGTGACCCAACAGGCGCTCAAGGGACTGCCCGCCGCCGACCCGGACCAGTATCTGTTCTGGGACGGGGTGCACCCCACCACCGCCGCTCACGAAGCCGTCGCGGCAGAGGTCCTCTAACAACTGAGCGAGGCGTTCCCGCGGGTCCGCCATCCGGCTTGGTTCGTCAAAGCCCCCTCCCGCGGTCAAGCAGGGTTGCTTTCCCGTTGAGGGCTCGTCTCATCCCGCTTGGCACCGGCCCGGATCGCAAGGATCCGGGCCGCTGTTGGTTTCACAAGCCGGCTTCGGGCAGCGCGATCCGGCTGACCACCGGCAGTTCGAGCGGGGGAAACTTTTTCATGTATTCCCAGTCGAGTCCGAGGTCGTCGAGGCGGTAGCGGATGGTATCGAGTTTCCAGAAGAACACCCCGCCCGACGGCCCGGAGGTGATCATCACCCGGCCGTGGGGATCGAAACAAAGTGGCGACTCGCGGTCGAAGTCAGGGCTCGCCAGTTCTTCCAGCGTGAACGGATTGAGCACCTTCAACTCCGCCCGCTGGCAGGCGATGATCAGCGCGGTCATCCGCGGACTGAAGGACATCAGGCCGTTGAACTCGCCCATCTGGCTCGGGATCTCGCGGTCGAGTTCCCACGAGCCGGTTTTCCAGAAGCGGTAGGCCTCGGTGTCGCCGGTCACCAGCCACTTCCCGTCGGGCGAGAAGGCGACCCGGGCGTGCCCGTGGATCGGCAGGTCGACCGGGGCCGACGGGTCGCGGGTTTGCCAGACGCGCACGCCGTTGCCTTTCGAGGTGCCGGCGGCGAACCATCGGCCGTCGGCGCTGATCGCGCAGTTGGCGACACCGGCCGGCGCCTCGAGCCGCCGCGGCGGGACGTGGCCCTTGCGATCTAACAGCCAGATCGCCGGCTCGTCGTTTCCGGCGGCGCTGCGGCCGGCGACGACCAGCAGGTCCTTCACCTCCGCCGACAGATCCGGGCCGGTGGGCAGGGCGATCTGCTCGCAGGAGCGGAAGGCGCCGAGCGGCTCGGGCGGGTGGAGCGTCATCGCGAGTCCGTCCGCCTCCGCCGCCTCGCGGATCCGCCAGCGGTGGAGCCCCGCGACGGAGGCCACGATCAGCGAGTCGGCGGTAAAAACCACTCCGCGGGCTTTGGGAACCTCGAGGAAGCCGATCTGCCGGCCCTCGCGGTTCCACAGCCGGACGCCGTCGTCGCCGGTGGTCGCGAGCAAGGTGCCGCCTCTGTTGGGCAAGGTGCCGCCACTGTTCCAAGCCCCGTCGAACACGCCGACGCTGCCGGAATGCTTGCGGCCGCGGTAGCAGACGTCGCCGGGCTCGACCTCCATCAGGGTGACCGTTTCTCCTTCACGGACCAGGCCCAGCCGGGTGCCGTCCGCCGAGAAGCCGAGGTGGCTGCCGCGTCCCGGGTGCCAGCTCAGCGCGGTGCCTTGGAAGGGGTCCCACAGGCGCATCGTGCCGTCCCAGGCCTGGGTGGCGAGCAAGCGGCCATCGGGGCTCCACGCCACGGAATCGAGCACGCCGGTGTGGCCCTCGAGTTCGAGCGGCGGGGATTCCCAATCGTGGTCATGCCAGACCCGTAGCCGGTGATCCTCGCCGCCCGCCGCCAGCGAATCGTCGGTCGGGCTCCACGCCACCGGCAGCGCCGGGCAGTCGAGCGCCGCGACCCGGCCGCCACTCTCCGCGTCGAGAATTTCCAACCTTGCCGGGCTCGCTTCGCCGGCGGCGAGGCTAACCGCGATCCATTTGCCCTCGCGGCTGATCGCGAGCGAATGCGGCACGCCTGTTAGAGCGAGCGAGCGGAGCTGCTTTCCGGTCGCGACGTCGACCACCGCGAGGCTGCCGTCCGACCGCCCGACCAGGCATTGCCGTCCGTCCGGAAAGAACGCGAAGGCCTTGTGGATCCCCGGACCCAGATCGACCGGCGCTTCATTGCCCCCGGCATTCCAGAGCTTCATCGTCCACCCGGTCCCGTCCGCGGCCCCGTAAGCCGCGGCCAGCCGGCTGCCGTCCGGGCTGAAGCGGAGCACCCACTTGACCGGCCGGCCGTCGCCGGGGAGCTCCCGCTGGATGCCGTGGTCCGGGTAGCGGTGGATGGCGATCCGGCCGTCGGGAAAGGTGTTGGCGTAGCGGGTCAGCGCGGCGTTCGCCGCCACGATGTCGCCGTAGCCCGGGTTGCCCTTCCAGGAATCGACCGGCCGCATGTCGACGATTGAGAGGTTGGCGATGGTCGATTCCCGCAGCCGCTTCAGGTTGCCCGGCACCTCCCGCTCGCTGGTCATCGCGGCGGCTTCCCGGATGGCGTCGAAGGCCTGGAAGCGCCGCTGGGGCTTGCCGCTCCAGCGCAGGGCCGCCGCCTGGGAGACCCGCGCTTCCCAGGTGCGGCTCTGGGCCAGCTTGCCGGCTTCCACCGCCTTCGTCCGCTCGATCTCCGCCGCCGCGGACTGTTCGCGGGCGAACTGCTCCTTGCCCTTCGCGTCGAAATACAGCGCGGTCATGCCGATCGCCGCGCTGAGGACGAAGGTCATGAAAACGATGCTCCACACCGCGGCGGCCCGATGCCGTTTGGCGAACTTGGCGATGCGGTAGGTGGCCGACGGCGGCGAGGCCGACACCGGCTCGTCGTCGAGGATGCGGCGGACATCCATGCCGAGTCCGTTGGCGGTCTGGTAGCGGCGCGAGCGATCCTTTTCGAGCGCCTGCATCACCACCCAGTCCATTTCCCGGCCGATCATGCGGTCGCCGGGAACCGCGCCGTCCTGCGGCCGGTTGTGGGCGATCCGCGAACTCGGTTTGAGCGCCTTTTCCTCGCGGATCATCCGCTGCATCTCGGTGAAGCCTGCCTTGCGCAGGATCGCCGGGTCGAGCGGCGTGGCGCCGGTCAAGAGTTCGTAGAGGACCACCCCGAGCGAATAGATGTCGCTGCGGGTATCGACATCCAGCACGTTGAGCTCCGCCTGTTCCGGGCTCATGTATTCGGGCGTGCCGATCATCCGGCCGAAGGCGGTCATCACCGTGGTGCCGGTCAGTTCCATCGTCACCGCCTTGGCGATGCCGAAGTCGATCACCTTGACCACCGGCCTGCCGTCCTGGGTGCTCACCAGAATGTTGGACGGCTTGAGGTCGCGGTGGATGACGCCTTTCTGGTGGGCGTGCTGGACCGCGGCGACCACGTCGAGAAACAGTTCCAGCCGCTGCCGGATGCCGAGCTGGTGGTCGGCGCAGTACTTCGTGACGGGCGTTCCTTTCACCAGCTCCATCACGAAGTACGGGCGCCCGCTATCGGTCGCGCCGCCATCGTAGACCCGGGCGATGTGCGGGTGGTCCATTAGGGCCAGCGCCTGCCGTTCCACCTTGAAGCGGGCCAGCACCTCGCGGGTGTCCATCCCGAGCTTGACGATCTTCAGCGCGACCATCCGCCGCACCGGTTCCTGCTGTTCGGCCATCCAGACGCGGCCGAAGCCGCCCTCGCCGATCATCTCGCACAGCTTGTAGCGGCCGATCCGGTCGCCGGGGTTCTCCGCCGGCGGGCCGGGGTCGGGCACCACGCGCGGTTGCAGGAACGTGTCCGCCGCCAGATGCGCCTCGACCAGCGACTCGACCTCGCGCCGCAGTTCGCCGTCACCCGCGCAGGCCAGGTCGAGAAAGCCCGAGCGCTCGTCCGCCCGTTCGAACTCGAGGGCCCGCGAAAGGAGGAGTTCGAGGGAGGAGGATTCGTTCATGGTGGTGGGAGTTCCGAATTTATGGAACCTTCATCGGAGAGCCTGCACCGGTTCGCGGGAAAATGGGATCAGGAAATTGCCGGGAAGACCCGCCTCCAGGCAGCGTATACAACGCCCCGACCCAGCATCCGATAATGAAAGCTCTTATTCTTCTCACGACTTTGCTCCTCGCGACCGCCCGCGCCGACGTCCACCTATTCATCCTTTCCGGCCAATCGAACATGGCGGGCCTGCGGCCGGAGTTGTCGTTCACCCCGACCGTGGAGAAGGAGTTCGGAAAGGAGAACGTGATCGTGGTGAAGTCGGCCCAGGGCGGCCAGCCGATCCGGCGCTGGTTCAAGGAGTGGAAGCCCGCCGACGGACCCAAGCCGGAGAACAACGGGGACCTTTATGAAAAGCTCGTCGCCGGGGTCCGCAAGGCGACCGGTGAGCGCAAGGTGGACACCGTGACCTTCGTCTGGATGCAGGGCGAGGCGGATGCCAGGCAAGGGCATGGCGGCGTTTATGGGAAAAGCCTGGACGGGCTGGTCGGACAGCTTTCCAAGGATCTCAAGCGCGAGGACATCAACCTCGTGATCGGCCGGCTCAGCGACTTCGACATGAAGAACAAGGTCTACAAGGACTGGACCAAAGTCCGCGAGGTACAGGTCGAGGTGGCCGGGGCGTCGCCGCGTGGCGCCTGGGTGGATACGGATGATCTCAACGACAAGCCCGGCAAGGACGGCTCTTTGAAAAACGACCTGCACTACACCAAGGACGGATACGTGACCCTCGGCAAGCGCTTTGCCGATGCGGCGATCGGATTGATCAAGAAGTGATCCGGCGGGGCGTCCTTTCCCGCCTCGTCGATCAGCACGATCCTGCCGCGGCTGCCGTCGACCCGCACCCGGCAGCCGTTGGTCAGCCGGGAAAGGCA
Organism: Akkermansia muciniphila; assembly: GCA_945883695.1. Taxonomy (GTDB): domain Bacteria; phylum Verrucomicrobiota; class Verrucomicrobiia; order Verrucomicrobiales; family Akkermansiaceae; genus Haloferula; species Haloferula muciniphila_A. Next base: position 4,228 of record CAMCYK010000013.1, on the reverse strand, counting down.
TTCGCGCACCGACATGGCCGCGGGAATCCCCATCTCGCGGGCGGTCACCGCGCCGTGCGACAGCGGTCCGCCGCTCTCGGTGATCAGGGCGCGCGCGGCGTAGAACAGCGGGGTCCACGCGGGGTTCGTGGTGCGGGCGACGAGGATGCCGCCGCGGGGGAAGCCGGCGAAGTCCTGAGGGCCCGAGACGATATAGACCTCGCCTTCGGCCACGCCCGGGCTGCCGGGGAGTCCCGCCATTTCGGTGCCTGCCTCGAGCGGGGCATGCTCAAGCTCCGGGGCGTCCGGAACCCAGCCGGGTGGCCTCGCCCGCGCGGCTTCCCACGACTGCTTCTCGCGGGCGACAGTGGCGGCGAAGGCCTGCCACTTCGCCGGGCTGTCGGCGGCGATGGCGGCTTCGATCTCCGCCTCGCGGGCGAAGAAAATGTCCATTGGTTCGGCCAAGATGCCGCGGTCGACCAGGCGCTGGCCGAGGGTCCGCAGACCTTTGCGCAAGGGCATCGCGAGACGGGTGGTCTGGTAGTGCTCGAGGTCGTCGAGGCTGGTGTAGATCCGGGCGAGGCGGATGATCTCGTGCATGAAAAAATGCAGCTCGGCCGGCAGCCGCTGGAACAGCGAGAACTCCGCCGCCTGCGAGCGGATCTTCAATTCACGCTCGCGCTGCGACGGGGTGAGGTCGCCGGGCGCGTCGAGGATCAGCCGCACCTGGTCGAGCGCCACCCACGGCACCTCGGCCCACAGCGGCTGATAGGGATCGAAGTCGATCTCGCGGTGGCCGTGGTCGCGCATCATCAGGAGGAAGCGCTGGTGGAACGCGCCGTGTTCGCGGGCGAGCACGCCGCTTTCCCACAGCGCGCGGCTGCTTGCTTCATCGTGCAGCCGCTTTTCTAACAGCGCGTCGCGCCGCACGATCTGCGCGAGTTCGTAAAGCTCCTTGTTGATGGTGCCGGTCTTGGTCTCGCAGAAGGCCAGCAGGCCGTCCATCAGCGGCGCGATTTCATCGGGGCCGAACAGCTCGCGCAGCAGGAAATGCAGCAGCTTGTAGAGGATCCCCTGGGTGACCGAGATCGCGATGTTCGGCAGGAAATACTGGGTGCCGTGGGCGTTGATCTCCTGGACGAAGTGCCACAGGCCGGCGATCGACTTGTGCTCGACCGGCTCCGCCATGAACTCGCCGAGGCGGATCAGGTAGTAGTCGAGGTCACGCGACCAATGGACCGGCAGTTCCTGGACCCAGCGGAATTGTTCGCGGAGCTGCGGGATCAAGGCCGGCAGGTCGGCCAGCGAGTCCAGCGCGAAGGGGAAGCGGCGGGCGTAGATGTCGACCGCGTTCTGGTTGCCGTAGATGTAGTGGCCGTGCTTGCCGAACCACTCGCCGGAGAAAGGCGGGAAGTTCATCAGCCGGAACGAGTGGGCCATCGACCGGTGGAAGCCGCGGTTGACGAAATCCCAGGTCAGCGGGGTGACGACGTTCGGGAAGCGCTCGGCGGATTCATCGCGGGTCCAACGTGGCGGGAGGGTGGTGATCGGCCGCGATTGGAGCAGCACCAGCCGCCCGCCGGTGAAGCCCCACTCGATGTCCTGAGGAAAGCGGAACCACGACTCGACGCGCAGCAGCAGGCTGGTGACGGCGGCGAGTTGTTCCGCGGAGAGGACCGCCGTGTCGACTTGCGCTTCATCGATCGCCTCATCCTCGATGCCGCCGTCTTTCGAGGAAACGGTGCGCACGGTCTTGCGGGCGATCGCCGATGACAACACCGCGCCCGTCGCTTTCGCGACTTCCCAATGGTCCACCTCGCAGGCACCGCTGACCACCGATTCGCCGAGGCCGTAGTTGGCATCGATCACCGCGACGCCGAGGTCGCCGCTGACCGGGTTCATGCTGAACGCGACGCCGGCCGCGTCGCAGTCGGCCATTTCCTGCACGACCACCGCCATCTGCGCGGCGCCGTGGTCGCAACCGTGGCGGTGACGGTAGGCGATCGCCCGGTCGTGCCAGAGCGAGATGAAGCAATCGCGCACCGCCGCGAGCACCGCTTCGGGATCGCGGCAGTTGAGGAAGGTGTCGTGCTGGCCGGCGAAGGCGGCGTGGGCGAGGTCTTCCATCGTCGATGACGAGCGCACGGCGAAGCGGGTCGCGGCGGGCCAGTCGGCCATCACGTTCTGCAGCTCCACTTCAAGATCGGCCGGCAGCGGCACCTCGCGCAACCGTTCGCGGAATTCCGCCGCGGCGGTGGCCAGCGCGGACGGGTCGTCCTCCGGCAGCAGGCGTACCGCCTCCCGCCACCACGGCGCGCCGTCGAGCCACTCGCGGTAGGTCGCGGCGATCACGATGAAGCCTTGCGGCACGTCGAACTTGCCCGGGGTGAGCAGCGCGAGGTTGGCACCCTTGCCGCCGGTGTATTCCGGCTGGGTGGCGAGGGGTTCATGGAAGCGGAGGATGCGGTTCATGGGAGTCGGGGATTGCGGGTGAGGGCCAGTGCGGCCGCGGCGAGGAGGAGCCCCGCCACGAGATCGACCGCGTAGTGGTAGCGCAGGTAAAGCGTGGCCACGCCGAGGCCGGCGGCGGGGATCAGCAGGGCAAGGAAAACGCGGCGGTGGCGCGGCCAGAGCGAGCCCATCAGGAACACGGTGATCGCCGTGTGGAGGCTCGGGAAGACGTCCACCTGGTTGCTGCCGCTCGCCACCAGCGCCGCGTTGGTGCGGGTCAGCCAGCCGCCTGTTAGAACAGTTGGAAAGGCCTCGGGCATCGCGAGGTGAGGCCCGGCGGCGGGGATCAGGGTGTAGCCGAGGAAGCCCAGCCCGTAGAGGCTGATCAGGCCGTCGAAGAGCCGCGCGCCCCCGGGTTCCGGCCGCCGGAGCGCGATGAAGAACGCGGCCAGCACGCCGGGGAAGAACAACATGTAGCAGCCGCTGAGGAAGTCGGTGAGCGGCGGCGTCGTCCACGCGCCCAGCAGCACGGCGGGCGTGTCTGTTAGAACCCTGCGGTCGGCGCGCAGCAGGGCGGCGTCCCAGTTGTTAGAACCGAGGTGCGCGACCACCGGCGCGAGCTGCCAGTAGACCACGTTCACCAGCACCGGGAACAAGGCCAAGCGGAGGCGGGACATCGTCGTGGACGGCCAGCGCGTCGCGGTCTTCGCCATGACGACGATGCCCATGGCCATGCCGACGAAGGCGAGGCACAGCCCTCCCGACCCGCCGGCCGCGAGCAAGCGCGCCGCGGTCACCAGCAGGAATCCGCCGAAGATCACTTCATGCGGTCGGAACGGCGGTGGCCAGGGAGTTCTCATGGGAAGGGATTTCAAGCGCCGCGAGCACCGCGTGACGGACGGCCAGCGCGTCCTCGCGGAGGTCCGGATGGAAGGTTCCGTTCCACGCGACGACGGCGAGTTTCTTGAGGCGATACCAGCCCGATCTCGTGCATGTTCGTCTTCCCGACCAGCAGCGCGCCGGCCGCGCGCAGCCGCGCGACCACGGTCGCGTCGGTGTCGGCCGGATGCTTGCCGAGGAACGCCGTGCCCGCCGTGGTCGGATACGGGACCATGTCGAGTTCGTCCTTCACCGCGACCGGCACGCCGTCGAAAATCCCCAACACCTTTCCTTCGCGGATCCGTCTGGCGGACGCCGCGGCCTGGCGGAGCAGGTCGTCGCGATTCACCGCGATCACCGCGTTCAGCGGCGGGCTCGCGGCGTTGCCCGCTTCTATCTCCCGGTAAACCCGCTCCGCCACCTCGTCGGGGGAGGTGGTTTTTTCCCGATAGGCGCGGGCATAGTCGTGGACGGTCGAAAAGCGGAAGCCTTCCCCCGCGGGTTTCGCGTCGCGCGTTTCGGCCGGAGCTTCACCGCCGCTCCCGCGCGCCGGATGCAGCGGCGCGCCGGTCGGTGTCTCATCGAACACCTGCGACCGGAGCCACGTCACGCCGGCCTCGCGCAGCAGCCGCGGCATCAGCAAATGCCGCGAAGGGCTGTCAAGCAAGGCGACCGCAAGGCGCAGCTTCGCGCCCGTAAGAGGGGGCAGGTCCATCGACCGCACGTCGTAGGACCGGTCGTCAGAGTGGGCGGTCATTTTGTGAGGAACTTGAGGATGACCCGGTCAATGACCATGATCGTTCGTGGCTTCCCGGTGACAGAGAGGGCGGAGCCGGCCGCTTCAGCGGACGGGAAAGGGGGCTTCGATGACCGAGGAACCATTTTCGTTGGAATCGGGTTTCTGCCGGGTGATGCGGAA
>CAMCYK010000012.1 GCA_945883695.1 Akkermansia muciniphila | reverse complement strand
GGTCGTGCCCGGCGGCATCGAGCATATCTAACAGATCGCGGGCGTCCAGCAGCCGCGGGGTCATGACGTAACTCGCGCCCTCGTCGTAGCAAGTGGCCACGTCGGCGATCCGTCCGGCTTGCACCATGATCCTCGCGCCGGGGTTCAGCTCGCGCAGCTGCCGCAGCAGCTTGCGCGGGCCGGTCGCGGGCGATCTCCTCGAGCAGCGAGCTGGCTGAGATGGATCGCCGGCACCAGGCTCATGCGGTGACCCAGGCGCATCCTGAAAAGCGCGGGGAACACCGTGAGCAGGCGGCCGGCGACCAGCACCGCGCCGCAAACCAGCATCCAGAACAGGCAGTCCCAGGTCGGCAGCGGAATGATCATGCCGAGGGCGACGAAGAACAGGGTGACGAAGAAGTTGCGGATGTTGGTGAACCAGCAACAGCACCTTGCCAAGCGCGAGCGCCAGCGGGCCGGGCGCGGGATCCTTGAGGTCCATCTCCAGCCCGATCATGAACAGCAGCAGGCCCAGCCCGATTTCCGAAATGGTGCGGATGGAAGCCGGGTCGGTGACGAAGCGGAAGTCCTGCTTGCCATCCCGGGTTCGGAAAGGCAGATCCGGCATCGTGAAAAACCGCCGGTCTTCCCTTGTCCGCATCCTCCGCCGCGTCGCGGGCTTGCTGCTGCTTTCCTGCGCCCCGCTGTCGGCCCACGAAGCCGCCCCGCCGGCCGCCGCCGCTGGCGTGCCCAAGGTGCTGGTCTATTCCGACACCGGCTATTACCGCCACCCGGATATCCCGAAAATCAACCGCTGGCTGGTGCTGCTCGGCCACGAGAACGGCTTCGAGGTCGACGTCACCGAGCATGGCAAGGACCTGCTGCCCGCCGCGCTGGCCCCCTACGACCTGCTGGTTCTGAACAACGCCAACGAACTCGACAAGGTGCTGGGCGAAGAGGAGCGGAAGTCGGTGCAGACCTGGTTCGACGGCGGCAGGAAGGGGATCGTCGGCCTGCACGCCGCGCTGGTTCACCAGACGAAATGGCCATGGTTGAACGAGCCCGCCACCGGAGGCCGCTTTTTTTACACCGAGTTCGGCCATGACCTGCGCTCGCTTTCGACGCCCTTGGTACGGCGGCACATCCTCGAAGGGATCCGCTGGGCGGGCCGCCTGCCGGCAACGGCCGCGGACTGAGAGCGCCACGTTGCTTTCTTCCTTCCCGCCGGCCCGCCGCGGCTTGAGACTTCGCTCATGAAATCCCCCGCCGGCCCGGTCCTTCTCGCATTCGCCGGGATCGCCCTGCTGCTCGCGGGCTGCGCCACCACGCCGGGCGGCGGGAGCAGCGCGGCCAACTTCGAGCAAGCCCGCGCGGTACTCGAGGCCGGCTGCGTGCATTGCCACGGGTCGGAGCGGCTGGCCGGGATGCCGTCCTTCGCCAGCACGCGGGACCTCGCCGCGCTGACCGGACCCGGCCGGCTGATCGTGCCCGGCGCGCCGGAGCAGAGCCGTTTTTTCCAAGTGGTCACGCTGTCCGACAGTGACATCGGCGCGATGCCGCCGACCGGTCACGCGCTCGCGCCGCGGGAGGTCGGAGTGCTGAAAGCGTGGATCGCGGGCGGGGCGGAGCTGCCGGAACAGGACCTCGCCCTCCGGCCGCAGGGCCGTTCGCCGAGATCGCGTTAGGATCCCGCCTCAGTGGATCTCCACCGTCCGGCCCATCGCGGCCTCGTAGATCTGGTGGAGGCGGAAGGTTTGGAGCGCGCCGAGCTTTTGGCCGAACTGGGCGATGACGTAGAGGCCGGTGGCGAGCGCCAGCATCGCGCCGAATATCCACAGCGCCCAAGGGTGCTGGCCGATCAGGAATTGGGCGAAGCCGAAGACCCCGGAGAACAGGCCGAAGGTGCCGGTGAGCAGGTATCCGTAGAGGAAAAGCCCCCAGACATTGGCGTTCGGTCCGTAGATGCCTTCGATCCGCGTCTTGCCGTCCTCCGTGGTTTCGAGGCCGAGGTTCAAGCGCGGCGACCAGAAGTGACGGTCCTGTTCCGGGATGCGCAGGCAGATGAAGCCGGGGAAAATCTTCATCTCGCAGCGGTCCGCGCCCTCCTCCACCGCTCGCGCCAACCGCGCCTGCGCTTCTTCCAAGCGCAGGTCGAGAGTCTGGGTGAAGCGTGGACGGATGCCGAAACTGCTCATGATCCGTCAGTATGCGGACTCCGCATTTTCTGTCAATCTCGCGGGTGAAGGGGCAGACGCCGACCCTGCAGCCGGCAAATGACGGTCTGGCAAATCGGGAAGATCGGCGGTCCGCCAGCCTGCGACGCATTGCCGGTGCAGGATTGCCCACCCGCCCGCAGCTCATCCGTCCACCATCCGCCCCGCCCCAAAGTCAGGAACGGGATTTTTTCCCGGAAATGCTGTCAATCAATGAGTTAAGCAGCAATTAATCCGACCAAATGCCTGGCACGTGGTAAAATGATTCGCGTTCGTGGCCACCCGGCAGTGGCGAGGGATCGGCTCCGCGCGAAACACGGCGGAAATGCCCGCCTCCTTCCTCGCGCGATCCCCTGGTTTGCATACCCCGCCGATCTTGCGTAATCAGATTCAGGTCGCGCGCTTCCGGGCGACCGCATCCGACCGTCGCTTCACGCCATGCTCCGCCCCCGCAAGAAATACACCGTCCACGACCTCCGGCAGCTCAAGGGCAAGCGCTGCCTGACCCATATCCACGTCAAGTCGCCCGAGGAGGCCGCGGCGGCCGAGGAGGCGGGGGTGGATCTCATGAGTTGCAGCTTCGACAGTCCCGAGGCGCAGGCGCGCTTGCCCCGCCTCGTCGCGGCCGCGCCGAACAGTTTCCTGTCCGCCGCCACCCCGCACGGGCTCGCCTCGCCCGAGGAGGGGATCCGCGTCGGCTTCCGCGCGCTCGAACTCGGGGCCAGCTCGGTCTATTGCTCGGCCAGCCCGTTCATCATCGAGGCCATGGCGCGCGAGCGCATCCCGGTGGTCGGCCACCTCGGCATGGTGCCCCGCCACGTCACGTGGACGAACTACCGCGCCATCGGCAAGTCCCCCGACGAAGCCCTCCGGCTCTACCGGCAGATGAAGGACCTTGAAAACGCCGGTGCCTACGCCGCGGAACTCGAGGTCGTCCCCCACCGCCTCGCTGCTTTCCTCTGCTCGCAGACCCCGATGATCCTGATGTCGCTCGGCTCCGGCAGCGGCTGCGATACCCAGTTTCTCTTTTCCTGCGACATCCTCGGCGACTACGACGAACGCCTGCCGCGCCACGCCAAGGCCTACCGCGATTTCGCCGCCGAATACCGCCGTCTCCAGGATGAACGCGTCGCCGCCTTCCGCGAATACATCGAGGATGTCCGCGAGAACCGCTTTCCGGAGGGTTCCCATCTCATCGACACCGACGATCCGACCCTCGACGAAGCGATCTCCCTCATCCGGAAAACCCTGTGAGCTCGCGTGAAGCGGGCGGCCTGGCTTTGCCGGGCAGCCGTCCCGCCGCCGAATTCCGTGCGACGGCTGGCCCCGCACCTGCTCCCCTCCCCGGTTCACCGGACCGCCGCTTCCCGCCACCTTCCGCACCATGAATCCGTTCCTCGAAATCGTCGCCGACCAGCCGACCCGCGAATTGGCGGCGGACGTGCTGGTCCTGGAGCAAGACCAGCCCTGCGAGGCGCTGCACGTGCTGCTCGAGGGCGAGGTGGAAGTTCTCCGCGACGGAATCCGCCTGGCAAAGACCGCCGAAGCCGGCGCGGTGTTCGGCGAGATGTCGATGCTGCTGGGCGGCCCCTGGACCGCCAGCGTGCGCACCATGCGGGCTTCGCGCTTCGCTACGATCCCCGATCCGCGCGGGTTCCTGGCCGCCTCGCCGGTGGCCAGCCTGCACGTGGCCGAGTTGCTGGCCCGGCGCATCGACACGCTCGACCGCTACCTGATCGACGTGAAAAACCAGTATGAAGGGCACGATCACCTCGGCATGGTGGAAGATGTCCCCGGGTCGCTGATGCATCGCCAGCCGAAGAGCGCCGCGAAGTCCTGAGGTCAGGCCAGCAGGCTCAGCCGTTCGCTGCCGTCCTGCGAATGCCAGGTGACTTCCTGGCGTTCGATGTCGAATTCCAGCACCGCCGGGATGCCGCCGATCTGGCGGCCCGGATTGAAGGCCCAGGTCGGGCCGAAGCGGTGCACCCAGGATCCTTGCGGGTAGAACGGCGCGTTGTGGATGTGGCCGGACAAGACGATCCGCGGGGCGAAGCGGGCGATCCATCCGGTGAGGGTCGCGTCGCCGGCGAATTCCTTGCCGGTCCAGCTCAGCGGTCCTTCCGGCGGCGCGTGGTAGACCCAGACCCAGGGAATGCCGGGCGGCGGCGCGGCGGCCACCAGTTGTTGCTCCACCTCGGCGCGCGAGACGGGGCCGTCCCACCACGGGCAGACGGTGATCCGCATGCCCGCGACATCGATCGAATCGCCATCCACGTGGAGCCCTTCGCCCTTCATTCCACCGATCCAGCGCGCGCGGGATTCGCCGGTCGCGTCGCGGTGGTCGCCGTCGTGGTTGCCGGAACTCACGATGACCCGGGTCAGCGGCCTCAGGCGATGCAGGTATTTTTCAACCACCACCGCCTGGACATCGATTTCCAGCGCGCCGGCGAGGTCGAGCAGATCGCCGCCGATGACCAGCGCGTCGCACGTCGCGGCGTGGGCGGCCAGCCAGTCGAACTGCTTGAGGGCGTAGTGCAGGTCGGCGACAAATAGCAACTTCATGTGGCGGCGGGAGACGAGGGTTCGGGGGGAGGGTTTGCGGAAACGGATCCAAGCGGCACTAGCACGCGGGGTCCGGGCGTCGATGCGCGAGTTCACCGGCGGGCCGGCCGATCTAACAGAGGCGATCCCGCCCCGCGGGAATGTGGCCTGAAGCCTCTCGCAAGAGGGGGTGAGGCTTTTTCAAATCCCCCCCGGGCGGCCGCGGATTTGGAAAAAATGAAGATGTGCGAACGGTTGTTTTGCTTAATATTTCAAAATATTTCAAGCATCCTAATTATTGCTTTTATTCTGGTGGGTAATGAGTTAGCTCCACCCGGAATCTCAATCCATCCCATGATGAAAATTACCCATAGCAGAGCTCTCTTCATGAGTCTCGCCCTCGCGATGACTCCCGTCCTGCGAGCCCAGGAAGACGTCGCCACGCAGGCTCCGGAACCCAGCACCAAGGTGCAGGACGCCACGGAAAAGCTGACCAAGGCCCTCGAAGAAGCCCGCGGCAAAGCCGGCGAGGCGATCGGCCAGCGCGATTCGGCGCTTTCGGAGCTCGCCGCGATGCGCGAGGTCCAGCAGGAGACCACCCGGCAGTTGGAAGCCGCGCGGTCGGAGCTCGAAGCCGCCCTCAAGGCCGGAGCCGAGTGGAAGAGCGAGGCCACCGAGCTGGCGGACAAGCTGTCCGCGGGTGACGAGGCCTACGCCAAGCTCGGCGAATTCCGCAGCCAGATGAAGGAAGCGCTGGGCGAGCTCGCCGCGATCAAGAGCGACTTCGCCGGCGTGCGCTCCGAACTCCAGGCACCGGCGGAGCGCGTCGCGCTGCGCCAGGAGAACGAGGCGTTGAAGAGCCGCACCGCCGCGCTTGAGGAACAATTCAAGGTGACCTCCGAGGCGCGGGCCAGCGAGAAAGGGGAACGCGAACAGCTCGACAACCGCTTCCGCGAGGCCACCGCCGAGAACGAACAGCTCAAGCAGCAACTCGCCGCGGAGACGACCCGCAACGAGGCGCTCGCCGCCCAACAGGTGGCGATGGAAGAGCACGCCGCGGAGATGGAAGCGGAGTCCGCCCGCATGATGCAACTGATGACGGAAGCCGCCGCCCGGATCGAAGGGATGACCGCGGCCAACTCGGCGATGGAGCAGGAGCTCACCGCCGCCCGCCACCTGTTGGAGAAGTCCAACGGCATGATCGCCGCGCTGCGGGCCGAAGGCGACGCGCTGCGCCAGAGCGTCGACGCGAGGACCGCGGAACTGGAAGCCGCACAGCAGCAGGTGGAAGGCGAGAAATCGGCGCGCTTTGCCGCCGAGGACCAGCAGGCCCAGGCCGCGAAGCAGGTCGATGAGATGGACGGCAAGCTGCAGACCGCCGAACAGATGACCCAGACCACCCGTCAGGAACTCGAAGTCCAGACCGCGCGGGTCGCCGAACTGGAAGCGCGGATCCAGGAACAGGCCGCCGTCGGCGAGACCGAAGAAGAGCTGGAAGACGGCGAATAAGCGCCCCCGGTATTGGTTTTCCCAAGCCGCGGCCCCGCAAGGGGTCGCGGCTTTTTCAGGTCCGCGGGACGAACTCCAGCTGGAGGTAGGCACCGGTGGCGTTCAAATGCTTCGTTTGATGGTAAGCGCCGGCCATCCGCCCGCTGAATTGCCGGAACGGGTCGCCGCGCCCGTCGTCGCGGAACAGATGGGTGTCGGCGATCATCAGCACCTGGAACGCTTTTTCGATCCGCGGCGAAAAGAAGCGCGCGCGGTGGCCATCGAGCGCGAAGGAAGCCGCCGGCGAAGGGGCGGCCGGGACCTCCGCGGCACGGACTGAGGCGGTCGCGGCGAGCAGGCCGGCGCTGGCCAGGAATTCACGGCGGGCGATCGGTCGATCCATGAGGCGGTTTTCGCACGCCTCGCGGGCCGGGCCAAGCACCGCGTTGCCGGCGGCCATGGGGAGGCGCGCGGGGTGGCGGGCTCACCGGAACACTCGCGCGGAAATGACCGCGTCGCAGCGGTTCCTGTCCCACATCTTGGGGACATGACAAAGCGCGGGATTTCGGGCAGATTCGTGAGATCCGAACGCGAGCGATCGCCGGGGATGAAATAAATTTCATGACGAAATTCATCGGGGCCGCGTGAGTGCGCGGCCCCTTTTCGTGTCCCGAGGACGCGAAAGTAACAGATAAACCCCGCCGGGAGCGGGGATTGTCGGCTTCAGGGCAGCTTCCTTCCATCTGCGTTCATCCCGTTCATCTGCGGTTGACGACTTTCCCGAATGGATGAGCCCTTGGATCGCTTGGGGTAGATTACTTTCCACAGCACCAGCCCGTGGGCGGGCGCGTTCACTCCGGCCGCGCGGCGGTCGCGGAGGCCGAGCATGGCCGTCACTTCCTGCGGCGGAAATTTTCCCTGGCCGACCTGCACCAGCGTTCCGGCGATCCCGCGGCACATCTTGTAAAGGAAGCCCTCGCCCTCGATCAGGAAGGTGATCTCGGGTCCGCGCCGCGTGACCTCGCAGCGGGTCAGGGTGCGGGTGGAGTCGCCGAGGACGCCGGCGCGTTTGGCGGTGAAGGAACGGAAGTCATGCCGCCCGACGAACAAGGCGGCGGCCGCTTTCATCGCCACGAGGTCGAGCGGCTGGGGGACATGCCAGGCCCGATGGCGGAGCAGCGGGTTCATCGCCGGGCGGTTCCAGACGTGGTAGCGGTACTGCTTGCCGGTGGCATCGAAGCGCGCGTGGAAGGCCTCCGGCGCGCGGGTCGCGGCAAGCACCCGGATGTCGTCCGGGAGCCCGCCGTTGAGCGCCAGCGCGAGCTGCCGGACCGGCATCCGGAAGTCTTCCCGCGGCACCTCGAAATGCGCCACCAGCCCGAGGGCGTGGACGCCGGTGTCGGTCCGGCTGGAGCTTTCAAGCCGCGACGGGCGGGCGAACACGCGGGCCAGCGCCGCCGCCACCCGGTCCGCCACGCCGCGCCCGCTCCGCTGCGACTGCCAGCCGTGGTAGGCCGTCCCGTCGTAGGCGAGGGTGAGTTTGAACTTCAGCATCCGCACCGCCTTGTCAAAGCACAGCCGGGGCCGCCGGAGCAGCTCCAAATACCGGCCACCGGCGATCCGCCGGGCGACAGGACTCGGGCTGGCATGGCCCCGCGAAGCCCGCTAGGGTCCGCCGCAGATGATCCGCCCGCGATGGTTTTTCATTCTGATGGCCGGCCTGCTCACGGCTCCGGCCCGCGGCGACGAGGCCAGCTGGGACTACCGCCTGGCACGCGGGATTTCCGGGCGGCTGGCCGACGTCGAGCGCGAGCTGGCGACGATCCGCGACGAACTGCCGGCCTTGCCCGCGGTGCCGGTCGCCGACCAGGGCGGGACCGGCGGATTCGCCATCGGCCCCTTGCAGGAGCGGCCCATCAAGGAAGGCGAGATCGCGGTGGAAGTCCGCTTGCCCGCAGCCGGCTTGATCGACCTGGTGGCGCTGGTGCCCTCGCGCCGCTACGGCGTCGGCGGCCTGGAAGCCCAGTTCGGGATGCCGGACGAGTTCACCGTCGACCTGTTGGATCCGGACGGCAAAGTGATCGCCCGCATCGCCGACGAACGCGACCTGTGGGCGGATCCGGTGCGCGCCGGACATCCTTTCGTGTTCCCCGTTTCTCCGCCGGTCGAAGCCGTCGCGGTGCGGATTTCCGCCGGACGCCTGCGGCTCGATTCGGATGTTTCGGAAGGCTTCGTCTACGCCTGGGCGGAAGCTTTCGTGTTCGAGGGCGAGCGCAACCTCGCCCGCGGCGCCACGGTGACCAGCTCCGGCGGCCGGTCCCCGACCGCGCCGTGGTTGTGGAGCAATGCCTTCCTGGTCGACGGCCAGACCCCGCTCGGCCTGCCGGAAGTGCCCGCCGGCGAACACCGCAACGTCGGCTGGATCTCCAAAGACCGGCAGAAGGCGACCGATAGCGTGTCGCTCGAAGTGGACCTCGGCGAAGTCCGCGAGTTCGACACGGTCCGCCTGTTTCCCGCGAAACGCCCGACCTCCGACTTGCCGAGCGGCTTCGGATTTCCCCGGCGCTTCACGGTTTCGGTCGCCGATCCGGACGGCGGCCCGCCGGCCGTCACCAAGGTCGAAGCGGGAAATCCGGGGCACAGTCCGGTCGATGTGCCGCTCGGTGCCAGTCGCGGGCAGAAGGTGAAGATCGAAGTCACCGAGCTGTGGAAAGACTACGAGGACTACCCGGCCTTTTTCGCGCTGAGCGAGGTCGAGGTGCTCGACGGCGAGCAAAACCGCAGCGGCGGCGCGGTGGTCCGCTCGCCCGACGGGATGGGCAATGTCATCGGCTCGGGCCTGCAATACTGGAACGCGGCGAGCCTGTGCGACGGCTTCGGGCCGGACGGCAAGCTGGTGTCGCGCCGCGCCTGGCTGACGCAACTCGACCAACGCCTGAAGCTCGAACAACGGCGGCACGCGCTGGAACGGGAAGCCGCCGGAATCGTCGACCGCTGGCGGCGGACCAGCCTGTGGGCCTTCGCGCTGTTAGGCGGGGCCGGGGCGCTGGTGCTGATCGCGCTGCCGATCCGCTACCGGATGCGCGAGAAGCGCGAGCTGGCACGGGTCCGCGAGCGGATCGCCGGCGACCTGCATGACGAGGTCGGCAGCAATCTCGGCAGCATCCAGATGTTCGCGGATCTGGCCGAAAGCCACGCCGGCCCGTCGAAAGAGCTCAAGCGGATCCAGCGGATCGCCGCCGAGACGGTCAGCGCGGTGCGCGACATCGTCTGGCTGCTGCGACCGCAGGGCGACCACCGGATCGGCACTGCGGAGCACCTGCGCGAGACCGGCTCGATCATGCTGGAGGCGCTCGACTGGGAATTCCACGCCAACGAGGCGGCGTGGCAGACCGAGCTGTCCGACGAGGCGAACCGGCATCTTTTCCTCTACTACCGCGAGGCCCTGCACAACGTCCTGCGGCATTCCGGCGCGGCGCGGGTCGAGATCCGGGCCGCTGAGGAAGCGGGCAAGTTCCGCCTGGTCATCGCGGACGATGGCGGCGGCATCCCGCCCGAGAAACTTGCGCGCCCGTCCACCCTGCGCGCCCTGCGGCAGCGCGTCGAAGCGCTGGGCGCCGAGTTCCAGGTGGAGAGCGGGGCGGGCAAAGGAACCCGCCTTGAACTCGGGATCCCGCTCGACCGCAAGCGCGGGAAGCCGGGCGGGAAGTAGCCACGGGTTCATCCCGCAGGTGTGCGGCGATAGCGCGCCGGTAACGCGCCAGACACATGGTAACGCGCCGGTAACGCGCCAGACACATGGTTGTCACCTCGGCCCGCAATCCATTGCAATGCAACCCGTAAGGACGAAAAAATCCTGCTTTACCCGGAGCGGATGGAGCATCTGGGCTGGGACCGTTGATTGCCCGACGGTTCGGGAAGCTGGGGGGCCGGGCCGGGAGGGCGAGGCCCGCCGCAGGAGCCGGCCGATGGCTGTCATCGGCCGGCGAGGCGAGGCGGGCGGCGGGACGCCCCCGCCACTTTCGGGAAGGAAGGCGGCTAGCGCGGGCCGCCGAGGTGGTGGCGGAAGAAATCGACCCGCCGCCGCTGGCCGTAGCGTTCCTCGCCGGAGCCGTGGTTGCGGCCGGTCATCGGCAGGAACTCGAAGTCCTTGTCGGCAGCGATCAAGGCGTGGATGACCTGGTAGGTCGAGGCGGGGTCGACGTTGGTGTCGACCTCGCCGACGGTGAGCAGCAGCGCCCCCTTCAAGTTCTTCGCGTGGGTCACGTTCGAGTTGTCGGCATATTCCGGTCCGACCGGCCAGTCCATCCACTGCTCGTTCCACCAGATCTTGTCCATCCGGTTGTCGTGGCAGCCGCAGTCGGCGGCGGCCGCCTTGTAGAAATCGCCGTGGAACAGCAACGCCCCGAGCGCGCTTTGCCCGCCGGCCGAGCCGCCGAAGATGCCGACCCGCCCGAGGTCCATCTGGGGCCATTTCTTCGCCGCTTCCTTCAGCCACGCGATGCGGTCGGGCAGGCCGGCGTCCTTGAGGTTCTTGTAGCAGAAATGGTGGAAGGCCCGGCTGCGGTTGGCGGTGCCCTTGCCGTCGATCTGCACGACGATGAAACCGTGCACCGCGATCTCGTGCTTCGGCGGCATCCACGGGTTCCAGGCTTTCGGCACGAAGGAATCCTGCGGGCCGGCGTAGATGTTTTCGATCACCGGGTATTTCTTCGCGGGGTCGAATTCGGGCGGCAGACAGACGATGCCGTGGATGTCGAACTTCCCGTCGCGGTCTTTCGCCACGAAGGGTTCCGGCAGCGGCCAGCCGGTGGCGCGGAGTTTCGAATCGTCGGCCTCCGCGAGGACGGCCACCCGCTTGCCATCGTCCCAGCGGCGCAGCTCGGTGACCGGCGCGTGGTTCACCCGCGACCAACGGCAGGTGTAGTAATTCCCGCCGGGCGAGCGCTCGAACTTGTCGTGGGTTCCGTCGGCATCCGTCAGCGTCACCAGGCTGCCGGTGTCCAGCGAGACGCGGGCGTAGTGGATGAAATAGGGATCCTGGCCCGGGTGGCTGCCGGAGATCCGCAGCAGCACCTCGCGCTTGGCCTCGTCGACCTGGACCACCTCGCGGACGATCCACTCCCCCTTGGTGAGCTGGCGCTTCACCGAGCCGTCGCGGCCGTCGAGCAGGTAGAGGTGCTTCCAGCCGTCGCGTTCGGAAATCCAAAGGATCTCCTCGCCGTTCTTGAGGTCGCGGCGGAACGAGTTGCCGTAGGCGAAGACGAAGGTGTCGCTTTCCTCGCGGACCAGGACCCGCTGGGTCCGCGCGGCGCTGTCGATCTCGATGACATTGTGCTTGCCGAAGCCGCGCTCGATGAATTCGAAGGTCAGCCGCTTCGAATCGCCGCGCCAGGCGAGCTTGTCGCATTCGAACGGATTTTCAATAAGCTTGGGATCCGCCGGCAGCGGCTCGTCGGAGCCGGTGAAAAAGACCCACGGCGCGCGGGTGTCGATGGCGTCGCCGGGCTTCGGATAGCGTTGGTTGAAATATTTCGGCTGGAGCTGGTCCTTGGGCGCGGACTCGATGTAGTGGACGATCCTTTCCTCGACGTCCCGCTCCTTCCACATCGCGAAGCGGGAGGAATCGGGTGCCCAGACCGGTTCCCCGCGGAACTCGCCGGCCTCGTCGCCTTTCGCAAGTTCGCGCTGACCGTCTTCTTTCAAATCCCTCAGGACGACCGCCCGCTCGCGCAGGGCCACCTCCCAGCGGCCGTCGGGTGATTTCCAGGAAACCTGCTGCCGCGGCTGGTCGTCGCCACGCCGGCCGCGCCGCAGGCGTTCGTCGGGCCGGGGTGACGGCCCCGGGGGTTCGGCTTCGATCAGCTTTTCCCCATCGGCCTTGCGCCAGCCCCCGTCGGTCTTCAAGTGGATCCCGCCCTTTTCGCCGGCGCGGAATTCCTGGAATTCCGGGTGGTTCTCCATCGCCGGTCCGGCGGGCCCGCCGGCGGGGTCGATCTTCATCAGGCGTTTGCCGTCCGGGGTCTCGAGGGCGAACAGCAGCAAGGAATCGTCCGGCGCCCACGACAGCGCGGGCGCCTCGTTGGGGACGGCGGTTTTCGCCACCTCGAACCAGCGCGCGGTGAGCTGGTTGAAGGCGTCGAGATTCCCGTGGTCCGCGCGGGCGGTCATCAGGCACAGGCTGGCAAAGAGGGCTGGACGGAGATTCATGGAGGATCGAGGCGTGGTAAACGGTAGTAACGAGAGCTTCCCTTCACCTCCGCCGGAACTTGCCCCGGAAGCGGCTGAAACTCCAGCGACGGGTCGGCAAATGGCCGAATCAGTCATTTGCAATGTCCTGCCCCCCCCCCGGGAAATCGGGTGGGACGCGAAATTCCCTGTTGCCGGTCGATTTTTGAACGGATAGGACTCACGTCGTAGATGAAATCGATCATACTAAAAACCTTTGCCGCGACTTTGCTCGTGGCCACCGCCCAGGCTCAGGTGAATGTCCTAAGCGCCACTTGGAGAGAACGTGGCTTGAGTGCTCCTGCCGGCGTGATCGTGCCGAGTCCGGGCTCGGTCGCCGTCCTTCGCGCATTCATGATTTTCGACCAGAGCATCGTGACCTCGACCCCCGGCCCCGGCACGCTGATCGATTACCGCGACATCCGCTCCGGCGGCGTGACCAGCCGGACCTACACGATCCAAACTGATTTCCGCGCCATCAACGGCGACCTCATTTCAGGGTTTTCCGGTGGCCGCCGGATCTATGGATCGATCTACGCGCCGATGACCATCGCCAATGTGCCAGGGGCCACGATGCCGTTTTCCGGCACGACGTTTGCGAGCGGCGTCCCGCGGAGATTGGCGTTCGACAACACCGTGTTCCAAGTCGTGACTTCCGGCGGCCTGACTGGCCCGCAAGTCGTCGATATCGGCGCGACACTGGCCCGCTCGGTGCTCAGCGGCAGCGCCACCAGTATCAGCGTCGAGGCGACCACCATCCCCGGAGCCACCGCCGAACTGGAAGCCCGCCTGATCCGGTCGGGTTTCACCCGCGCGGCCACCGCGCCGGTCATCACCACCGATCTTCCGGCCACGCTCGCCGTGCAGGACGGCGGGACACGACTCCTGAGCGTGGTCGTCGGCAATGCCTTCCCGACTCCCACCTACCAGTGGTTCCGGAACGGCACCGCCATCACCGCCGCGCTGGGCGGCACGGCCCCGACCTTCCTGGTTACCGGGGCCGATCCGGCGACCGGAGCAGGCACCTACCGGGTGGAGGTCAGCACCTCCGCCGGCACCGCGGTCAGCGGCACCACCACGGTGACCGCGCAGCCCTTCACCTTCGCGACGAACGGCAACCTTCCCGCGACGGTTCCGCTGGTGGGCGCGAACCTGGCCAATCTCAGCGTGACCTTGGATCCTGCCCCGATCACCCAGCCGACCTACCAGTGGTTCAAGGGAGCCGCCCAGGTGGCTGACGCGGTTGGCGGCAAATCGCCGGTCCTCACGGTCATCGGAGGCGAGGCCGCCACCGGTGTCGGCCTCTACCGCGTCGAGATCACCAGCTCCGCGGGCACCCTGGTCAGCGGAAACGCCAACGTCACCGTCGCCGCCGCCGGGTCGAACTTCGCCTTCACGGTGAACACCCCGCGGACCTTCGCCGCGCCCTTCGCCACGCCGACCAACATCCCGGGCGGAACGGTGAACCCGACCTTCCCGGCCGCCAACGTCACCCGCCAGTGGTTCAAGGCTCCGACCAATGATCCGACCAACTTCGTGGCGATTCCCGCCGGGAACGGTGGAATCAGCGCCACCTTCCAGGTGGTTGGCGACGTCGCGGCTGCAAATGGTCCGGGCATCTACCGCCTGGTGGCCACCAGCAACACCAATGCCGTCATCACCAGCGTCGACACCGTGGTGACCAGTGGTCCCTGACCGCGGCCCGAATCCCTAGAATCCCAATCCCGCCAAGCGTCACCGCTTGGCGGGATTTTTGTCCCATGAATCACTCCCGTCTGTTGATTGCCGGGTCGATTTTGACCGTGGCGGCGCTGGTCCTGATCGTGGGCGACCGGATGGACCCGGAAACCGGGACGGAAAGCCCGGCGAATCCGCTTGCCGCCCCCGCGAACCAAGGACCCGCCGCCGGGCCGCAGGACGGCAAATACTCCCGCACGGACCGGACCCGGGAGGCGTCCGAATCGCCAAGTTCGAAAGAACTGAAGCTCCTCTGGGCGCGCGGCCGCGGCCAGGAATTGCTGGCCGCGCTGGACCAGCTGTCGCAACACACCGATGCCGACAGCTGGCGGGAGGTCGCCGCGGTGCTGGTCGACCAGGCCGCCCGCGACGGCCGCCACGAGGTGGCCAGCTACCTGCTGGCGACCGGCCACGGCGCGCCGGCCGGCATCCGCCTGGCGATCTATGCCGCGGCCCTCGACAATCCCGATGAGGACATCCGCGCCACCGCGAAACTCGAATTGCTCAATCTGACCGGTGAGGAATTCGAATCCCGGGAGCAGGCAGATGGCTGGATCGCCTCCCACCCGGCAGCGTCCCGGGAAGACGAGGAGGAAGAATTCCCGGAGGAATGAGTGGAACCGCCCCGCCCCGCCGCCATCAATAGGTCGGCAAGGAGCCCTCCGGCACGACTTCCCCGCCGTCCCACGCGCGGCCATGCGCCTTGTTCTCCAGCCCGGTCCCAAGCTGGCGCATGTCGCGGCCGAAGCCGATCGCGGTGTTGCAGGAGCTGAGGGTCACGACAGCGGCGAGCGCCAGGAAAGTGAGCAGCTTCTTCATGTCGCGAGGTGTTACCGCGATTTCCGCCGGATGCAATCGCCTAATTTCTCTTAAGCACTTTCCGCAAGTTCACGATCTCCTCGCGGATTTCAAAGATGGAGTCCCGCAGGGCTTCGAGCGCCCGCGAATGGTCGGGATCGTCCGCCACCCCGATCAGCTCCGTGCAAGCCGACAGCGCGTCGTTCTGCCATCCCAGGCAACGCTTCAGCATGGCCAGCACGTAGCCGGTCTCCCGCTCGTAGTCGCCATTGAGCGCACCCGCCAGCTTGCCCGCCACCTGCATCAGCGCGCCGTTGAGCACCGGAACCGCCGGATGCTCGCCGCCGGCGCGGGTCAGATCGATCCCCCGGATCACCACGTCCTGCGCCTTGCCCTGCAGGGGGTGCTGGCGGAATTCGACCTCGTCGTCGTCTTCCCACGACTCCTCGTCGCCGCTGTCGTCGGCGGGCCACGACTGGCCGACCACTTCGGCCGCTTCGTTCTCTTCGGCCAGGGCTTCCAGCAGTCCGTCCCACCCCATCGCGAAGGCCTCCTTCCGCTCGGCATCCGGGTCATCGAGGTATTTCTCCAGCACCTCCTGATAGGCGTCGGCCAGCCGGTCGGACTCCTTCAGCCGCTCCTCCCACTGGAATTCGTCCTCCTCCTCGCCGCTATCGACCCGCCGCTCGGCGGCCGGGCCGATCCGCCGCACCAGGGCGTTCATGAAATCCCGCATCGCCTGCATGTTGGCGAGCTTCTGCGCCTCCTCGAAATCCTCGTCCATCACCCAGACCCGCTCGGACAGCTCGAGCTCGAAGTCGCAGGTCTCGATCACCACCCGCCCGTTGCCCTCGCTGAACCACTCGAGGTAAAGGGTGTTTTTCCAGCAGAACGGGATCTCCTGACGGGCGGCGTAGAGCGCGGACAACTCGTCCTCGGAGACCAGCGCCACCTTGTTTTTGCGCGATGCCGTCATGTCGCCGACCACCCCGCGTTGCAGCGCGGCGAGCTCCACGCCGGCCTGCGGCTTCGGGTCCGGATTGCGGAAGGTCAGCCGCGTCCCGGCCAGGTCGCGCCAGCAGTCGCCGGTCAAATCCAGCACCACCGGGTCCGCCCGGCCAAGCACCCACAGGCGGCCCGAGGTCTTGCCCTCGACCGTGTTGTCGATCTCGCCGCGCACCAGCGCCTCGTCGATCCTCCAAGCCACGGCCTTGACCTTCGGCTTTTCGGCAGGCGCTCGTCAATCCTGTTGGATCGCGGGAAAAGTTTAACTTCTTGAACCGTTTAGGGTCGCGGCTACGCTCCGCCCGCAATCCCATGGCCGCTCTTACCTTCAGCGACGCTCTCTTTGTCGCGTTTCTCATCCTCGTGGTGATCGTGATCTTCAACGTGATCATCTTCGTCCACGAACTCGGGCACTACTGGGCCGCGAAATGGCGGGGACTCAAGATCGACCGCTTCCAGATCTGGTTCGGCAAGCCGATCTGGAGCAAGACGATCAACGGCGTGCAATACGGCCTCGGCTGGATTCCCGCCGGTGGCTTCGTCGCCCTGCCCCAGATGGCCCCGATGGAAGCGATCGAGGGCGGCAACCTCGAACACGAGCACCTGCCGCCGATCAAGCCGCTCGACAAGATCATCGTCGCCTTCGCCGGCCCGCTGTTCTCGTTCCTGCTGGCGCTGACCGCCGCGGTCGGGGTCTCGATTTTTGGCAAGCCCGCCGACATCGTGCCCACCACCACCGTCGGCTGGGTCGAACCCGACAGCCCGGGTGCCAAGGCCGGTTTCCAGCGCGGCGACCGGATCACCGCGATCAACGGCGTGCCGGTCAGCGTGTGGGACGGCACCCTCGACAGCATCCAGCTCAATATCGTCACCAGCCGCGGCTCGCAGATCGAGTTCACCGTCGACCGGCCGGACCAAGGCCTGAAGACGCTCTCTTCCGAATTCAAGATCCCCGAAACCCAGTGGTGGGAACGCCGTGCGGTGCGCCAGGTGGGCATCTCGCCGATGGGCAAGGGCCCGGTCACCGTCGGAGGCTTCAACGGCAAGAATCCCCCGGCCCAGGTCGGTGGCCTTAAGGAAGGCGACAAGGTCCTCACCCTCAATGGTGAACCGGTGGTGGCGGACATGCAGGTCTACCACTTCCTGCGCAACAACGGCGACAAGCCGGTCGAGTTCGGAATCGAACGCGAGGGCAAGCCGGAAACGTTCACCATCACCCCGGCCTACCCGGTCTCGCCGGTCGAGACTCCGCCGCGGGCCATGATCGGTGCCTATTTCGAAGAGGAACTCGAGATCAACCGCGAGATCATCAAGCCGGGCATCGGCAAGCAGATCAAGGACACCGCGAAGATGATGTGGATCACCATCGTCAGCGTGGTTTCGCCGGACTCCAGCATCGGTGTCCAGCACCTCAGCGGGCCGATCGGCATCGGCAAGCTGCAGTATTTCCAGCTCCAGATGGACTACCCGCTGCTGCGGATCATGAGCTTCCTGGTGCTGCTCAACATCAACCTGGCGATTCTCAACATGCTGCCCTTCCCGGTGCTCGACGGCGGCCACATCGTCCTGGCCACCATGGAGTGGATCGCCAAGCGGCCGGTCCGGGTCAAGCTGCTCGAGGTCATCCAGCTCTGCTTCGTGTTCCTGCTGTTCGGGGTGATGCTTTACGTCAGTTCGAAGGACCTGTTCGACGACTTCGGGCGAGGGAGCGGCCGCAAGCCGCCGGAGATCGTGTTCCCGGAGAAGTGAGGGGGGGCAGCGACATTCGGCAGGAGTGTCGTGGCTGCGCCCAGCCATAAGGAGCAGGGACACTCTTGTCCCGTCACCCAACCACGGGCCGCTGCAAGGGTGGCGCGGGCCGACCGTCCAACACGACAGGAGTGTCGTGGCTCCCTACCGCTTCGCGGTCATCACCGCGCTGCCGCCACTTCGGAGGTCCTGCAATCCGGATCGGGTTCGGCCCGGGCCATCGGGATCGGTGGATGAAAAAGCCGCGCGGAGAAAAAATCTCCGCGCGGCGATTGAGGACAGGGGCGATTCGCTTTGAATCAAGCGTCCGGGCGGCCCCTGCCGCCGCCTTTCTCCCGGCTCGGGGCCTGCCGCTCAGGCTGGGCCTGGCGTTGCGGCGTCGCCAGACGCCGCGTGCCTGAAAGCCTGGCTCGAGGTTTCGCCGGACTTCCATCAAGCCCCGGCCAATAACGATCTTGGCAATGCGAACTGGGAAGCTACGCTTGGGTGCGTCCTTCAAAACACTTCCAACCCCTTCACGATTTCCGCGGGGCGGAGTCGTTCTGTCTCCCGGACTACTTCTGCAGATGCTCTCGACTCAGGAAATGCGCCGGATTGCTTTCGCTCGCTTGAGCGATGCGGAGGCCCTTCACCGGGCCAAACGCTTTGATGGAGCGAGCTACCTCTGCGGGTATTCGGTCGAACTCGCCCTGAAGGCTAGGATCTGCAAGACCCTCAAATAGGCGGGCTATCCGCAGACGAATGCCGAGTTTCAGGGCTTGGCATCGTTCAAGGTCCATGATCTGGAAATGTTGCTGAGGCTTAGCGGCAAAGCCGCGATTGTAAAAGGGAAGTATCTGGCCGAATGGTCAGGGGTGATGATTTGGAAGCCGGAGGACCGATACAATCCAATTGGAACGGCAAACGAGACGGATGCCAGGATCATGCTTGATTCCGCAAAAACGCTGCTAAAGACGATATGAAGGATTTCGCCGAGAAACTCAGGAGCTTGGAAAAGGAAATCGCCGGGGAGAAGGGGCGGTTTCTCCTCTTCGCACTAATCCTTCGGGAGGACGCGGTCGACTCTTGGGACGTTCT
Organism: Akkermansia muciniphila; assembly: GCA_945883695.1. Classification (GTDB taxonomy): domain Bacteria; phylum Verrucomicrobiota; class Verrucomicrobiia; order Verrucomicrobiales; family Akkermansiaceae; genus Haloferula; species Haloferula muciniphila_A. The sequence goes on along the minus strand of CAMCYK010000012.1, from coordinate 33,088 downwards.
GGTGAACGCTCCATGGCTGGAGGCGGACAAAAGTGCGGGCCTTCGATTCCTAGCTCCTAAAATCCAGGCCTTGGGAACAGCGGAGGAACTTCAAAGGCTCTCACGAATCGTCATTATTGAAAGAAATCAGCCGATTTTGGGGGCAATTCAGGCGGCATTGAATGTGGAGCACAGCCTGTCGGAAATCTCCAGATGCAACTTCAGTGGGATAAGAATCGAACAAGCCTACATCATCACTTCACGGCGTGAAGTGTTGCCTGTGTGAATCTGCTTCGAACTGCATGTCCCATCTCCGCATCATTGGAATCATCGCAGGCAGCGAAGTGTATTCGGAGGTTTGATTTGCCGGGTGCAAGATGGCCCGTTCCTCCGAGCAAGCGCAAGTCGCCACCATCAGCCCCGGATCGCGGAGTGAACGACTCTCCTTAAATCTCTGGAAGCCAGTGGCATCCGTGGCATGCGGCAAGGCTATATGCCATGCGCGTGGCGCACCATCCAAAGGGCACTTTCAGGGTGGCGCGGACCGACCGTCCAACACGACAGGAGTGTCGTGGCTCCTTACCGCTTCGCGGAATTCCTCAACGAAAAAGCCGCGCGGAGAGTTTCTCCGCGCGGCGATGGTCGTCGGGGCGACTCGCTTTGAATCAAGCATCCGGCCGACCCCTGCCACCGCTCTTCTCCCGGCCCGGGGCCTGGGGCAGGGCCTGGCGCTGAGGCTGGATTTGGCGTTGAGGCGTGGCCTGCCGCTGGGGCTGGGGCTGGACTTGGCGTTGTGGAGTTGCTTGGCGTTGTGGAGTCGCTTGGCGAACCTGCGGCCGGGGCGTGGCTTGGCGCTGCGGGGTGGCCTGGCGGACCGGCGGCCTAGGCGTTGCCTGGCGCTGCGGGGTGGCTTGGCGAACCTGCGGCTTGGGCGTTGCCTGACGCTGCGGGGTGGCTTGGCGAACCGACGGAGTCGCTTGGCGTTGCGGAGTCGCTGGCCGGACCGACGGAGTCACTTGACGTTGTGGGGTCACTGGGCGGACCGACGGGGTCACTTGACGTTGTGGGGTCACTGGGCGGACCGACGGGGTGGGAGTCGCCTGGCGCTGCGGGGTGGCCTGGCGCTGCGGGGTCGCTTGCCGTTGCGGGGTCTCGCGTGTCTGCGGCTTCGGCTGAATGCCACGTCCGGGAGTCACCTTCGGTTCGCGGGTCGGAGCTTCGCGAATTCCGGGCCGCGGCTGGGTCTGGCGGCCGGGGCTCACCTGCGGCTGCCGCTCCGGCTTGACGGTGCGGCCGGCCGCAGGGTCGGAATTCTTGCCCGGCAGTTCGCGGGTGCGACTCAGCGGATTCACGCCGCGGCCTGGCCGGGTTCCGTCGGTGGAGGGAGTGACCTGCCCGCCCCGGGTGATCCCGGGAAGGGCTTGGCGATCCTCGGCCGTGCGTCCGGCACGGGTGGCACCGCCCGACAAGGCTCCGGCGCGGGATTCACGGACGCGGTTGCCGCGTGGTTCCGGCCGCTGCGGAGGGGCCTCGCTCTTGGCGAACTGTTCCGCCTGGCGACCGACCACCGGCGAACGACGGAGCGGCTCGCGGGCCACTCCGGTGCGGCCGCTTTCCGCGATCGCGGGCCGGCGGGCTTCAATCTGGCGGCGTTGCTGGCCGAAGTCGCGCAGCTGCTTGCTCTGGGTCACGAACTGCTGGCGGCGGTCCTGATCGAGGGCGCGGAACCGCTGCTCGCCCCGTTCGGGACTTTTCACGAAGCCGTCGAACGAATTCGCGAAGAGCCGGCTACGGTTGCGGTCGTTGTCGAAGCTCTGGCCGCGCAAGCCCTGCATCGCCGCCCAGGTGTGCGGCGGACGATAGCCGTCGTTGTCGCGGAAGTAATTGAAGTTGTCGTCGCAGCGCCGGTCCCAGCCGCGGTCGTGGCGGTTGTCCCAGCGGTTGTAGGCGTAGATCGGGTCGTAGCCGCGATGGGCGCGGTGCCACGAGAAGCTGGCGTAAAACCCGGAGTCGCGGTAGCGCGGGGCGTAGTAGTCGCCGAAGTAGTAGTGGCAGCGGCGCGGGTGGATGAACAGGTGGTTGCTGAAGACCTTCAGGCCGACCACGATACTAGGCGTGTAGTAGTACCCCGGATTGCTCCAGACGTTGTGGCGGAAGTGGACCGGCGCGAACAGCACGCCGCGGCTCTGCACCGCGTAATCCCAGTAGCCGTCGTTGTAGAGGTAGCCGCGGGGGGTCCAGCAGTGGCGGGCCGGCACCCAGGTCCAGTTCGGGCGCAGGGGAAGCCAGTAACCCGGACGCCAGGCGTAGCGGGACTCGTTCCACATCCAGTTGCCCGGGACCCAGCTATGGTCTTCCGACGGAGCGGCGATGTTCGGGCCGACGTCGATGCTCGCCGGCGGGGCGGTTTCGACGTAGTCGACCTCCTCGGTCGTGCTGTCGGCCCAATAGCCGGACACCCACTGGTGGCTGCCGTCGCCGAGGTCGTCCCAATAGCCCGGGACCCACTGGCGGCCCGGCGGGATGTTGCGCCAGACGCCGCTGATCCACAGGAAATCACTCCGGTCGTCGTCCCAGGCCCAGTAGCCGGAGATCCAGGTGACATTGTCGCCCTCGGGCTGCTGGTCGGGCGGCAGTTCCTCGATGGCTGCCGGCGGTGCGGTGCGGACCGTGAAGCCCGCCATCGGTTCGAAGCTCACCGACTCCGCGAAGGCCTCGTGGACCGGGCCGCGGGTCAGCACTTCAAGGTCGGCGTTCTCCGCGACCTCGGTCGAGAGCGCGGGGGCCGCGGAAGGCAGCAGCAAGGTTCCGGCCGCCGTGAAGGCGAACAGGCTGCCCAGCATGGGAAAGTATCGTGGTTTCATGATAGGAAATCCTGGTTGGATCAAAGGGACACCCGGCAGACGGATCGCGCCACTTGTTCATTCAATCGGAATGTGCGGGTCCACATCCGGGTGCGGCCGCCGGTGATTCATGGTCAATCAGATCCGCGTCGCGGAAAAACTTTCGCGAAATCCCGTGAAGCGGCATTGCCGAAGCCGCCCTCCCTTCCGCATGATGCCGCTTCAAACAAGATGCAGGTTGAAAAAGTGAAATACGTCCTCTGGGCCGCCGACTGGCAGCGTTGCTTGAAGTTCTATCGTGAACTCTTCGGCGGTGTGGTCAGCTTCGAGTCCGAGGTCTGGAGCGAGATCGTGATCGCCGGCGCCACCCTCGGCATCCATGGCGGCGGCGAGGGCCAGCGGACCTGGACCGGACTGTCGTTCCAGCTCGATGACCTGAGGGAGGGGATCGCCCGGCTGCTCGAGTGTGGCGGCGCGCTGGCCCGCGAGCCGAACGACACCCCGGACGACCCGCTGCACCTCGCGATGTGCGTCGATCCCGAGGGCAACGAATTCATGATGACCCAGAAGCGGCACTGAAAAAAGTTGGCCGACCCGTGTAACCGCCCCGCGGGTTTCCGTCAGGATCGGATGTGACTCAAGAACTCTGCCCCTCCTGTCGTCGCCCCTTGCCGCCGGAAGCTCCCGGCGGCCTTTGTCCCGTCTGCGTCTTGCTCGGTGCCCGCGAGGACGCCGTGCCGCCGGACCTCCCGCCCATCGATGAGCTGCGCGCCGCCCTGCCGCAGTTCGAAATCCTCGAATGCATCGGCCGCGGCGGGATGGGGGTCGTCTACAAGGCGCGCCAGCCGCGGCTCGACCGGCTGGTGGCCCTGAAGATCCTGCTGCCCGGGCTGGAGCACGATCCCGGATTCGCCGAGCGCTTCTCGCGGGAAGCGCGGGCCCTGGCGAAGCTGAGCCATCCGAACATCGTGGCGGTCCATGATTTCGGCGAAAGCGCCGGCTACTTCTGGCTGACGATGGAATACGTCGACGGGGTCAACCTGCGCCAGGCGATGCAAGCCGCGCGCTTCACCCCGGCGCAGGCGCTGGCCTTGATCCCCGAACTCTGCGCGGCGCTGCAATATGCCCACGACCACGGCGTGCTGCACCGCGACATCAAGCCGGAGAACATCCTGTTGGATCCGAAGGGCCGGGTGAAAGTCGCCGACTTCGGGATCGCGCGGATGGCGGGCGACGAACGGATGGACTTCACGCTGACCCGGACCGGCAACTTCCTCGGTTCCGCCGCTTACATCGCGCCGGAGCAGATCGAGCGGCCCCACGAGGTCGACCACCGCGCCGACCTCTACAGCCTCGGCGTGGTCTTTTACGAGATGCTCACCGGCGAACTCCCGCTCGGCCGCTTCCCCGCGCCGAGCGAGAAGTCGGCGAGCGACCCGCGGCTCGACGAGGTGGTGTTCCGCACCTTGGAGAAAGAGCGGGAGAAGCGGTTCCAGAGCGCGGACGAGCTGAGGTCGGGCGTCCGGGATTTTGACCGGGTGCCCGGCCAAGGGAGCGCGACGGATCCATGGTCCCGAAGCGAGGCACCAACGGCCGTGGCCGCGGGATCCGCGACCGGGAGGATCAAGAGTCCGGCCTGGCTGCGGTGGGTCGCCGGGCTTGCCGGGCTCGCCTTCGGTATCCTGCTGCTCCCCGTGGTATGGTACCAGCTTTCGAGATCGCCGGTGTCGCCGGGAGCCGCCGCCGTGTCGGCTCCTCCCACCGCTCCCGCGACCCCCCAAGCCGCGGTCGAAGCCTTGCTCTCGGCGGCACGCGATCGCGACGAGAAATCCTTCCTCGCCGGGATGTCGCGGTCATTTGCCGCGATGGTCAGGCAACCCGACGGTTCCGTGTTCTTCGGCGATTTCACGCGGGTCACCGTCGCCCGCGCCCGCCAGCTTGACGAAACGACGGCAAACGTGGTCGTGCGGATGATCGACGACCCGGCCCGCGAAATCGGATTCGAAATGGTCCTCGAAGACGGCGGTTGGAAGTTGAACAAGATCTCCCGCTGAACATCCAGTCCGCCCACGGAACCATGAACCGCTCGCCCTTCCACGCCACCCGCTGGACCCTCGTCCGGAAGGCGCAGGGCCGCGGCGAGGTGGCGCGGGCCGCGCTGTCGGAACTGTGCTCCATCTACTATGAGCCCGTACTTCAATTCACCCGCCGCTGGTGCGGCGACGCGGAGCGGGCGAAGGATCTGGCGCACGGGTTCTTCGAGGACCTGTTAGGTCGCGAGAAACTGGGCGCGGCGGACCCGGCGAAGGGCCGCTTCCGCAGCTACCTGCTCGCGGCGGTGAAGCATTTCCTGTCGCACCGGCGCGAGCGCGATGCGGCGGCGAAGCGCGGCGGTGGCGTCGAGCAGGTGCCGCTCGACGAGGCGCCGGAGCCCGGGGTGTCGCCCGACTGGGAGCGCGAATTCGACCGCGCTTGGGCGCTCGCGCTGATCGGCCGGGCGCTCGATTCCGTCGGCTTGGAAATGCGGGCCGCCGGGAAGGGCGCTCAATTCGAAGCCCTCCGCCCCTGGCTCGACGGCGGTCCGGCCGGCGATCCCGCCGCGGCCGGCGAGGCGCTCGGTCTGGCGCCCACCGCCTTGAAGGTCGCGATCCACCGCCTGCGGCAGCGCTTCCGGCAAAAGGTGCGGGAGGAGATCGCCGCCACCACCACCGATCCCGAGGACGCCGCGGACGAGTTCCGCCATCTGGTCGAGGTGTGGGTGACCGCGGCGGCGGAGACGAGGTCCGGATGATAAGGAGTGTCGACCTGTGGTCGACACCCCCTGCCATGTTGGATCGGGGGAATCGGGCTATGCCCCGCGCTCCGGCCAACCCGCCGGGATCCGCTCGAGCAGTCCATCGCCGTAGATCTCGTCCTGCTTCAACTCGTCCAGGTGGACGTAGCCGATGTGGCAGCCGCAGATCGCGTTGGGGCAGCTCCGCTCGACCAGGCGGGACTCGAAGCCGTCATCGTGGATGTTGCCCAAGGGCGCGTCGATGAAGTGGCAGCGCCGCGCGGTGCCGTCGCCATCGACCGTGAAGCTGCTCTGTCCGGCCCGGCAGCTCTTCCCGCGGCTCGGGTGCTGGCGGAGGTTGACCGGGAAATGCGGGTCGATCGCGGTGAGGAATTCGAGCTGCTCCGGCTGGTAGTAGCGCGGGTGCTTCTTGAACGCGTTGATCCACAGATAGGTGCTTTCCGGAAGCAGCCCGCGGAGCCGCTCGATTTGCGGGAAGTGCTCCTTTACCCCGACCGCGCCGACGCTGTGACGAATGCCCATGCGGTGGAGGATGTGGATCTTCGCGGCGAAGCGCTCCACGGTGGTCTCGGTCGGATGATAGGTGCACCACAGCGCGACGCGTTCGCGGTCGGCGGCATCGAGCCACTTCCAGCCGCAGGCGAGGTTGGTCTGGATCGCGGCACGGCGGACGTGGGGCATCCCGCCGAGGCGCAGCAGGGCTTGCTGATAGGCGCGATGGATCAAGGCCTCGCCCCAGGGGGTGAACAGCACGCCGATCTCGCGCGGGGCCTGTGCCTCGATCCAATCGACGAAACTTCCGAGGCGGCGGGTGTCGTCGCGCAGCTCCGCGATGCTGTTGCGGGTCTTCGCGAAGGGACAGTAGCCGCAGGCGTAGTTGCAGCTCGAAAGCGGTCCGCGGTAGAGGATGTTCCAGCGCGGCTTCATGCGAGTTCGTATTCCTCCATCAAGGCCGCGACCGGCTCCGAATAGAGCCAGGGGCCGATGGTGTCGGCGCGCTCCAGTCCCTCCGCGGTGAGCCGCAGCCTGCCATGGTCAAGGACCGCCAGGCCGCACTCCAACAGCGCGTCGACTTCCGGGAAATCCGCGCTCCACGAGCGGCCGCTCCATGCCTGGTAAGCCGCCTCGTCCAGGCCGTCGGCGCGCAGCAGCGACTTGATCAGGTAGCGGCGCTTTTGCTCGGCGGGGCTGAGTTCGTGGCCATACCAGGCGAAGGCATGGTGGTCGGCCGGGCGCGCGATGTAGTCGTCGAGGATCGCCTGGATCCCGACCCGGCCGACCGCGTATTCGGTGCAATAATGGACGCGCCGGGTGTAGGACCGCGCGCCGGCGCCGAGGCCGATCATGCCGTCTTCCTGGCAGCAGTACGAGGCACCGCCTTCATCGCCTTCGGCCGGGCAGTCGTCGCGGCGGAACAGGCGCAGCGAGATCTGCCGGTAGCCGCGCGCGAGCAGGAAATCCCGGCCCGCGCGGAATTGATCCAACCGCAGGTCCGAGGGATCGCGCCCTTTCCGGCCGAGGCCGGTCAGCGGGCGGACATAGAGCGGGTAAAGGAACAATTCCTGCGGCGCGTAATCCAGCGCCGCGGCCAGCGATTGCAGCCAAGAGGCGACCGTCTGGCCTTCGATGCCGTAGATCAGGTCGATGTTCAGCACCGGAAAACCCGCCGCCGCGAGCCGTTGCAGCGCGCCGTGCAGGACCGCCGGCTTTTGCGGCCGGCCGAGCGCGCGGGTTTCGCTCTCGATGAAGCTTTGCACGCCGATGCTGGCGCGCGTCACGCCTTCCTCGCGGAGCTGGGCGATCTTCTCCGGCTCGGCGGTGCCGGGCGAGAGTTCGCAGGACAGCGGGATTCCTTTCGACAGTCCGCCGTCCTGGCGCAGCATCCGGAACACCCGGTCCATCTCGGCCGTTGTTAGAAACGTCGGCGTCCCGCCGCCGATCGCGCCGCGGGCGTGCCGATGATCTCCCAACGCGCGGTTCACCACCTCGATCTGCCGCTCGAGGGCATCGAGGTAGCGGGCGACCTGGCCTTCGCGGGGATTGGTGGTGGTGAAGAGATTGCAGAACCCGCAGCGCATCTCGCAGAACGGGAGATGGAGGTAAAGGAAGAGCGCGTCCTTGTCCTCGCCGGCCCACAACTCCTTCAGCGGATGGGGCCGCGCGAAGTGTCGGTAGGCGGTCTTGTGGGGATACGCGTAGGCATATCCCTGGAAAGGATCGTCTTGCAGGCGGTCGCGCAGGGTCGGCATCACGGTTCAGTCGGGCGCGAGGATCGTGGCGGCAAATGGCACCGTGTAAACATCCGGGTGACCGACGCGGTGGCCGTGGAAGCCGTCCTCGCCGTAGAGGGTGCCGTGGTCGGAGAACACCAGCAGTTGCGCCGGCCCGCGGCGGCGGAGCGCGGCGGTGAGGATCGGAAAACAGGAGTCGACGTAGCGCAGCGCGGCGGCGTGCGATTCGAGGTCGTCGGCGCGCTTGCCCCTCACATGGTGGCGGTTCGGCCGGTGGATCGCGCTGACATTGATGAACAGGAAGACCCGCTGCTCGCGCGGGATTTCGGCGAGGCGGCGGGCGGCGAGCGCGAACTGCGTTTCGGTGGAAGTGCGCGCGGTCACCCCGGTCGCGGGCGACCAATGGCTCTCCGCGAAGTAGCCGGGCAGCACCCGGCTGAGCGGGGTCTTGCCGTTGAAAAACCCGACGCCCCCGAGGCACAGCGTGTGGTAGCCGCGCCGTGCCAGGCCGCCGACCACGTCCGGCCCCTGGAACACGCAGGTCCCCGGGCCGGTGCTGGCGCTGCCGGCGAAGCGCGCGGCGAAAAGCCGCTCTTGATCCGCCGCGGGATCGGCCGGCGTCGGCAGGAAGCCGGCGAAAAAGGCTTGGTGCGCCGGATAGGTGAAGCTTGCCGGGCTGTGGCGCTTTTCCCAGCCGTCCGGAAACAGGGCCGCGAGATGCGGGGTCCCGCCCACCGCCATCTCGCGCCCGGCGACGTCGTGGCGCAGCGAGTCCAGCACCACCCACACCAGGTCGTGGCTGCCGACGATGCGGTTCATGCCGGTCTTCATGTTAGAGAGCGATGAGATCCGGCAGTTCGGCCCATGATCCGATCACCGGCACCCCGGCAACCCGCTCCCGTCCCGGCCGGACGAGCTGGCAGGCCGGCAGGCCGGCGGCGCGGGCGGCGGCGATGTCGCGCGATGGATCGTCGCCGACGAACAGGACCTGTCCGGCGGGCAGGCCGAGCGTTTCTAACAGCGCGTGGAAAGCGCGCGGGTCCGGCTTGGCAATTCCGAGCCCGCCCGAAATCAGGACATCGCTCCGGTCGAAGAAAGGTTCCGCGCCGCAAGCCCGCAGCTTCGCCCGCTGGAGCGCCGGCGAACCGTTGCTCAGCACCGCCGTGCGGATCCCCGCGGCGCGGAGCCGCGCCAGCAGGACGGGCAGCGCGGGATCCGGCACGATGCAGCCGGGAAAGTCGCGCCGGAAACGAAGGCCGGCCGGTGCCAGCGCGGGGAAGCGCTCGTCGAGCCAGGCGTGGAATTCCCGCCGCGGGGCGTGCCCGCCGCCGTCGTGCTCCAGCACCTCCGGCAAGGCGGCCGCGGCCGCGGCGGGGCCGAGCCAGCGGTCGAACAACAACCCGAGCGCCGCCCGACGGTCGAACAGCGTGTCATCCAGGTCGAATGCCACCGCTTTCAAGGCCGTGAACGGGATCGCGGGAGAAAAGTTTGCCACCACCGGCCCGAAGCGGTAGCAGCTTTGTTGAATTTGCCCACCCCCGATTCCTTATCCGATGATCGATGACCACATGACCACATGGTTCGGCCTGCCGGTCGAAGACTACCAGCCCGGCGCGGGCTATGGCACGACGATCCAGCGCTTCGGCTTCTCCTACGAGAACGAGGACGATTTCGATCCCGCGGCGCTGGCGACCTATCTTGCCGACCCGCGCGCCGCCACGATCAAGGCGCTGGTGTTCGGGATGCCGGGGGAGGCCGGCGAGGACTTCGACGACATCATCCGGGTGCTGGTTGAGAATGCCCCGAAGCTGACTTCGCTGCGGGGAATTTTCCTCGGCGACATCCTGCAAGAGGAGAACGAGATGTCATGGATCGAGCAAGGCGACATCGGCCTGGTCCTCGCGGCCTTCCCGCAGCTCGAGGAGTTGCGGGTCCGCGGCGGAGCGAGCCTGGAGCTCACGCCCTGCGGCAACCCGGGGCTGCGGCGGCTGGTCATCGAGACCGGCGGCCTGCCGACGCCGGTGCTGCACAACCTGGCGCGCTGCACTTTCCCGAATCTGGAGCATCTCGAGTTGTGGCTCGGTGACGACGGGTACGGCTGGGACGGCGGGGTCGAGGACGTGCTGCCGGTGATCGAGCCGGGACTTTTTCCGAAGCTAAAATCGCTCGGCTTGAGGAACAGCATGATCGCCAACGAGCTCGCCGCGGCGGTGGCCGTGGCGCCGGTCCTCGGCCAGCTGGAAGCGCTGGACTTTTCCGGCGGCACGATGACCGACGAGGGGGCCGAGGCCTTGCTCGCGAGCCCCGGGATCCGCGGGCTGAAGAGCTTGAACCTCTATCGCAACTACCTGGGCGACGACATGATCCCGCGCCTCCAGGCGTTGGGGCCGCAGGTCAATACCGCGGACCAGGAAGAACCCGACGACTGGGACGGCGAGCCGCATTACTCCGTCGCGGTCGGCGAATGACGCGCTTCGCACTGCTGGCCCACCCCGGAAGCCGGCGGGCCCTCGGCTTCGCAGCCGCCTGCCGCGGAGCCGGGCACGGCGAGCCGCGGGTGGTGTCATGGCAAGCGGTGCTTGGCGCGGGCTTCGATCCCGCGGCGGCCTTCGCCGGCTGCGGGGTGCTGCGGATCGAGACCCCGGCGGACGATCCCGCGGCCGAGCGGCGGCTGCTGGCCCGCGGGGCCGCGGCTTGCCGGGCGGAAGGAACCTATCCGTGCTTGCCGGAGCCGGAATGTGATGAATTGCCCGACGACGACGGGCGGCTGCGCTACCAGCGGCAGTGGTATCTCGGCTGGCGCGGGGTGCTGGAGGAGCTCGGCAGCGCTTGCGGGCGGCTCAGGATCGGACTGATGAGTTCGCCCGGCGAGATCGCCACGCTGTTCGACAAGCAGGCGACGCGCGCGGTTTTGTTAGAGAATGGGGTGCCGGTGCCGCCGGCGGCGGGGATCTGCGCGGGCTTCGACGATCTGGTTTCCAAGATGGCTGACAACGGCTGGCGGCGGGTCTTCCTCAAGCCCTGCCACGGCTCGTCTGCGGCCGGGGTGATGGCGATCGCCCGCGGCCCGCGCGGCGATTGGCAGGCGACCAGTTCGGCCGTCCTCGCCGCCGCCTCGGGGATCCGCAATTTGAAGAAGCCGCAAGGGGTCCGCGACGAGGCGCGGCTCCGCGAGCTGGTCGACGCGGTCTGCCGCGAGCGCGCGCTGTTGGAGCGGTGGTTCCCGAAGGCGACGCTCGGTGGCCGGGCTTTCGACCTGCGGGTGCTGGTGATCCGCGGCGAGGCGGCGCACGTGGTGGTGCGGACCAGCCGCACGCCGATCACCAACCTGCACCTCGCGAATTCCCGCGGCGACCTCGAAGCGGTCAAAACGGCGCTCGGTCCGCTGCTCTGGCGGCGCGCCCTGGACACCGCGGAGGCCGCCGCCGCCTGTTTCCCGGGCTGCCACCACGCGGGGGTCGACCTGATGGTCGGGGCCGCCCGCCGCGCCTGCGCGATCGCCGAGGTGAATGCCTTCGGCGACCTGCTGCACCGCGACCGCTGGCAAGGGATGGACCCGTGGCAAGCGGAGCTGGCGCGCTGGCCGGGGGGCGGTAGATGGTAGATGGTAGATGGTAGATGGTGGGCGCGAAGCGCGTTAAGGAGTGTTGACCTGTGGTCAACACGCGAGTGTCGACGGCACGTCGACACTCCTTACCGTGCCTCACCCGCCCGCCGCGCGGGGCCGCTGGCGCTGCGAGTGAGCCTGAAACCGCCGGCGGACAGCAGCGCGGGACGCACCCCCGCCGCTTCCCGCCGCTTCCCGCTTGCAAGGCCCGCCCCGATTCGCTGGCATCGCGGTCAAACCATGGTGTCCCAATCCGAACCCGATTCCGCCGCCGCCGCCCCGGAGATCCGCCGCGTGCTGGTGCTGGGCGGCGGCAGCGCCGGCCTGCTGGCGGCGCTGACCTTGAAGAAGCTGCATCCGGGGCTGGCGGTGGAATTGATCCGCAGCTCCGAAATCGGCGTGATCGGCGTGGGCGAAGGCACCACCGCGGTCTTCCCCGCCCACCTGTTCCAGACGCTCGGGATTTCCAAGGAGGAATTCTACCGCGAGGCCCAGCCGACCTGGAAGCAAGGGATCCGCTTCCTGTGGGGCCCGCGCGAGGAGTTCCTCTACGACTTCGAATTCCAATACGACCGGCAGGTCCCCGGCACCTTGAAGCCGACCGGCTACTACGCCACCGGCGATTGCTCGGATCTCTCCGAGGCGACCGCCCTGATGAAGCGGCAGAAGGCCTTCGCCACCGGTCCTCTCGGCAGGCCGCTGATCAAGGGCCAGTACGCCTTCCACATCGAGAACCACCGGCTGGTCGCCTGCCTGGAAGCCATCGCGGCCCGCGCCGGCGTGACGATGGGCGACGATACCCTCGAGCGGGCGGAAATGGCCGACGGCCGGGTGGCGGCGCTCCATTTCAAGAGCGGCGAACGACGGACCGCGGACTTGTATGTCGATGCTTCCGGCTTCCGCGCCGAGTTGATCGGCAAGGCGCTCGACGAGCCCTTCAAGAGCTTCTCCGACGCCCTGTTCTGCGACCGCGCGGTGATCGGCGGTTGGGAGCGGACCGACGAGCCGATCCTCCCCTACACCACCGCCGAAACCATGAAGCACGGCTGGTGCTGGCAGATCGAGCACGAGACCTTCATCAACCGCGGCTACGTCTACAGTTCGGGCTTTGTCCCGGATGACGACGCGCTGGCGGAGTTTTTCGAGAAAAATCCGAAGGTCACGACCAAGCCGCGGGTGGTGAAATTCCGCAGCGGCCGCTACGAGCGGAGTTGGGTCGGCAACGTGGTGGCCGTCGGCAACGCCTCCGGGTTCGTCGAGCCGCTGGAAGCCACCGCGCTGGCGCAGACGATCTACGAATGCCTCTGGCTGGCCGAGTCGCTGCGGGTCACCGGCGGCCGGCCGGATGAAACGAGCACCGCGTTCTACAACCGGATCATCGGCATCGCCTGGGACGAGATCCGCGACTTCCTCGCCTATCACTACAAGTTCAACAACCGCCTCGACACGCCGTTCTGGCTGCACTGCCGCGAGGCGACCCGCCTCGGCAACTACGAGGCGCTCTATCAGCTTTACCGCGAGGTCGGGCCGAATCCCGTGCTGCTTTTCCACGCCCTGCCGCAACGGCCGAACATCTACGGCGTCGAGGGCTTTCTGGCGATGCTGGTCGGCATGCAGGTCCCCCACGACCGGCCGCACCTCGCGGCCCCCGCGGAGCGCGAGCTGTTCGACCGCCACCGCGCCCGGCTGGCCGCCGCCGCCAAGCACGCCGCGACCGTGCGGCAGACGCTCGACGCGATCCGCCAACCCGCCTGGCAGTGGACCTGACCCCCGACTTCCGCCCATGACTCCCCGCTCCATCCGACAGGCCGTGGTCGCCGGCTCCGGCACCGACGCCCTGCTTGCCGCCGCCACCCTGCGCCGCCTCCTGCCCGGCCTGTCCGTCACGCTGCTGCGGGATCCCGCCGCGCCGCCCGCGGATCCCGCCGGTGAAAGTACGACGCCTGCCGTACTTCAGCACCTGTGCCGGACGCTCGGCATCCCGGGCGACGATATCCACCTGCGCGGCCGGCCGGTGTGGACGCTCGGCTTCAAGTGCCTGTGGGGTGCCCGCGGATCCTTCCAGCGGGCCTTCGACGCCTCGTTCGCGGCCGGCCAGCCGGGGCTGCGGCACGATCCCGGCTTTTTCGCCGCCGAGTCCGGGCTCGACGTCTGCTCGACCGGCGGCGCGCTGATGGCGGCCGGCAAGTTGTTCCCGCGCGACGGGGCGAACGCCTTCAAGCCGCTGGAGCACATCACCGGCCTCAACTTCCTGTCCGAGCCGCTCGACGCCCTGCTGCTGCGGATCTGCCAGACGCTCGGCGTGAGCGTCCGCGGCGGCCGCGCCGCCGGCCTGACCCGGGATCCCGACACGCTCCAGCTCGAGGGCGGCGGCACCCTGGCCGCCGACTTGCTGGTCGATGCCACCGGCAGCGCGGCGCTGCTTTCGCAGCTGGCCGGCAATACCGACTGGATCGGCTACGACGACGCCTGCCTGACCCCGCGCGCCGCCACCGTGCTGCGCCGTCGTGGCAGCGAGCCGATCCGGCCCTACACCACCCTGGAAACCCTGCCCGCCGGCTGGCGCTGGCGGATCGAGCACGACGCGACGATCGGCCTCGGCCACGCTTGGCATCCGGATTTCATCAGCGACGACGAGGCCTGCGCCGAGCTGGTCGCCAAAGCGGGCGACGCCACGCTGGTCCCGCAGCTCCACCGTTGGAATTGCGGCCGCCGCCGCGAGGCGTGGCACGGGCCGGTGGTGGCGGTCGGCGATGCCTCCGGCTTCGTCGAGCCGCTCGCTTCGCTGCGGATCCAACAACTGATCGGCCACGTCCACTGGCTGGCCCGCGTGCTGGCGGAAACCGACGGCCAGCCCGGCGAGCGGACCCGCCAGACCTACAACCGGATCGTCGCCGAGGCCTGGGACGAGAACCGCGATTTCCACGCGCTGCACTATCGTTTCAACACCGCCGCCGACACGCCGTTCTGGCAGATGGCGCGAGCGACCGCGGCCCCGGCCGGCCACGCGGAGCTGGTTGACCTTTATCAAAGCATCGGCCCCTCCGCGCTGCTCGCCAACTCGCTGCCGGCCTGGCCCGGGCTGCTCGGGATCGACGCCTGGATCGCCGCGTTGCTCGGCCTCGGCGTGCCGTTCCGCCATCATCCGGAGCTGCCGGCGGCGGAGCGGAACGCGTGGGAGTCGCTCTGCCAGCAGCGCCGCCAGCTTGCCCGGCAGGCGGTGCCCGCCGAACTCTGCCTCGGTGCCGCCCGCCGCGCCGCGAGGCCGGAGCCAAGGGTGCAGCTGCCGTAATTCCGACACGGAATGGTGGATTCTAATCCGCCAGCAGGCCACCAATTTCTCATTTGTTCGGCCGATAGACTGCGAAAGGAAAGCCTTGTTACAGCATGTCGACCAGCCAGCCTATTTGCCGTTTGTCATCTCGAAGTCGATTTCGTCAACCAGTTCCGCAGCCCGTATCCCAAACGCCCCAGCCAATCGGATGATTGTTTCAAGCCCAGGCGTCCTTAGTCGACGCTCAAGAAACGACAAGTACGTCCGCTCCATTTCAGCCAGCTCAGCTAGTTTCTCCTGAGATAGTCCTGCCTCATGGCGCAGACGCACCAAGACCCGCGCGGTTGCGCTGCGGAGCTTGTTTCGTCGTTCATGCGACACTTCGGCAGTTTGGGCACCGCCCGAAATTCATCCGCATACAATTGAATTCATTTTCTCCTTGTTTCCCCGTGACCCGGCCACTAACTCCCGCCCAACATGAAACGGCTCTTTTTGTCTCAAATCTGCCTAGGCTTCCTTTCATCGCTAGCGAGCGCTGAAACAGAATTGCCCGAGCCCGTAGAGGCGTTAATTTGGAACCTCGCGGATCACGAAGCCGAGACAGGGGCGAAATGGAGAACGGTTGATTTTCCAACGGTCCCCGGCGTCTTGTATGAATTGCAAACGAGCGAGGACCTGGTCGCTTGGACTTCGCAGGAAACGATCTACGGCCTGGGCCATAATCTCCATCTATCGCTCTTCGAACTGGAAGAGGCACCGCCTGCGGCACCGGGAGCGGGTCAGCCTTTTGTGTTTCCTCCCCGCGTCAACGTATTCATGCTCGCCAGACCGGCGCGCGATGGCGGCATCGTGCTAAGCTGGCGGTCACTTGAGGTGGGTGGTCCGATGTTACACCGTTGGGTCTCTGGTGACCTCGACCCGGCTTGGCAACGAATGCCATTCTACTCTCGCCTTTTTGGGAGTCACTACCTCTTTGTAGGAGCAAGTATACAGAGCCCTGTGGCGCGCCCTGAAGTCGAAAATCAACTCTCGTCTACGGATAGTGCGGCCGTTTCGATCTTTGTTGATAACCTCGCGGCGATGAACGCGGAAGTCGCCGCGAACCTTGTAAACGCCACGGCAATGCCTCCACCGCCGCCTGCTGATCCGGGTGCGAAGCGCTTCTATCGTTTGAACAGGTCGGCGATCGACAGCGATAACGACGGAATTCCAGACTGGTATGAACTGAGGGATGTAGCGAGCGATCCATTCGTTGCAGACACGGACGGCGACGGAGCATCGGATGGCGAGGAGATCGACCGATTCACCAGCCCTACCGACGCGTCGAGCGGGTCAAGTTCAAGTACTGGGCTGTCTGCGAAAGATCGTTTTACGAGTGCGACCTATGCACTCCTTCCACTACCGGGCAACAACCCCATTGGCATGTGCGAAGGAGGCCAAGTCGTTCTCAACGGGGGATATACAATTTGGGACCGTGGCACTAGCGCGGTGCGTAATCACCCGATTATTGACCTTACTTGGAATGGGCACGGACTTGTCCAGCCGGTAGACGTTGCACTTTCGTCTCGCGTTGTAACTGTCAAAGAAGACGGCGGAGGTTTGTTGGAGGAAGGTACTGAACTCGAGGATCTTCCTGAGAACATTGTCAAAAGTGGAATTGAAGACTTTTATGCTGACGAGCCAGATTTTGTGTCGGTTGAAATTATTGACACGAACCAGATCCGCCGCGGGACTTTCATCGCAGCGGATGGGAGCGTACTTGGCCAAGTAGAAGTCGAGGCGGAAGTCGAGTTTGAGTGGCGTGTGGATGAGACTGAAACAACAACTTGGACTGGCTCCTTCTATTGGTTTGCTCCTGTGGTTCACTGGGACGAAGGGGGAGCTGCTCCTCGGATTCCCAACTGCTACAAGAGTCTGCCACTGATCGACAATTGGAATCGAGGCCTCACGATTTTCGATTACTCTGAGAAAGGCGGCATCTTGGGTTCGGTTTTCGGGAAAGGGCTCCGTTGGACCTCGGGTCCAGAGTCCGGTCAATGGCATTCCGCGACCGCAGCGCAGTCTACATTCCGTTTGGAAGAGCACTCGCCGATTGGAACAACAAAAGGCAATCACTCTTCAGCCGCTGAATCGGGAATCATAAGGCTTGGATCGGGCTTGCGCTGGACGGGGTTTGACGCCCAAGAACTTTCGGCAGTTTCACGGCACGGAGTCGTGGCGGGAATGGTGGGCGGCACATCCGGTGGTGCATTGTGGAAGAAGTTCTCAAGTGAAACATGGACCATGCTCGACCTCAGCGCGGCTTGCGGCCAACATGTAGGCGGGAAGATTTTGCTTTCAGACGATAAGGTTGATCGAGGCTCTCCAGAGCGCGTGCTTGTTTCTCACGGTCCGGAAGGGCAGTCAGCATTGTTGGTTAAACTCGAACTAATTGGGGCCGAAAGCGCGAGTTCTGCACATGAGTTACAGAACTGGTCGACTGTTGATGCGAAACCAGTGCCCGAGGTTTCAGTTCATATTGACCACGCACGCGTCGATTCGGCTAACGGTAGCGATCAGCTAGTTCTTGAAATCTCAGGAACAGTCCGTGATCCGCTCTCGTCGTTTGCGACAAGCAGCGGGGAACGTGTTTCTGAACTCGAAATCTCAGTATCTGGAGAAATCCTCAAAACGATCCCAGTTACGCAGGACGTAGGGACTCTGTTTCAGTTCAACGACTCGGTTACCATACCAAATATCTCATCCGGAGCTGTGACTTTGAGAGCAACCACGGGACCTAACGGTGCGGGACAGCGCGGTTGGGATCAAGCAGCCGTCACCATCGCACATAAGCCCGCTTCCACCCCCGGAGGAAAAGATGACCTGACCTTCGCTCTTACCGCGATCCCGAATGCTTCTAATTTGGATTCCCTCAAAGTTTTCTTCGGCGATAGGGAACCACTCGCTGGAGACGGCACGGCCGACGAGATGGTCGCGTCAACGAACACCTTCTCTGGGAGTTTAGAAATTGACTGGGAAGGCTCGCCGCGAGCTTTCGGCTGTCAGATTCAAGTGTATCCCCAAGGTGATTTCTCGAATTCGACACGCGATAGGTTAGGAGTGGCGCTCAACTACGTCCTACCCAATGGCCAGATCAACCGGATTGATGGGTTCTGGGAGGAGACGGAGCCAGATAGTCTCAGGTTTCGTGTTTCAGGACTAACGGCCGGCGATGAAGTTCTTGCCGTGACTGGTATCCACCCAATGGCTGGAAGCCAGAAGGCCGATGCAATTCCCTTAAGTATTCGGGCCTACGTTCCCGAGAGATGGAATGGTCCTGGTGGTCTCCGGCTGGGAATCGGTGAGTCGAGTTGGGGATTGCAAACCGTCGAGTCAACTGGTTCGGAGGCGAGCTATCCAGTTTCTCCGGGGTCAAGTTCCTCCCCCAAGTATCTTCTACCTGGTGCGAGTGATATTCCCGCTTCACTGGAAATTCCCGGCTATGAAGAGGGAGGTGGTGAAGTGGAAATCAAAATGGGATTCAGTGAAGATCTTAGCGTCGTCAACACCCTTTCAGTACTCCCAAATGAAGAAGACGCTGCCGAGCCTCCTGGAGCGACGGCACCGCAGAATAATAATCCGGGCTGGCGCGAACCGGGTGATACCGTCACTTGGGATGACCTGATGACGGCTTACAAGTTTATTTATGGCGAGAATGACGAAGCTATGTTCCTCCTCGATGCGTATTTGTCACGCGGGAACCATATATCTCTGGAGGATGTCGGCGGTGACCTTGACGTTTCGTATATAATGCGCACGGACGAGAAAATTCTGATGAAAATCGAGCATGACGATGACGATATTCATCCGGCCGCGTGTGCTTCCTTGCTCTATGCGGGTCTTCATCGTTCGTTAGCGTACCCGGCTTTAAATCTTCATCCGGAGATCGTTTCGGATCCCGCTTTTCTCTACCAATCGCGGCAGGCCTTCGCTCAGGTTGCAGCGGAAATGACGGTAACGGCTGCGGAACTCTATTTGTCAGGTATTAGTATCGCCAATGAAGGCTTGGATTGGATCCTAGTGATCAATGATGTATCGGAAGGGCACTACGTATCATTGGCAGCGACCCTTCCTTTCTTGTCTTCCGGTGTCATCAAGGCCTCGGGCGGCTTCCTGCTAATCAAAAATCTAGGGGGAGACACATTGGAGGCTATGGATCGTCAAGCACTCGAAGCCTTGGTTGAGAAGGCGAGAACGCCGGATCTCGACTTCAAGATCATTGGTGAGCTGGTAGAGCAGCATGGAATGAAAGACGTGGTCCGGAAGATTTTGACCACGAATGGCGGCCCGGTCCAAGCTCCATGGACTCGGGGACCACTTGAAACAAATATGAAAAGAGCTTTGGGCTACGGGCCTCCTTCAAATTTTCGAATTCACCATGATTTTATATTTTGTCAGAAGAAATGGTTTGCGAAACGGGGAATCAATGTGAACGACGCAGCGTTTGGACGTTACGTTCACAAAGCAGAACACAAGAAGTGGCATAGCGGCACCGGCTTTGGCCGGGGAGGGCAATTTAATAAGTTTGGGAACGACGTTATTGCGCAAGAGCAAGCCGACGGAGTGATTTTAACACGACTTCAGATTCTCCAGAAATTGGCGCAATGCCGTCAACAATTCCTGATTACAGTTTTCCCACCTACCCCATAATGTCGTTGTCATTTTTTAGCATTCAAGCCGCTGACGGTCGCAAATACCCCCGGGCTGATAGCTTCGGGCCGCTTCCAGAAATGCCGTTTTTTGAGGGAATGGAGTCCTTCCTTAAATCAATGGAACAATACTGGCAGGTGAATCCTGAAGCTCCCGGGATGGAGGTTGCAGCCGTAGGAACAGAGTGGTCCGACCTCGTCCTTTGCTGCAACTCACCTCCTAGCTTCTTCGTCAGCCGGCGATTGATCGACAGTCTCGAAGGCGAGGGTATCCCGATTTACCGCAAGACAGAGATGCCGATTGCTAAGATTAAGTCCAAGCGCCTGAAGGAGCTAGAACCTCCGACCTACTATGTGGCCGAAGCTATCCCTGGACTTGCAGTCGATTGGGCAGCCATGGGCATCAAATCTGATTTGGATGGTCGCCCTCTCTTGACGGACGTCCAGCGAATGAATTTACCGTCCGTCATCTTTGACGAATCGTCTTGGAACGGGCTTGATCTTTTCAGTCTGTTCAACCGTGGTTCGACCGTCAGTCTCTATTGCACGGAGCGCGTGAAGCAGTTGGCAAGTAATCAAAAATGGACTAACGTTAAGTTTGTCCCCATCGGTTGATTTGCAACACGTGATCATGAGCCTCCGCCAAACCTGTCGTTCTATCGTGCCCAGAACCTCGATATCCTACAGACGATTGCTCTCGCCGCTCAGCCCGCTTTATAAGCAGTACCGTCATGAAATTCCTTTCAATCTTCGGCCCTCCCAAACCGCCTGATCTGTCGTTTCTGGCGTGGGATCCTGTTCAGTTCGCCTGCATCCATGGAGTGGATTCCGGCTACGAGATCTGGCAGTTGTCCGCCGATGAAGGACTCGAAATGCTGGAGGCATTCACCGCGGGAATGTCTCCCCTTGGCGCGGTCATCCCCAAGAACCCCTTCAAAAAGGAATGCCGTTACGGACGCGCCCAATTCTTGCTGAAGTTCTATTTTTCCCATCATGCCGACGTTGGATTCTCGGTCGGTCCCCCGAACATCTTGCTTTACGAGGGATGGTACTGGAGCGTGGGTCAAGCATCCTGGGAATGCGGGAAAACCTTAGCCGACCGTTACCGGACGAGAAAGCCCATGGGGCAATAAGCTCAACGGATACAAGTCACGGCCCCAAACTTCGTCTGCGCTTTTGTGCCGAACTGGAGCGAGGAGAACCGCGAGGGCTTTGCGATCGGACGGTGCCTATGAACCGGCACCGGTACAACGATCGTCTTGCTCGGCGACCGGTCGACCGCTTTCCTCACCCCGTGAACCCGCCACCATCGCCGCCCCGTGCCTGGGCGGAAATCGACCTTTCCGCCCTGCGCGACAACCTCCGCGCCACCCGCGCCGCGGCCGGCTGCGAGGTGATGGCGGTGGTCAAGGCCGGGGCTTACGGTCACGGGCTGGAGGAAGTCGCGCGGGTGCTGGAGGCCGAGGAGATCGCGTTTTTCGGCGTCGCCAATGTCGGCGAAGCCCGCCGCATCGCCGACGCCGGCGTGACCACGCGGATCTACCTGCTCGGTGCGACCTGGTCGGAAGAGCGGGCGGAGATCGTCGGCCGCGGCTGGACGCCCTGCCTGTCCTCGCTCGACGAGGCGCGGCAGTTCGACGAGCTCGCCCGGGCCGCTGGCAGCCGGCTCAAGGTCCATCTCGCGGTCGATACCGGGATGGGCCGCGGCGGCTTCGTGGCGGAAGGCTTGCCGGCGATCCTGGAGCGCTTGGAAGCCCTGCCGAACCTCGAGATCGAAGGGATCGGCTCGCACCTGCCATCGGCCGACGAGGACGAGGAATTCACCCGCGCCCAGTTCGCGCGCTTTGCCGAAATCCTCGCCTCGCTCGGCGGACCGGAGCGCTTCCGCTGGCGGCACCTTTGCAACAGCGCCGGTCTGCTCGGCTACGACCGGGAGGTCTGCAACCTCGCCCGCCCGGGACTGATGCTCTACGGCATCTCGCCGCTGCCGGATCATCCGGTGCCGCTGAAAAACGTGATGAGCCTCAAGTCGCGGGTCACCCTGGTCCGGACCTTGCCGGCAGGCCACGGGGTGTCCTACGGCCGGGCCTTCGTCACCACCCGGCCGACCCGGGTGGCGACGGTCGGCATCGGCTACGGCGACGGCTACCCGCGGCACCTTTCGGGCAATGGCGCGGACGTGTTCATCCGCGGCCGCCGCTTCCCCTTGTTAGGCCGCGTCACGATGGACCAGCTCATGGTCGATGTCACCGGCGGCGAGGTCGCGGAGGGCGACGAGGTCGAGCTGTTCGGCCCGCACATCCGGGTCGACGAGGTCGCGCTGAAGGCCGGCACCATCGCGTGGGAAATCCTCACCGGCATCACCCCGCGGGTGGTGCGGGTGTATCGCTGAGGTCCCGCCTGATGGACGCCGCAGGCTCTCGGACTGCTGCGATGATTCGCAGCTTTTTGAGTGAAGGGTAGGGCGGGCTACCCTGGTGGACGGAGGCGACCTTATGGGATCGCCGCGTCGCGCCAGAACGGATCGCCTGACCGTTCATTCGGAGAGCTGCGAATCATCGCAGCAGTCCGAGGGCCTGCGGCGGCATGAGGCGGGTTGGCGGGGTCGTTTCCGCCGGCCAGAACGGACCGCCTCACCCGTCATTCGGAGAGCTGCGAATCATCGCAGCAGTCCGAGGGCCGGCGGCGGCATCCGCAGCCATTGCGCGCGGCCGTAAAGTTGCTACGGTCGGCCTCACCATGAGACCGCTTTTCATCGCCATCGCCCTCGTCGCCAGCGCCTCCGCCGCCGAGCTGACCGCCAGCCCGTTCAAGACCATCGACGGCAAGGAGACCTCCCTCGCCGCCTACACGGGCAAGGTGGTGCTGGTCGTCAACCCCGCTTCGAAATGCGGCCTCACCCCGCAGTATGAGGCGCTGGAAGCGATCTACGACAAGTATGGTAGCAAGGGGCTGGTGGTGCTCGGCTTCCCCTGCAACGACTTCGGCAACCAGGAGCCCGGCAGCGCCGAGGAAATCGGCAAGTTCTGCAAGGCGGAATTCGACGTCTCCTTCCCGCTGATGGACAAGATCCACGTGAAAGGGCCTGAGCAGCATCCGCTCTACGCCGCGCTGAGCGGCGAGAAGGGGGCCTTTCCCGGCGACGTGAAGTGGAACTTCGGCAAGTTCCTGATCGGCAAGGACGGCAAGCCGCTCGCCCGCTTCGAGCCGCCGCAAAAGCCCGACAGCCCGGAGGTCACCGCGGCGATCGAGAAGGCGCTGGAGTAAGACCCAAAGGAGGGTGGACCTGTGGTCAACCCGCTGTCGACGGCACGTCGACACTCCCCAGGCTTCTCGTCCGGTCGCCGCGGACCACGGATTTCAGCCATTCAGCACCCGCGCCTCGAACAGCGACGGCTCGCCGGGCCGGGGCTCGGGGGCAAGCTCGTACCAGCGGCTTTGCGCGGAACGTTCCTCGTTGTAAGGCGGGGTGAAGATGTCGACCAGTTGGGTGACCTTGCGGGCGCTCAAGGTGTGGATGTTCCTCGCCTTGGCGGTCAGCGTGGAAATGTCGTTCTTCTTGAGCAGCTGGCTGCCGGCGCGGCGCAGCAGTTGATGGCCGTCGGCCGGCGGGGTGGCGGGCTTCTCGACGAGGTCGTAGTTGGCGGTTTCGATCTCGCCGGAAGCGCACAGGATCATCCCGGTCATGCCCGGGTGGTCGTGGGGCTTGATCACCTCGCCGACGTCGAACTGGACCAGGCAGAGGCCGAAGTCGACCCGCTCCTCGAGGTATTGGAAATCGACCTTGCCGTGCTTCAGGCGGGCGGTGAGCTGTTCCATCGCCTTGGTCAGCACCGGATCCCCGAGGTGCAGGCGGCCGGCGATCGCGGCGATGCGGCGGACGTAGTCGTCCTGGTTCCACGCGTCGAGATGCTGCTTGGCGGCCTCCGCGGCGACCGCTTCGAGAAAGGCCTCCCAATGCATCGCAGCGTCGGCCGGCAGCCGGCCGTCGGCGGCATTCGCCCGGGTGGCGACGGTGCACAGCGCGGGCAGGGCGGCCAGCAGGCCGAGGAAGCCGGGCAGGCTGAGACTGAGGAATTCGCGGCGGTCGTAGTCGTCCATCGGCGGAATACTCGGGGAAAGCGCGGATTTTTCCAGCCCGGAGTCACGGATTCCGCTCGTTCGAACGCTCAGCGGTTCCTCTCCGCGACGGACAACAGGTTTTCCGTGAGCGCTTCCGGCCATTCGAGGGAGCGGATCGACTCCTCGTCACCCCAGTCGTCGCTGATCTCGAACAAATCCTGAAACGCCTGGTCGGCGCGCTCGACCCGGCCGGTCTGCTCGGCGGCGCAAAGCAGCATGGCGAGGGCGGTCTGATGCTGTTCCTCCGTGAACGGGATGGCGAAGCCGTGATCCAACAGAATGCCCGCCTCCTCGGGGTGGGCGGTGGTCAACAGCAGCCAGGCGCTGTCGAAGGCAAAGGTGGAATCCTCGGGAAACTTCGTTTTGCCGCGCAGCAGGAGTTCGATCGCCGCGGCGTCCTGCAGGTCCTCGATCACGCAGGCAGCGGCCTCGAGGTAGTCGCTGGCGAGGATTTCGGCGTCGGCGGCATCGATCAACTGGAGCCAGCGCGAATAGGCGGCGGTGAAGTTGCCCTCGGCCATGGACATCCGCGCTTCGATCCGCAGGCAGGCGGAATTCGGGGCGCCGGCGAGGCGGGCGCGGTCGAGCATCGGGCCGACCAGCGGCGCGGAGTCCGGGTCGGAGGCGAGAGCCAGCGCGCAAGTGACCATCGCCTCGCGGACCCGCTTGATGCCGAAAGTCGCGGTCGTGGCGGGCTCCAGCAGGCGGGTGGCGAGCGCTCGCTGGTCGTCGAGGCTGGCTTCCGGACTGGCGACGAGGGTGGCGAGCTCCCGTTCCATGGCGGCGAACAGGCTGCCGTCGCGGTTTTCCGGCAGGGCCGCCTCCCAGCCCCGCCAGTCGCCGGCGGCCACTTCGGCGCGCAGGTCGGGGAAGCGGTCCGGCCACAGCGCGAAGGCCTTCGCCTTCTCGTCCTGCGCCCACAGGAGCGCCCCGGTGGCATAGACGCCCAGCGATTCCGGCAAGCCCTTGATCGTCCGCAGGCAGGCGGCGATGGCCTCGGCGTCCCGCTCGAGCAGCGCAACGCGGAGCGCCTCGACCGCCGCCGGCCCGCGGCCGTCGACCGCCGTCATCACCCGCGCGGCGAGCGGTGCCAGCGGATCGCCGGCGGCCCGCCGGACCTGCAACCACTGCTTCCACAGCCACGGCGATTGCCGGGCGTCGAGGGCCTGGTCGAGGGCCTGGGGAACCTGCTCGTCCAGCCCGAACGAGAGCAAAACATGCGCCTGCCGCAAGGTGAGCACGGCGTCGGCGGGCACCTTGCCGGCCAGGAATTCCGCCGCGGCGGCCGACTCGCCCCGCCAGGCCAGCGCCTCGGCATGGTCGATCGCCAACGCCGGCGAGGGAGCGGCCTCGTAGCGCTTGCCGGTCGCCTCGACCGAGGCATCGAGCCGCGCCATCGCTTCCGCGCGGCCGGCGTGATCGTCGAGCAGCCGGACCGACCAATGGTCGGGCTGGCTTTCGTGGCGGGCGGCGCGGAGCGCCTCGAGCGCCGCGGGGTCGAGGGCACGGACTTTTTCGGGGTCGATCCCGGGCAGATCCTTCAAGTTTTCCGGGTCCGCGAGGAGGGTCGCCAGGCGCTTCGGTGCGGTGCGGGCGGCCAGCCAGGCGGCACGCTTGAGCTCGACGACCCCCGCGGGATCGCCGGCGAGCTGATGGAGCCGGCCGAGCCCCGGGTCGGCGGCGGGGACTTTCCCGGTGTCGGGTGCCGCCGGATCCCGTTCGCCTTTCCAAGCCAGCGCCAGCCGGTGATCGGCGCGCGCGATCTCCCCGTGCAAGTACTGCTGGAACCACGGGTGCTCGCCCAAGCCGGCGGCCCGCTCGATGAGGCGGGACGGATCGACTTCGGGCATCGCGGCGAGGCGTTCCCACAGCGGCAGCCACGTGAGCGCACCGCTCGCGACGGCAGGCGATGCGAGCATGGCCTGGTGGGCGGGCCGCGCGTCGAACAGGCCGGGCAAGCCGGTGCTTTCGCCGGCCAGCGCGGCCCGGCGCTCGGCGGGCGGGAGGCGGACCACCGTGCGGCCGTCCGCCGCCAGGCCGGTGCCGGCGAAAGCACGGGCCGCGGCGCGCAGCCCGGCCAATTCCGCCGGCTCGAGCCCATCGAGCTTCGCCAGCGGAATGAAGCCCTCGCTGGCCCCGGCGAGTCGCAGGCCGCGGATTCCTTTCTCATCGGTGAAGCTCAGCGACAGCGGACCCGCCGCCACCGCCAGGTCGCCCAGCAGGCGGTGGCCGCCGCGGGTGGACCAGACATTCAGCACGCCCTCCCCGGCGAAGGCGAGCCAGTCGCCCCGCCGCGGATCGAGCGCCCACGCGCTGTCGCTCCGCGGCCCGCCGCTCGCCGTGGTGCCGCGGTGCCCGGGCAGCGTGGCGATCCGGGAAAAACCGGCGAGGTCGAACAGGCTGACCTGATTTCCTCCGGCAACCGCCAGGCGCGCCCCGCCGGGCAGGGCGAACAGGTCGCTCGCGCCGGCCACCGGCAGGGTGGCGACGGTCTGGAAAAGGTCGCTTGTCAGATCGAAAATCCGCACCCCGGGGCGCCCGGTCACGGCGATTCGCTGACCGTCTTCCAGGAAGACGATGCGCCCGCAGGCATCGAGCGGTTCCACCCCGGAAACCGGCCGGCCGCTGCCTGCGTCGGCGATCACCAGGCCCGATGGCACCGCGTCGCGGTTCCGCCAGTCGACTCCGGCCATGACCAGCCGGCGGCCGTCCGGCGACAAGGCGGCGGCGGTGACATTCACCCAGTCCTCGGGCAGCCGCAGCGGGACCGCTTCGCCGTCCGCGGGGACCAGGCGGAGCTCGTGATCGCGCGATTCGAGCCGGGAGCCGCCGCCCAGCGTCCTGAAGAGCGTCCATCCCTCGGCGTCCGCCACGCTGGCCGCGCCGCCGTGTTTCAGCGGCTCGTCCGGCCGCGGCAAGAGCCGGTGGACGCTCAGCCGGCCGGACGTGGTGGCGGCGGCGAGCAGCGACCCTTGGAAAGCGACCGAGGTCACCGCCCCATCGAGCTGCAACGGCGCGCCGACGAGCGGGTCGCCGCCGGCCGCGTCGGTGAAATGGACCGTGTCGCCGTCGATCGCGTAAGTCGCCGGCAGCCGCGGGCCGACCCGCGGGCCGGCGGCATCGCGCAACGGGGGCGCATCGAGCCACGAGGCGCGCGGCGAAGTTCCGGCGGCCTCGATTCCAAGCGCGAACTCGGTCCCGGTGTCGATCACCGCGAAGAAGCGGCGCGTCGTGCCCCCCTCGGATAAAATCACGCGGGCGAGAAATTCGCTGCCGTCGTGATTCAGAGCGGCTTCGAGGATCGGCCCGGCCGTGCTCGCGCTGGCCCGCCGTTCCGGCAGCGCGGAGGACAGCGGCAGGTCGACCACGGTCCCGTCGCGATGGATCGCGCGCAGCCGCTGGCGGTCGAGCTGGGCGGCCAGAGGATCGCCAACCGGCCCGGAGTGGCGGATGGTCTCGCCGCTGGCGGCGTCGGCGATGACCCAGTGCCGCGCCTTGCCCGTGCCGGTCGGGTAGGCGAGCAGCGCGCCTTCCCGCGACCAGGCGAGGCAGGCGGCGGGAAGGTCGGTGGCGACCGGCAGCACCTTGAGCGGCTGGAGGGATTCCGCGTCGCAGAGGAAAGTGGCGCGCGAGGGGCCGTCGCCGCGTTGGACCAGGACCCGCCGGCCGCCCGGTGCCAAGCTCAGCGCGTGGGTCGGGCCTTGGGTTGCCGGCACTCCCACCGCCTGGATCGAGGCGTCCGGCAAATGCCAGCGCAGGGTGGTGCTGAAGCCATCCCCGCCGGCATCGGTCGCGGTGAACAGCGTGGCTTCGTCGTCGCCGAACGCGAGCTGGCTCACCGGCAGCGGATGGGCGAGCTCGGCGATCGGGAAATGCCAGGCGACGCGGCGCAGGGTGGCGACCAGCAGCGCTTGCGCGTCGAGCTGCCGCGGGTCGTTTTCCAAGGCGTCGATCAGGAACGGCAGGGCCTCGTCGGGCGCGCCGCCGGCCAGCCGGGCCGCGCCGGCATCGAGGGACGCGGCGGCACGGGCGTGGCGGGTGTCGGCGGCGGCCTGGCGCGACCGGATTTCCGCGGCGGCGGCAAAGTCCGCCTGCCGGCGCTGGCCGAGCAGGGCGGTCGCGATCCCCGCGGCGGCGAGCACGACGGCGGCCGCTTGGAAGCCGCGCAGGAGGCGCCGCTCGCGGCGGCGGATGGCGGCGGGCTCCTGGTCGCCGGGCGGCAGCCCGTCGGCCGGGCGGGCGGAGCCGGCGAGGGCCTGGTAGGCGACCCGGGTGAGCACCTTGCCATCGCGCCGCGGGTAGAGTTCGTCGAGCGTCTTGGCCAGCCAGGGCAGCGCGCCGCGGGTGGCCACGG
The DNA here is from genome assembly GCA_945883695.1 of Akkermansia muciniphila. GTDB lineage: Bacteria > Verrucomicrobiota > Verrucomicrobiia > Verrucomicrobiales > Akkermansiaceae > Haloferula > Haloferula muciniphila_A. The sequence continues at coordinate 5,196 of CAMCYK010000012.1, read as the reverse complement.
CGTCCGCGAGGATGTGCTCCGAAAGCTCGCGGCCGCTTTCCGGATCGACTTCGAATTCCAAGCCCGCGGCCAGCGCCGGACCGCGGATGGGGGCGCGCAGGTCCGGGACCTCCGGCGCACCGAGGAAAAAGCCGCCGTCGTGGCGGACCAGATGGAACAAGCCGGGGTGCTCGGCGACCCGCGGGAACAGGCTGCTGTCCAGCGTCGCGACCACCCAGATCCGGCGGGAGGCGGCGAACGCGGCGAGGACCTCGAAAAAGACGTCGCGGGTCTCCAGGCCGATCTCGCGGGCGGTGAAGCAGTCATCGAGCGGGTCGACCAGCAGCAGGAAGTGCGCGGGTTTGGCCGAGCTGAGGCGGTCGAGCGCCGCCACGATCGCGGCGATGGCGAAAACCCGCTGCTCCGGCGTCTCCAGCGCGTGCGCCAGCCGGGGGCCGTCCCAGACCGGCCCGGCCGCAGGCGCGGGGGCGGCGGTGGCTTTCGCTTTGCGACCTTTCTTGCCTGTGGAGGTCCGGGCGGCGTGGGCGGGCGGGGCCCCCGAGGTGTCGCGGAGTTTTTGGAGTTCGGGCAGCGCGCCGACCAGCGCGCGGGCCAAGGTTTCCAGCGGCCGGGCGCCATTCTCCGATGGCCGCACGGTGGTCCCGCACCAGGCACCGGCGTCCGGCAGGTAGCCGTCGGCCGTCAGCCGCGGGGCCAGGCCGGCGCGCGCCAGCGAGGATTTCCCGCAGCCGGGCGCGCCGTAGATCAGCAGGAAGCCGTGGCCGGCGGCTTGGTTCCGCTTCAACTGCGCGAGAGCTTCGGCGATCGGCCGGTCGCGGCCGAAGAACCGCGGCGCGTCTTCATAGTCCAGCACGGCGTCGCCCGGATACGGCGGGCCAGCCAGCGGCGTCAAAACGGCGTCGGCGAGCTCCGGGTGGCGTTCCCTCTCGCGGCGGATCCGGGCTTCGAGATCCCGCTCGAAGCGTGCGGCGAACTCGTCGGTCGTCGCGAACGGAACGAACTCGCGGCGGGGACCGGAGTCGCGGTTGGAAAAGAAGCGCTCGCAGAATTCTTCGGGTTTCCGCCCAAGTTCGTCGCCGGACCCGCGGCTCCCGCCGCCGGCCGCCCCGCCGGTCCGGCGGTAGATCAGCAGCCCGGGCTTCCCCTCCCCGCCGGCCCGCGCCGCTTCTTCCAGTTCGTGCTCGATGCCCCGCGCGCCCTCCCTCCCCCGCGCGGGCGGCGCGGCCGGCGGGTCGAGGCGCGACCCGAGGATGCCGACGAAAAGATCGCAATCCGCCGGGCGGAGCGGGTCCGCGTTGCCGGACACGGCCACCGGGGCGGCCGCGAGGTCAGCCGGAACCATCTCCAGCCGGAGCCAGCGCCAATGGCGGGCCTGCAATTTCTCCACGACCCTTCCGACCGCCAGACGTTCATCGCGAACGTCGCCGGTGGAGCGGACGAAAAGGGTGAGGGTGTGCATCCCGCACCCAGTAAAAACCGCCGGAGCCCCGAATCCGAACCGGGAAATCGGGGAATTTCACCCGGGCCGGATTCAAATCACCCGTCCTCTGATCCCGCCGGCCGCAAAACCGCACCGGCGCACCACCGCTCAGAAAAGTGGCGTCCGCATCTTGCCGCCCGCCTTTCCGGTAGGCCCGGTAGCGGTGTTGATCCGCCGGGATTCTGCCCCCCGAGGCAGCCCCTTCCGCTCCGAAATATGGCGTCCCCAGGGCTCTTTTGATCCCTAATGACCAACAGCTTATGCGCCTTATGACTCGACTCAATGCCTGGCTTTCTATTTATTGGTAACACTTTATTCCAGGGCACCCGCCCAGCATGAAGTGTAACCGATGTCCCCGGTCAGTTTGTTACCGATGTCCTCGGTCCGAACCGGGGATGACCCCATTTACATGATCCCTTTTAATTTTGATCCTCCGCCAATCTTACGACGTACACTTACGTTTGAAGATTTTGCGCCCAAGAAAGAGAATTCCCGATTAAACCGAAATGGAAGTTCCTGCGTTCCCTGATTCTGCGCGAGAAGTGAACTGCTCCAATACTTGTTTTTGGAATTTTCTTTGCTCGTTTTACCGACACTGAATCCTTCTCCTGTCCAGTGTCCTTCCGCAGCCCGCACTGAACCGAGAAAATTATCAATCTCAGCATCTGTTCTGCTTCCACCGTAAGCTTGATTCGACTGCGATAACCTTTCTCTACACCGCTCGAAATCAACAAACGCCTCTTCATAAAATGCCACTGTAGTCACTTGGTAATCTTTAGTGACGGTTAACCGGCCGTAGCCATTCTCGCTACGTACTACCCCACCATTTGGAAGAATGAGTTGGAATGATTTGGCTTGAAAATGAAGTGTATAGCCTCCCATCGCAGGCACATGCCTTGGGCGGATTCCAGCATCGAGGCAATCCTGAAGCGTGAGCGCATCATGAAGCTGAATCTTGTAATGATGTTCACCGTTCCACCACTGAGTGTTATCATTGCTATTTTGCTTTGCACTCTCGGCACACAACACAGCAGAAAAATTCAAGAACAAAACCGCGTGAACTTCCCATTTCATGATCATTGCTTTCCAGGTTGATCCAGATGATCCCAAACTTGAATATCAAGATCGGGGAGAAAAGGGGATTCAACAGTTGTTAAGATCCATGGTACCGAGAAACGTCTTGCTCCTACCCTAAGGTTTTCATTCGCGAATCCATCCTTCTGAGATTGTGTCAAGGACTCCCACGCCTGCAATACACCCTTTTTTCCTGGATTTCCAAAGCCAGGCAAACAGCCGTCACCCAGGTCCAGCGTTGGGCTGTATTCGATAGCTGAGCACCCAACCCCACCACGTCTCTGAAATGATCTCCGCCTTGCACGGGACTCACCGCCAGAGAGGACATCGCATTGACCAATGGACCACTTCCGATCGAGTGTAACCTTGTATACGTGTTAACGATAACCGCATTTTTCTCATAATCAGCAATGCGTATACTTCCGTTCAAAATTTTAGATGCGTCTGCTGCTTCGCTGCCTTCATCAATCAATTTCCAACCCGATAACACCTCATCTGGAATTTCAGGATTTGCACCTCCATCTTGGTTTTTATGAACAAATTCCAAAGCCCAGATCCCACTCGCTAAGTAGGCGTGATGTTGCCAAGCGATATCTTTAAATATCGCCTCACCCCCTTTCAATAGCTCTTGTTGAAATTCCTTAATGTCGTCTAGGTCAAATCCGGCTAACCACCCGCTAACGTTAACGAAACCGAGTTGACCTACTATCCCCCACTGAGCATCATTAATACCACTGATCACTTGAGCCCCTACAACCTTGGCTAACCCTGACCAACCGAGATTATTGTTTTGATTCCACGATTGCTCATAAAAGTCATAGTATTCAGAAGCCCTTTCGACATTCGTTCCATAGCCCGCTGCGGAGGTAGTCGTGGCAAAAACATCTACTTGACCACCATGTGAATAACCTAATCCAAAAACTAAGCTAGAACCTGTGGGATCATCTACAGTTTGGAGCTTTATCATGTATCTTAGATGCTCAAACCATTGTTCTTTAGATTGCTCTGTGCATATTTTGAAGGTTTGCTCGTAGCTTACGTCGATGTCCCCTTTCTGGAGTCTCCATTCCAAAGTGATCTTTCCGGGGCGCACGCTCTCCATCCAGAACTCCGCGTCGTTGGGAATGGTCGAAGTCGATCCATAGACTCCTTCTCCCGGTCTCTTGTTCACACCTGCCGAAACGAGATTGACCGGCTGCAGGGTGTCGAAGTCGTAGGGGCTGATTCCGTAGTAGTCGTCATCGCTCCATTTCGCATAGAAGCGCACCTGCCCGCTCTCCTTGTATCCAGTGTCCACGTCGATTTTGTCGAGCTTCCGGATGGTGACGGTGCCTCCGTCCCAGAAGTCGGATTCCATGAGACTCGGATTCACTCCAAACCATCCCTGATTCAGGTCGTCGGTGACTTTCTCGTCGTTGGCAAACAAGCCGTCAAGATGGGCACGGCTGGCATCCAGAGCGATCTGTGTATTTCCAGATCCGGTCTTCTGATCCACGCCCGGCATGTCGTCGCAATCCGGGATCGCATATCCCGTCGCAGGATCGATGCGGCCTTCGCCGAAATCCGAGTTGACCGCGAGGACTTCTGGCGCTAACTCCACCGGCCGGAGGTAAACAAGGCCTTCCTGCTCGGCTTCCGTGGCGATCTCGTTGCTCACCTTCTGTCCGGCGGAGATCATGAATTCCTTCATCTCCACATTCAACACCTGCGGGTCTCCGTTCCCGTGGATCGTGGTAATTAGGAGGACGGAGAAGCTATAGTCTTCTGTGCCTGGATAGTCGCTTACGAGCCGCGTGTTCTTCAACGGAGATTGATCCATCCCGTCGTTTTTCCTGTCGGCCAATGACAAGTCGAACAGCGCACTCGAAAAACCTTGGTTGTAGGTGGAATCGAGCGGCACATGCACTGCCCAATAGTAGAATTCCGGGGTGACGAACTCGTCCGGGATCAACTCGCTGTGGGTCACCGTCTTGACTTCAACCCTAAGGTACGGAGGAAGCCGTGGACGACTAACAGGATCCTTTGGATCTGACCCGGCAAGGTTCTCTGCGAGGTCTGGAATCCCGTCGCCATCCGTGTCCGCATTGGATGGATCGGTTCCGCGGATGAAGAACTCCTCGAAGTCATCCCACCCATCGCCATCGCTATCCGACAGATGCGGATCCGAGCCGATCACCCATTCCTCCCAATTGTCCAGGCCATCGCCGTCGTTGTCGCCGGCCGGGTTGGCCGACAGGGTGCCGAACATCTTCCGTTCCCATGCATCCGGGAGACCGTCCCCATCGCTGTCGAGCGCCAACCGATAGCCGGTCGAGGTCGGTGCGGAGCCAAGGCGAAACTCGGCCAGATTGTTGGCGCCGTCGCCGTCCGGGTCGTCGAGCGCGTCCGATGGGTCGTCCGGGTCGAGTCCATGAAAAGTTTCCCAGTCGTTCGACATCCCGTCACCATCCCGGTCTTGGTTCAGGGTGAGGAGATAGAGGGAATTCCCGGAGTTGGCCCAGCCGATGATGGCCCCGCGGTTGTTGATGGCAACCGGCATTGAATTCTCATAGGTGTGATCGGAGATCGCCGGCACGGACGATAGCGCCGAGAGGGCGACCCGTTGGGGGCCATTGACGAGAAATACTTCGAAATCCTCCGGA
>CAMCYK010000011.1 GCA_945883695.1 Akkermansia muciniphila | reverse complement strand
TGCTGGTCGTCTGCTCCGCCTTCCGCGGCCGCAAGGAGGGTTACCCGAACCTGACGGTGAAGAAGATCCCGAACGCCGTCCTGACCCGCTGCGAGTGGGGCAAGGACGACTACAGCCTGAAAGTCGAGAACCTCCCCAAGGCCCCGCCGGCGGAGGGTCAGCAAGATCTTTTTTGATTGGCGATCAATGATTTACGTGGTTTCCCAAAGCTGCCCGGTGATGATTTTGTTCAAATTTCAGAAAGATATAAGTTGCAGGAATGCAACCTTTGAGGCTTTTTCCCGGCAGCACAGCCCCCGCGCCTCTGCTTGCATCTTTGCAGGCATGCGAAATTCGGGGGCTTTTTCTTGCCCGGATGTCAGGGTCGGCGGCGGAAAGGAGGGCTCGTGGATTATCTGAAGGGACATCTGTCCTTGGAGGAGCAGGCGGAGCGTCTTTTGAGCCGGGGCCTGCTTGCCGATAAGGACGAGCTGATCCGGCGACTGACGGCGGTGAGCTACTATCGGCTGTCCGGTTACCTGTATCCGTTCCGGGAGCCTGGATCGGACCACTTCCGGACGGGCACCGAACTCCGGGTCGTCTGGGACCGCTACTGCTTTGACCGGCGCCTGAGAGTGCTCCTGCTCGACGCCATCGAACGAGTCGAGGTGGCGATCCGGACGCAACTCGTTTACCACTTTTCCCAAGTCCACGGGCCGTTCGGGCATACCCACGAAGTTCATTTTCCGGGACTCAAGGTGGGCGAATACATCGAGTGGCGTGAAGCGTTGATTGAGGAGACCCAGCGCAGCAAGGAGCCTTTCAAGGAGCACTTCTTCAAGAAATACGGCGATTGCCATCAGAACCTGCCGATCTGGATGGTGTCGGAGTTGATGAGCATGGGCAGCATGCTCACGTTCTACAAAGGGGTCGAAAAGAGCATCCAGGACCAGGTCGGGGGACACTTCGGGATGCCGGACGACCAACTGCTCGCCTGGCTGCGGAGCCTCTACGCGGCACGCAACATCTGTGCCCACCATTCGCGGATTTGGAACCGGGTTCTCGGCTACGCGCCCGGATTTCCGCAGAAGAACAAGCATCCGGAATGGCACCTCAAGGACGAGTCGGGGAAAAACCTGATCGTCGGCAACCGGGTCGGCTTGGTCCTGATCATTTGCCGCCAGTTCCTCAAGCTCATCTCACCGACCAGCCGGTGGCAGGATCGGGTAAACGAACTCTTCGATGAATACCCGGAGATCCCGGTGCCCGACATGGGACTACCCCTGGACTGGAAGAATCACCCCCTTTGGAAATGATGAACCGACACGTCAACGCCATCTCCGGCCGCCTGAGCCTGCGACCCCCGCAACGGCAATCGCTGGAGATCCTCCACCGCATTACCGAGATCGCTCCTCCGGGGAAGAGCGTGGATCGTGAAGCGGCCCTGGCCGCGATCCGCGGGGAATACCCGACGGTGACGGATTTCGAGCGGGAGTTCATTTCCCTCTGCTTCGCCCTGGCGACGGGTGTCGGCAAGACGCGCCTGATGGGGGCCTTCGTCACCTACCTCCACCTCCAGCACGGCATCAACAACTTCTTCGTCATGGCTCCGAACCTGACGATCTACAACAAGCTGATCGCCGACTTCACGCCGAACACCCCGAAGTACGTGTTCAAGGGGATTTCCGAATTCGCCACCGACCCGCCGGAGATCATCACTGGCGACGACTACGAGTCGAAGGCCGGAACGCTTTTCGACCAGGTCCTGCGCTGCAAGATCAACATCTTCAACATCAGCAAGATCAACAGCGAGGTCCGCGGTGGCAAGGCCCCGCGGATCAAGCGGCTGAGCGAATACATCGGTGAGAGCTATTTCGAATACCTCGCCGGGCTGCCCGACCTCGTCCTGATCATGGACGAAAGCCACCGCTACCGCGCCAGCGCCGGGGTCCGGGCCATCAACGAACTGAAGCCGGTGCTGGGACTGGAACTGACCGCCACGCCCTTCGTCGAGGGCCCGAAGGGTGCGATCCCGTTCAAGAACGTGATCCTCGACTATCCGCTCGGCAGGGCGATGGACGATGGCTTCGTCAAGGAACCCGCCGTGGTCACCCGGAAGAATTTTGATCCGAAGGGCATGACGCCCGCCGCCATCGAGGAGCTGAAGCTGATGGACGGCGTGCGGATGCACGAGCAGACCAAGGTGCTGCTGGAAACCTATGCCCGCGAGGCCGACGTGAAGATCGTCAAACCCTTCGTGCTGGTCATCGCCCGGGACACGACACACGCCAAGCAGTTGCTCGACTTGATCCGGTCTGACGACTTCTTCGAAGGGCGCTACAAGGACAAGGTGATCCAGGTGGACAGCAGCAAGACCGGAGCAGACGAGGAGAAGATGATCGCGGACCTGCTGACCGTGGAGCACAACGAGGATCCGACGGAGATCGTCATCCACGTCAACATGCTCAAGGAAGGTTGGGACGTGACCAACCTCTACACCATCGTCCCGCTGCGCGCGGCGAACGCGCGGATCCTGATCGAGCAGTCCATCGGCCGGGGCCTTCGTCTTCCCTACGGCCGCCGGGTCGGCGTCGCTGCGGTGGACCGGCTCAACATCATCGCGCACGACAAGTTCCAGGAGATCGTGGACGAGGCGCGGAAGCCGGACTCCACGATCAAGAAGCTGCAACTTATCGAACTGGATGGCGATGACATCGAGAACCGGACCGAGACGGTGGTGTCCCAATCGAACGTGGCGAACCTGCTGGGGATCAAGCCGCCCCAAGCCACCGCCAACACCCAGGTCGCCGGGAGCGAGGAACCGGTGGCCTTTGCGACACCCGAGCAGCAGCGGGTGGCACGACTGGCCTTCGAAGTCATCAAGAGGCTGGAATCCAAACCTCACGCAGTGCCGAACCTCGCCGCGCTGGAATCGCCGGAAGTTCAGAGCGCCATCGTGGACGAGGTCACAGCGCTTTTCCGACCGCAGCAGGGCGAACTCGAAGGCATCGGTGCGAGCCCGAATATCGCCGAGGTGGTAAGCAAGACGACGGCGCTGGTGGTGAGGGAAATGATCCCGGTGCCCCGGATTCTGGTGGTGCCGCGAGGAGAGGTGAAGAGCTGGTTCGAGCCTTTCGAACTGGATCTGAAGACGCTGCGGTATCCCGCGCCGTCCAGAGATCTCTGGGTTCACAACCTGCACACCGACCTGGGCGAAGCGGTTGCGGTGAGCGGGAGAGGTTTCCGCGAGCCGCGGATGGAGGATTACGTGGTCGGTGGTCTGGTCGATTTCGACGACATCTCCTACGACGACAACGCCGAGCTTCTCTACGATCTCGCGGGCCAGACGGTGAAGCACTTCCAGAGCTACCTTCCGGAAGATGAGGTGTGGCAGGTCCTGCACCACCACCAGAAGGACATCGCTCGATTCATTCACGGACAGATGCAGTCGCACTACCGGGAAGAGTCCTCCGGTTACGACGTCAAGATCAGCAAGGGCTTCACCGAGCTGAAGCCGAGCGCTTTCACCGTGAACTACCGCCAGCAGGCCTTGGATTTTCGAGTTTCACCGGCCGACAAGAGCAACATGTCGAAGTACCTTTTCAAGGGCTTCTCCAGGTGCCTTTACGCCGCCCAGAAGTTCCAGTCCGAGGCCGAGCGCGTGCTTGCCGTGATTCTGGACCGCGAGGCGATCAAGTGGTTCAAGCCCGCGAAAGGCCAGTTCCAGATCTACTACAAGAATGGTGCGGATCATCCCGAGTATCAGCCGGACTTCGTCGCCGAGACGGAATCGACGATTTTCATGTTCGAGCCGAAGGCGAGGAAGGAACTGGACGATTCCATCGTGATCGCCAAGAAGGAGGCTGCGGAGAAATGGTGCCAACGGGCGAGCGACTATAGCGGGACCAATGGTGGAAAGCCCTGGGAATACGTGCTGATTGCCCACGACAAGATCGCGCAGAACATGACGATTGAAGGACTGTCTGCATTGAAGGCTCAATAATCATCAAGAAAAATCAGTTACTTCAGGAATGTTGCTCCGCAAACGCGAGGGCTTCGGCGTCTCTGATAGCGGACTTCGCGACGTGTAGCGGCATCCAGTCAAATCGGCTCGAATCTCCTGCGAGATCGCTGTTGGTTATTGAAAACCCAGATTTACCCGGATCAACGCCTTGCCAGAACCCATTGTCCTGACGTAATGACTCCATTCTCCAACATAGGCCCGCTTTATGCCTTGCTGCCGCTCGCCGCCATGGCGCTGCCGCTGTCCGCCCAGACGGGACCGCTGGTGGGCACCGTCAAGACGACCGAAGCGTATTTCCTCTACCGTCCCGGCGCGGTGGAGAAAGCGCTGCGCCTGAGCGTGCTCGACGCCAGGCAGCAGGTCGTGGCCACCAGCGATTCGGCGAGCGACGGCGCGGACGACCACGTGGCGAAGTTCCACGTGAAGGGCCTGCGGGCGGCGACCGATTACACTTACCGGGTGGAAGATCTTTCCGGCGGGTCGCCGGTGCAACTCGCCGGCCCGGCGGACGGGCTGAAGTTCAAGACCCGGCAGGGCACGGGCACGAAGGGCGTGGTCACCGCGGCCTTCGTTTCCTGCGCCAACGGCAACTCGGAACCGGTGTGGGAACGGATCGGGTTGTTGGGTGTCGACCAATTGATCCTCGGCGGCGACACGCCCTACATCGACGTGCTGGACCTCGCGACCAGCCGCGACAAGCACCGCGCCTTCCTTGAAACGCCGTTCATGAGGTCGCTGATCCGCGGCACCCCGGCGGTCGGCACCTGGGACGACCACGACTTCGGCCTGAACAACGGCAACGGCGTGACCGCCGCCGACCGCCGCGGGAACACCCGCGAGGCCTTCGTCGAATACCGGGCGCACGACCGCTTCGGCACCGGCACCGAAGGCGTTTATCACAAGATCGACCTCGGGCCGATGGAGATCTTCCTGCTCGATCCGCGCTGGTGGTCGCAGACCGGAGCGTCGCCGGTCGATCCCGCGAAGCGAACCTGCTTCGGGCCCGCGCAATGGGAATGGATCCGGCAATCGCTGCGGGACTCGCGTGCCCCCTTCAAGGTGCTGGCGATGGGACAGATCTGGGTGGACAAGAAGAACCGCGAGAGCGACGACATGTTCACCTATTGGTACGAACGGGACGCGCTCTACGATTTCATCCGCTCGGAGAAAATCCCCGGCGTGACGGTGCTGGGCGGCGACATCCACCTCTCGCGGCACCTGATCCACCGCCAGCGGATCGGCTACGACCTGCACGACTTCGTGACCTCGCCCGCGCACACCTCGGTGATCCCGAGCCTGGACGTCACGCACCCGGACCTCGAATGGTCGTCGCAAGAGCCGCTGCAGTTCCTGACGCTCACCGCGGACACCCGCAGCAAGCCGCCGCTGCTGACCGCGCGCTTCCGGCTGGCCGACGGCACGGTCCAGCGCGAGGTGGCGATTCCCTACGACCAGCTGATGCCGAGGGAAGGCGAGGGACTCGGCCGCGACCTGCGGGCGTGGTGGTCCTTTGACGACGATCTGAAAAACCACACGGTGCTGGGCGAACGCTTCGACGCGACCGCGGTGAACGGGGTATCGCGGGTCGCCGACGGCGGCCTGCGGGGCGGGGCCGTCGCGTTCGCGCGGAACGGGCAGCAGTATCTCCGCATCGGCCGCCAGGCCCTCGATGACACGCCGCCGTTGCCGGAGCGGGCCGGGCGGAATCCTCTGCACGACAACGGCGCGGCCCACACGTTTTCGCTCTGGTGCAAGCCCGCGAGCTTGCCGGCGCACGGCGGCAAAGAGCGGCATTTCCTGTTGGAGAGCGCGCTCGGCGGGAGCCCGCTGCCGGGCTACGTGCTTTCGGCCGGCTTCCGCAGCGCGGCGGCCGACTCCGCCAGGATCAACCTGGAGCTCCACACCGTGACTCTCCAACCGGCCGGCGGCGAAAGCACCGCGCAACCGACACCGCTCGCGCAAGGCCCGTTCGTTTGCGAGCTGGACCGCTCCCTGTTCACCGACCGCTGGGCCCACGTGGTGGCGACCTTCGACAGCACGCACCTGCGGCTCTACCTCGACGGCAAGGAGGTCGCCCGTCACGAACTCCCGGTCCCCGGACCCGCGGCGGAGACCGGCGGCCTGGTGATCGGCGGCCATCGCGCCGGGACGGGACGGAATTTCGACGGACGGATCGACGAGGTCGCGCTGTGGTCGCGCGCGCTCGCGGCGGAAGAGGTCGCGGCGCTCCACAACGGCGGCGCTCCACCGGCTTTGCCGACCGGGATCTCCGGGGATCCCGATGGCGACTGACCGAAAATTTGCCAGCCACCGCCGGTCCACGGTGAAACGAAGTCCCTTCGGGACATTGGAACGAGATGAAGGCCGGCGCCTTTTGGGCAAAGGGCAGGTCTTGACCCCGCCCCGCGCCGGCGATTGTCTTTCGGGAAACATGAACCTTGTCGAACTCGCTTCCCGGATCAAAGCCGCCCGCATGGCCAAGGGCTACACGCTCGACCGGGTGGCGGAGATTTCCGGACTCGGCAAAGGCCTGCTGTCGAAGGTGGAGAACTTCCGCGTCACGCCCTCCCTGCCGACCCTGGCGAAGCTTTCCGAAGCGCTCGGCATGAGCCTTTCCGAACTCTTCGAGGGACTCGATGAGAAGCCGAAGCTGAGCATCACGCGGGTCGCCGAGCGCAAGGAGATCGAGCGCGACCGCGACCAATCCGACATCAGGTATCACGCGCTCGCCCACGGCCGGCCGGACCGGAACATGGACCCTTTCGTGCTCGACGTCCCCGCCGGCGGCGGCCGCCGCGAGGCGATGCCGCACGAGGGCGAGGAGTTCCTCATCGTGCTTAAGGGCGGCGTGTCCTTCGATTACAATGGCAAGGTGCACCGCTTGAAGGAAGGCGACGCGGCCTACTTCGACGCGGAGGTGGATCACCGGGTTTTCAACCCCGGCTCGAAAGACGCGAAAATCCTCTGCGTGTTCCTCGGACGCCCGATGTGAGCGGAGTCAGACACGACAGGCAAAGTAGAACACGTCGAAGTTCCGCGGATCCCCTTCGGCCAGTCGCTTGAGTTCCGGCGTGAGCGGCTTGGAGATCACCAGCGGCACGAGCTCCTCGTAGCGTCCGCCATGGGACCGGAGGCCGCCTTTGAGCACGGAAAGGTCGTGATGTTCCGGCGACTTGCCGACCACCACGTCGCGGCCGGAGAGCACGACGAGATCGCCGATGCGGTCCGGCGCCAGCTCGAGCTTGTCCACCGCCTGCTCGCGGGTGAGCACTTCGGTGATGCCGTCCCGCGCGAAGAGAAACTCCGCGACTTCACTCCGGATCGACGGGTCGTCGAGATGCACCATCACCAGCGATCCCAGCGCGCCGTGATGGACGACGTAGGGATCGGTGATCGGGCAGATGACCCGCAGTTGGTCGCCGAACTTCTCCCGCAGCAGCGACTCGACGAAGATCACCTTGGGACTTCCGTCGGGGTTGTTCTTCGCGTTCATGCCGTGGTCGGCGGTCAGGGCAACGGTGCAGCCGGCGTCTAACAGGCGGCCGAGCGCCGCGTCGATCCTGGCGTGGAAGTCGAGGATCTCCGGCGCGTCGGGAGCGAACTTGTGCTGCATGAAATCGGTCGTCGAGAGGTAGAGGAAATCCGCCCTGCCCTGCTCGGCCAGCGCCGCGCCGGCTTCGAGCACGTAGATCGAAGCGTCGCCCGAGTAGATCTCCGGGCGCGGCTTGCCGATGATTTCCATGGCGTGGTCGATGCCGTGGGTTTCCTGCCGCGCCTCGTCCACTTTCTCGGACGAGAAGACGATGCCGCCGCGCTCCACCACCCCGTCGCCGAGGACCGTGCGGAGCTTTTCCTTCGCGGTGATGAACGCCACCTTGCGCCCGGCGTCGGCCGCGGCGGTGAGCAAGGTGCCGCAGCGGCGGAATTCCGGGCCGTTCATCATGACTTCCCCGCCGGTTTCCGGATTGAGGAAGAAGTTCCCGCAGATGCCGTGGACGCGCGGGGCGACGCCGGTGACGATCGAGGTGTTGTTGACGTTGGTGAACGACGGCAAGGCGCCGCGGACGATGCCGCGCCAGCCGTCGCGGGCCATCGCGGCGAGGCGCGGCATTTTCCCGTGGGCGATGGCGGTGCTGAGGTACTCGTCGGCGCAGCCGTCGAGGCAGATGACGGCGAGCGGATTCGGAGGCAGCGGGTAGCTGCGGCCGTTGGCGTGGAAGGTGGACATGGGATGGAGAAGTGCCGAGTGATCAGTGATCAGTGAAACAGCCGGGAGAAAGGCAGCAAGGGGGTGCTTTGCTAGACGGAGGTAAGTCGTTGGGTGAAAAAGCGGTCGGCGAGGCCGAAGGACATGGTCATGCCGGAGCCGCCGACACCGGTCGCGATGTGGACGTCCGGCAGCGGTTCGGCGCGGAATTCCGCTCCGCCGGGGTTCTTGGCGTAGATCCCGTGCCAGCGCTCGGCGATGGTCCAGTCGGGGAAGTCGTAGAGCCGGCGGAGTTCGCGCAGCATCAGTTCGTCGATCTCCGCCTTGTCGAAGATCTCGATGTCGCGCCCGTATTCGTGGGAATCGCCGAGGACGATCGAGCCGAAGCGGTCCTGCGACGCCATCACGTGGATGCCGAAGCGGTCGAGTTCCGGCGATTCGCGGGCGATCCGCTCTTTCACCGCGCGCAACGTCGGGCAGATTTCGAAGTTGGCGTAGTGCCGCAGGGTCAGGCCGCTGGCGAGCATCGGTCCGAGCTGCCAACCGCCCGGCTGCGGGACGGTGCGCAGCATCTGCAGCTTGCAGGGCTTCAGCGGCGCGGCGGCGAAGACGGCGGGAAACAGCGATTCGAAGTCGTGGCCGGAGCAGACGAAGATCTCGTCGAAGGCGTGCTTCTGGCCGCCGCCGGTCCGCAGCCAGCCGCTGCCGGCTTCGGTAACCGCGGTGCTCCAGTGGAAGCGGACGCCATGCTTTTCGGCAAGGAAGGCGGGCAAAACCGCGAGCACCTCCCGCGGGTCGACATTGATCTCGGCCGGGCTGAAGAGCGCCGCCCGGGTCACCCCGCGGCGAATGCCCGGGCAGCGTGCCTCGGCGGTGGAGCGGGTCCACAGTTCGCACTCGTAGCCGAGGTCGGCGCCGAGCCGTGCGAACTCCTCCAGCACCGCCGCCTCGTCGTCGCGATCGACGGCATGGACCGAGCCGCCGGGGCGGTGATAGATCCCCGCCGCGGCAATGAACTCGAGCCACAGCTCGCGGCTGCGCAGCGCCACCGGGTAAAGATCCGGCGGCTGGCCGAGCGGCCAAACCATGCCGAAGTTCCGCACCGAGGCGCCGCGCGCCTTGTCGCCGCGCTCGAACACGGTCACCTCGCTGCCGGCACGGGCCGCCGCCCAGGCGTGGGCCAGGCCCGCGATGCCGCTGCCGACGATTCCGATGCTGTTCTTCTTGATGTTCACAAATGTTTCTCTGAAGGTAATTTTCTCGCTTTTCAGGGCAAGCAGGGATTTTCCGGCCCGCGGATCCGTGCGGTCCGATCCAAACGCCTCCCCCCCCCCACAGGGAAGCCTCGCAATCCCCCTCAAGGGGCGGCCAGTGGTCCGCTGACCGGGGTCACCTTGACCGGGCGACGCGGCTTATCGCCATCGGCACGATGCACGAAGAACTGGGTGGCGGTGCCGGGTCTGGGCTCGGCCATGCCCGAGAAGCAGGGCGTGAGCTGCCCGCCCGGACCGGCCATCAGGATCGACACGCTCGCGGCTTTCGCCCCCGCCGGCAGGGCCAGCGAGAGGGTCTTGCCGGCTTGCAACTGGTAACGTTTTTCGCCGAACACCACGCCGACCGTTTGCGGCGCGACGTTGACGAAGCGGAAGCTGCGCGGGTCGTGGCCGGGGCCGAGGTCCGGCAACGCGAGCACCGCGGGCTTGTCCCAGAAGTCCGCCGGACGCCACAGCACCGCGAGCACCTTGGCCCCCGCCGGACAGGGCACTTCCGCCCAGTCCCCGTTCTCCGGATCGCGCAGCTTCACCTTGCCGTCCACCGGGAAGACCTTCGCGGGTTGGCTGGGCATCGAGAGCTGGAGCCGGAAAGCGGGAGCCCTCGCCTCCTTCTCCGCGGCGGCCGGCAGCCCGGCTTCCAACATCCGGGGCGGCACGCTGCCTGCCGGCGGATCAAGCTCGCGCCGCACGCCGTCGCGGATCTCCTGGCGGAACGGCGGCAGTTCGCCGAGCGCCAGCAGCCGCAAGCTGGCCGTCGGGGCTTCCTGCGCGGCGGCCAGTCCGGCGAGGAGCGGGAGAAGGAGCAGGAGCGATCTCATTTCTTCGCTTTCTCTTTCTTCTGGAAGGTGAAGTGGTCGAACAGCCGGCCCTCGATGTCGTAGGCTTTCAGGTCGAGCTGGCCGCCGAAGGCCGTGACATAGGTGAGATGGTGGCCGGTCTTGACATGCCGCTGGAACGCCGGGCGGTAGGGTCCGAAGGCTTCGAGTCCGCCGCCGCCGCCGCCGGTGATGAGATAAGTCGTTCCGTTCTTCTTCACCGGCTTGCCGTTGCGGATCATCCAGGTGCGCTCGTAGGAGTGGATGTGGCCGTTCCAGACGATGTCCACGCCGTGCTTGTCATAGAGTTCGACGATCGGCTTGGCCGCGGGCTCGCCGAGGGTCATCTCCTCGACCGGATGCTTCCAATCGTTGCCGTAGTCGTCGTCCGACGAGAACGGCGGATGATGATGCATCGCGATCTTCCACAGCGAGGTGCTGGCGGTCAGCTCGCGGTCGAGCCAGCGGTACTGCTCGCTACCGGGGCGCAGGTCCTTGTTGCTGTCCAGCATGAAGAACTGGATGTCCCCCTGCTTGAAGGTGTAGAAGTATTCCGGTGCGGGCAGCTTCATGTAGTCATAGTAATACGTCGAGTTCTGCTCGTGGTTGCCCAGCACCGGATAGAACGCCACGTGGTCGATCAGCGGCCGCATGTGGGGGAAGAAGTGCTGGGTCCAGTGGCTCTTGTCCTTGCCGGTGGTGACCAGGTCGCCGCCGATCATCACGAAGTTCGGGCGGAGTTCCCAGGCGGCTTCGGCCAGGCGCTTGAGCTTGTCGGGATTCGCCTGGGTGTCGCACAGGACGACGAAGCCGAACGGCGAGCCGGGTTTCATGGCGGTCTGGAAGGTCTGCAACCTGGTTTCCCGTGACCCGGCGGGGGACGGCGAGCTGGTCTTGAAGTAGTAGAGCATCTCGGGCTCCAGTCCGGTCAGGGTGACCTGGTGGATCAGCGACTCCGCGGTCTCCGCGACGAGGTTCGGGCAATCCGGCGACTTGCCCCACATCAGGGTGCCCTTGCAGGGGAAGTTGGTCTCCCACATGACAGTCGCCTGTTTGCCGCGGACCCACTGGAGATAGGGCTCCACGATCACCGCCGGCTCGGCTCCGGGCGGTTGCTCGCCGGGCAGCTCGCGGAAGGCGGCACCGCGCTCGAATTCCTTCGCGACCCAGCCGGCGTTGGCGCAGACGTCGAAGACCTTGAGGTCGCCGATCCGTCCCTGATGGGGGAAGTTCTCGTTGGAATCCTTGAACCCGCCGACCCAGGTTTCGGGATTCAGCGGCCAGAGGATTTCACCGCTTTGTTCGCGCGTGGCGGCGACCTGTTTGCCATCGACGAAAAGCCGCAGCTCGGTTCCGTCGTAAGTCGCCGCAAGGTGATGCCAGCGGCCCGGGGTCAGCCGGTCCCCGGCCAGCAGATAGGTCAACTTCCCGTCGCCGTCGTCCGCGCCCTTGGTGGCGAGCGCGACCATCGGCTGGGTGCCCTGGTAGCCGAGCGCGAGACCCGACTCGAGGCCGCCGTCGTCGGCGATGCAGGAGATCAGCGCGCCGTACGGCTGGGGCGTGTCGACGGTGAACCAGGTGCTCAGCGTGAAATCGGTCACCGGGCGGGAGGCGGCAATGTTCTCCGGCGCGGTGTCGAGACGGTGGGGAGTGACGAGCCCGGCGAAGCGCAGGCCGCGGGCGTCCCCCTCCTCGTCCAGCGGGAGCGCGCCGAGGATGAGTTCCGGACCGAACTGGGACTTGAGGCGGGCCGTGGTCGCGACCGCGTGCTCCTCGACCGGCGCGTCGGGAGCGGCGGGCGGGTCGGGCGGCGGAGGCGGCGGCTCCGGCAGGACCAGATGCTGGCGGGTGAAGTTGTAGAAAAGGATCGGATCCGGCGTCGCCTCGTGGGCGGACAGCAGGGCCGGCAGGGCGAGCAGGAGACCGAGTGTGGCGGATTTCATGGAGCGGGGTGGTGTCGGGTGAGCGGTTGGGGAAAGGATGGGGGCCGGCCGGGAAGTCCCGGCCGGCCCATGGGGGGGGCCTGGAAAAGGCTCAGTCGGCGCGAAGGATGCGGAGGCGGCCGAAGATCCGGGTCTCGCCGCCCGGCACGAAGCCGGAGATCGAGGTCGCATCTTGCGTGCCGATCGGTGCCCAGTTCACCAGTTCGCCGGAAGTTTCCAGGATGTAGGTGATGCCGGGGTCGGCGGCGGCGGTGGCACCCTTGCTGAAGGTCATGGTGAAACCGGCGCCGCTCGGGGTGACGGCGGGCAGCGTGCTGAACGTCGTCGGATTGAAGCCGAGCGCGTACTCGACCAGATCGCTGATGCCGTCGTTGTCGCTGTCGCCATCCTCATCGGGCACCAGGCCGAAACCACTGGCCCAGGTCTCGAAGCCGTCGAGCGGCGTGGTGCCGCTGAGCTTCACGTTGTCGACCGCCCACCACCAGTTGTTGCCGGCGGTGATCAGGCCGAAGCGGAAGCGCGCGGTGGTCGAACCGGCCGGGTTGAAGACCGGGATCGAGATGGTCTCGTTGACCGCGTCCGGCTTGAAGTCGCCGCTGGAGGTCACCGAGCTGAAACGCAGCAGTTCGCTCCAAGTGGTTCCGCCATCGAAGGAGACCTCGACGGTGGCACCCTGGGGGTTTTCATAACGCCAGCTCGAATCGAAGGTCAGCACCGCCGAATTCACCGCGGCGTCCTGGAGCGCGATGTCCGGAGTGCTGATGAACGCGTTGTACTGGCCCGGGGCATGCGCCTGGTCGTCCCACTCGTCCGGATCGGCGATCATCGCCGCGCCGGTGGACTTGGTGAACAGGGAGCGCTGCTGGTCGTCGACGCTCGCCCACCAGTCGTTGTCGGCGAAGGACCAGCCGGCCCATTCGGTGACCCCGTCGTTGGAGGTGCCGGCACCGGGAACGCCGCTGTCGTCGATCGTCCAACCGGCCGGCGCGGTCTTGGTCCAGACGTTGGTCCCCGCGACGGTTTCATCGACGTTCGGTCCGAGCGGCAGGCCGTTGAAGTTCTCCGAGAAGAGCAGGGTGTTGGCCTGCGGCACGTAGACGGTCACCTTCACCTCGCGGCTGGTGAGCGTCAGCGGCGCGGTGCCGCCGATCGAAACGTCCACGCTGTAGTAGCCGGTGTCCGCCCCTTCGAGCGGGTAGAATTCCAGCGTCGGGGAGGTTTCGCCATCGATCAACACGCGGGCCGCTCCCCTGCCCTTGAACCACCGGTAGGAGACCGTGTCGAAGGAGTCCGCGAGCACCGAAAGGGTGGCGTTGGTGCCCGCCTCGGCGATCACCGGATCGAGGTTGTCGACGATCACCAGACCCTCGACCTGCAAGGCCGCGGTGCGGCTGGTCAAGGTGCCGTAGTCGTTGGTGATCTCCACGCAGTAGCCGCCGGAGGTGGCGGTCGGCGTGGCCGAATCCAGCGACAGGGTCAGCGTGATGCGGCTGAGGCCGGGCTGGCCGGCGGGCGCCGTGGTGACCTGGACCAGATTGGGATTGGTGTTCACCGAACCGGCGCCGGCGATCGGCTGCTTGACGGCGGGAGTGAGCGGGTCGTTGTCATCGTCGACCAGCTTGAACCACTGGTAGCTCACGGTGTCGTCATAGGAGAGGACCACCGCGTCGATGAAGGCATCGGTGCCCGCGACAATCGAAGCACCGGCGGTCTGGTCGGCCGGCTGGAGGTCGAAGGTGAACGGCACCAGGCGCAGGGTGGCGTTGCTTTGAACGCTGCCGGCCGGATTGCTGACGGTGACGCGGTAGTTGCCGGCGTCGGCCGGGGTGGGAGCATTGATGGTGAGCTTGCGGGCGGGGTCGGTGACCTCGTCGCTGGTCACCGGCACCCCGCCGGGACCGGTCCAGGCAAAGGTGAAGGGACCGATGCCGTCCGGGGTGGTTTCGAAGCTCACGCCACCGCCGCCGGCGAGGACCGTCTTGCTGTCCGGCGCGGCGAGGAAATCCGCCGGGGCGCTGCCGGTGAAGACCACCAGGTTGTCGATGGCCCACCACCAGTCGTTGTCGGCCTGGGGCATCTGCCAGGTGAGCCGCATGGAAGTCGCGCCGGCCGGGTTCGGGATATCGACCAGCAGGCTCTCGTTGGTCGCCGTCGCCTTGAAGGTGCCGTCTCCCTGGGGATCGGCCGGATCGGTATCGGACGAATCCGAGTTCCAGTGAAACAACTTCTGGCGCGGGCCGCCGTCGAAGGAGACCCAGAGGATCGCCATCTGCGGGATCTCGGGCCGCCAGGACGAGGAGAAACGGGCTTTCACCGAGCTTGCGGCGCTGCCGGTGATGTCGATGGCCGGGCTGATCAGTTCCGTGTTGTAATGGATCACGCTGCCGAGATTCGACTTCTCGTTGATTTCGGTCGTCGCGGGGTCGTCCTTCGGCAGGCTCCCTTCGGTCGCGTCGCCACTGTCGGGATTGCCGAGGTCATCCCACTCGTCCGGGTCCGCCACCGCGACCGCGCCGCCACCGCGGGTGAACTGGGAGCGGTTCTGGTTGTCCGCGAGATACCACCAGTCCGGATCGGCAAAGGTAAAGCCTTCCCATTCCTCGACGCCGACCAGCGGGTTGCCGATGCCCACAACGTTGATGTTGTTGACCGTCCAGCCCGCGGGAGCGGTGGCGGTCCAGACGCCATCCACCACCGGCGCGCCGCTGATGCCGGAGCTGCCCTCCTGCACTGGAAAGCCGAGCGGAGCGCCGTCGAAATTCTCGCGGTAGAGGACGGTGGTGGGCGACAAGGCGACCACGGTGAGCGGAAATTCCCGGCTGGTCACGGTTCCGGAAGCGACGGTGACATCCACGCTGTAAACATCGGAACTCGCGGCGGTCGTCGGAGCGACGGTCAGGGTGGCGGACGTCTGGCCCGCGATCTCGACGCGGCCGGCACCGGTGCCCTTGAACCACTGGTAGCCCGCGCTCGCGGCGAGACCCCCGCCGACCCCGACGGTCGCGGTGAAGGTGCTGCCCTCGTACACCGTGCCGCCGACCGGCTGGACATCGATGACCGAGACGTTGAGCTGCACCTCGCTGCTGCTCACGGTGATCGATCCGACCGTCAGGTCCACGCTGTAGTAACCCGCGTTGGCGAGCGTCGTGGCGGCGATGGACAGGGTCGGCGAAGTCTGGCCGGAGATGGCAACCCTGCTTGCACCCTGACCCTTGAACCACTGGTAGGTCGCGCTCGCGGCCTGGGTGCCTCCGGCGGTGACCGAAAGCTCGAACGGACTGCCTTCATAAACCGTCCCGCCGGTCGGCTGGGTGGCGACAGCGACCGGCGCCAGCACCACGTCGAGCACCACCGCGTCCACATACCAGTCGTTCGCGCCACCCGCGACGTGGCCGGTCCCCGCAACGACATCGACGATCGCGGAGCGGGCGTTGGTCGGTACTCCGGCCTTGACCTCGTAGAGCGCCCAGTAGTCCGGATCGGTCCGGCTGTCCTCGGTCCCGTTGATGAAATCATCGGTGGCGAGCTTCTGCGCGGTGGTGACCTGGTTCGTGGTGACGCCGCGGTCGAGCAGGAAAGTGGCCCCGACCTGGGTGCCGGTGCCGTTGTCGCCGTTGAAGAAGCGGAGGCGCACGGCGGGCGTGTTGTTGTCGGAGACATAGGAGGTGAGCCAGGCGCTGAACGCGAAAGCGGCGGCACCGGAATTGATCTGGGCGAGGCTCACCGCGGATGTGAGGAGGGCTTCGCTCACGGTTTGGGAGGACGCGGGGCTGGCAGGGAGGCCGTGGAACTTGCTGCCGATGCCGAGGACGATGTCGTCGTTGAAGCCGTAGGTCAGGCTGTTGAAATCGAAGTTGCCGGTCGCGGCGGTCGACTGGGCGCCGCCGCTGCCGGCGAGTTGGATGCCTGCGAGACCGTTGTACGGATGGTTGTAAAGGGCAAGCCCCCCGGTCCAGCCGGTCAGCGGGGTGTCTTCAAAGCTCCCGTTGACGAGCAGGCTGGCCGCGTCGGCGGCTCCCGCGAAGAAACTGGCCCCGGCGAGAAGTGCCAGAGACTGGCGAGGTGGAATCGGCGATTTCATGATTGGTTTTGGAAAGATGGCGCCGGGTGATTGCGCGTTGGCGCGCGTTCGATAAAGGGGGGATTTGCAACAGATAAGTCAGTGAGTGAATCGTCAACATCGCGTGGCAAATCCGCCAAGTGCGGGGGGCAAAACACCAATGACCCCGCGAGCGGGCTTGGGTAAGGTCGAGGTGTGCGCATAGTCCATACTTGTCCGGCAGCGGGTGGCGGCCGCGCCTCCCGGCGGTCCGGTTTCACCCTGGTAATCACGATCGCGATGCTCGTCCTGTTGACGACGCTGTCGCTCGGGTTGCTGGGACTTTCCGCGATCAGCTTGCGGACCAGCGGTGCCTCGGAGCACCGGCGTATCGCGCAGGCCAACGCGCGGCTCGCCTTGATCCTGGCGATCGGAAGCTTGCAGAAGCACGCCGGCGACGATCGCCGGGTGACCGCGGGCGCGGAGTTGCTCGATGAATCGCCGGACAGCGAGAGCGCCGACGGGGTGAAGGAACCCCACTGGACGGGCGTGTGGTCTTCGACCCGCGACGACGGGCGCGGGTGGTATCAGCGGGGCAGCAATGCCGGAGGCACCCTTGATCAGCGGTGGCAGGAAGACTGGGAGGCGGAGGACCGCGTGCGGGTCTGGCTGGTCTCCGGCAACGAGGGTCAGGGGAGCCGTTACGATCCGGCCGCGGGCAGCGGCGGGGATTCGGTGGAACTGGTATCCGCCGGCAACGCCGGAGGCCGGGAAGCGAACCGCGTGACGGTTCCGCGGGTCCCGCTCGGCGGGGCGGACGGCGAGAACGGCGGCTACGCCTGGTGGATCGGCGACGCGGGAATCAAGGCGAATCTGGCGACCCCGGACCGCTTCGCCGGCGAACAACCCGGACCGGGCGGCGGCGCGGGTTGGCCGCGGGTGATGATGGCCCAGGACAGCGAGCACCCGGAACAACCGCTGGCCGCGGACATCCGGCCGCTGCTGGTCGACCGCAAGACGCTGGAACTCGCGTCCGGCAGCGAAGTGGCGGCCGCCTTCCACGATTTCACCACCCGTTCCGCCGGCGTGCTGAGCAATACCCTCGAAGGCGGGCTGAAGCGCGACCTCACCGTTTATCTGGAGAGCAACGGCAGGGTGGCGGGGAAGTCCGCGGGCGGCCGGTTCCTGCCCGGCGTGCAAGATGGTGACAATCTCGTCGGGCCGGCCAACGCGACCGACTCGGAGGCGCAGGGCGTCAACTTCGCGCGGCACCGGCAGCGCCTGGTTTCGCCGAGATTCGGCCTGCTGCGGAGCTGGGCGAACCTCGCGGATGACGCTTCCCTCCGCGGTCCGTCACTCGACCAGGTGCCGCCCAAGTTGGAACCGCAGCCCGGCGAGATGGCAGACTCTTACGACGGCACGAATCCGAAGCCGGTGGCGCTCAAGGAAATGGACCGGACCGCCTTGATGCCGGTGCTGGCGGAGGCCTCGATCTACTATTCGGTCAGTTATTACGACCGGGGTGACAAGCCCGGAACCACGAACCGTTACGGCCTGCGCCTCCACGTCTATCCGCGGGTGGTGCTGTGGAATCCTTACAACGCCCGTTTGCGGGTCGGCTCGACCGCGCTCAGCCTTTTCATCAACGGCGGCAAGACCTTCGAGGTGGAGCTGACCGACGGCAAGCGCGAGGTCTTCGCGATGAACCTGGGGCGCGGCGGCGCGCAACGCGGCTCCCTCCTGTTCTCACTGCCCGGCACCACGCTGGCGCCCGGCCAGAGCCTCGTCCTCTCCCCTTCCGGTGCCCAGCCCTACGACAACGCGACGCCGTCGCGCAACGTCCTGTCGGCCGGCCAGGCACCGGACGTCAACCGCTTCTTCCACTTCGATTCCACGACCCATGGCCCGCGGTTTATCGAGCACGTGCTTCCGCTCCCCGGCGACCCGTCGCGCTGGACCAGCGGTGGAAAAGCACTGGCCGACGGGGCCCTGCCCGCGCCGCCCCTGCAATTCCGCGAGGTGGCGCTGGCGCAAATCTACGGGTCGGAGCTCCAGTTCCAGGCCGACGACTACCGGATGATGTGGAAGAGCGCCGCCAGCGCGGGCAGCTGGACCGACGCGGATTTCGACAAGTTGCCGATGGTCCAGTTCGTCTCCTGCGCGCTGCAGTATGGCGACAACGACGAACTGCCCGTGGTGTGGTCGGAGCGACTTCCGGTGACGGTCGAGCAGACCGGAGCGGGTCAGCCGACCGGCCTGTTCCAGCCACCCGACCGGCGGACGCGCGACGGCTTCCGCTTGCGCTGGTTCGACGAACACGCCTCCAACCGCCTCGGCGCGGGAAGCCTTTCCGGCACCGCCCTTTTCGACAACGCGCCGATCGCCAACTGGAACGTGCGGGCGACCTACTCGCTGCGGTCGCCGTGGGAAAACCTGAGCGACTCGATCCCCGCGTTCTTCGGTGCCTACACCCGCGACCTGTTCGACGACGCGGTGTCGTGGAACGGCATGCAACCGGTCGCCACGAACGGCGGGGCGACCGGCTTCCCCTTCGGCCAGCCGATCGAGGGAACGGGCGCCTACATCCTCTTCGACGTGCCCCGTTCGGAGACCGGGATCATCTCGCCGGGCATGTTCCAGCATGTCAAAATGTCGGAGTTCATCTGGCATCCCAGTTATGCCTTCGGCAACTCGCTGGTCGATCCGCGGGTCGGTCGCGCGGGCACCGAGCTCGAGCGCAGGTCGCTCAACAACCGCAGCAACGGCGGCTGGAACCGCTACACCATCGGCTGGGCCAACGACGGCCGCTCCGATGACCAGGACAAGTGGGCCTTCTACGCCCGCCACCTGCTGCAGAACGTGGTCAGCGACCGTCCCGGTGACGAGCAGTCGGTCTCCTACGACCTGAGCTTCGAGCTGAACCACGATTTCTGGGACCGCTACTTCCTGAGCGCGGGCGACCGCAACGCGTGGGCGCGCTTCGCGCAGGATCCACTGGCAAACCCGCTGCCGAACGGGCGGCTCCACGCCGTCAAAGGTGCCACCGGCCCGCTGGACAAGACCCTCGGCGACCTTCACCTCGCGGCGGGAAGCCTGATGGTCGACGGCGCCTTCAACATCAACTCGACCCGCAAGCAGGCGTGGAAGGCGATGCTCCTGTCGACCCGCGGCACCCTCTCCGAAGGTCGCGCCGCTTTCCCGCGCCTGCTCAATCCGCCGGGATCCGACGGCAGCGCGGGATCGCCGGGCAGCCCTGATTCATGGACCGGCTTCCGCAGCCTCAGCGATGAGGAGGCGGACGAGCTTGCCGAAGCGATCGTCACCGAAGTGAAGCTCCGCGGCCCCTTCCTTTCGATGGGTGACTTCGTCAACCGGCGGCTCAAGGACGACCGGACCGGCGACCGCGGCGCGCTGCAGGCGGCGATCGACCGCACTGTCATCAACCGCCCGTACGACCAGGCCCAGCCGCTCGACAACAGCAAGGCGCTGCCCGACTACTATCACCGCGACAACATCGCGGACCCGACCCGCTTCGACCAGACGCTCCAGCCCGGGTCGAAAGCCTGGGGGATGCCCGGCCACCTCACCCAGGCGGACCTGCTGCAAGTGCTGGGGCCCGCCCTGACGGCCCGCTCCGACACCTTCACGATCCGGGCATACGGCGAGTCGAAAGACGGGAGCGACAAGGTCCAGGGCCGCGCCTGGTGCGAGGCGACGGTCCAGCGACTGCCGCAGCCGCTGGACCCCGACGAACTCGGCCTCGACCCCGCCGACCCGGACAGCGGCCGCGATTTCGGCCGGCGCTTCGTGACCGTGGCGTTCCGTTGGCTCGCCCCGGGTGAAATCTGATTTTGCCGACCCATGACTCCGACCCACCCCGCTCCTGACGAAGTTGTCACAGAAGTCCGCGACCTGTTCACCCGCTTTGGCGGGGAAAACTATGGCGAAGATGTCACGCAACTCGAACACGCGGTGCAAGTCGGACTGCTGGCCGAGGCCGCGGGCGGGCCGGACGAACTGGTGGTCGCCGCTTTCCTCCATGACATCGGCCACATCTGCGCGCCGGAGGCCGAAACAATCGGCGTTTTCGGCCGCCATTGCCACGACTCGAACGGCGGTGCCTGGGCCCGCTCGCGCGGCTTTCCGGAGATCGTCGCGCGCCTGATCGAGAACCACGTGGCGGCCAAGCGCTACCTGACCGCGACCGACCGCCATTACGCGGAGCGCTTGTCCCACGCCTCGCGCGCCACCCTGGCCCACCAGGGCGGGCCGATGGACGCGGGTGAAATCGCGGCCTTCGAACGCGATGACTTGCTGCCGCTCCACATCCGCCTGCGGCATTGGGACGAAGCCGGAAAGGATGACCACGCGGATCCCGGCGACCTCGACCGCTTCCTCGCGACGATCCGGCGATTGCTCGACCGGCCTTGACCGTGCTCGACACCTGGCCCGCCCGCTGCTGATCTCCGCCCCATCCCACGATCATCCATGCCGGCCCGGAACAGCAGCATGAGCCAGCGGCAACGCTCCGGAAGCGGCATCCTGCGGCAGCGCTTCCGCGTCGGCATCCGCTTGATGGACTGGACCCACGGCTTCGCCCACCGGATCTTCGCCGGCATCGTTGACTACCTCCGCACCGGAGTCGATTGGGAGTTGATCTACGATGCTCCTAGTGGATTTGACCTGCCCTCGACGCCGGTGGACGCGAACTGGGTCGGGGACGGCCTGATCACCTTCCGCCACACGGCCGAAGAAGCGGAAATCTGGCGCGCCCGTGGCATCCGGGTGGTCAATCTCAGCGCCGAGGTTCCCGCGGACTGCGCCCCCTTCCCGCGTGTCACCTTGGACAACGAGGCGGTGGCCCTCGCCGCGGTCGGCCACTTCCTCCACGACCTCGGCCTGAAGGACCTCGCCTTCTGGCACGACCCCGACCGCAACTATTCCTGCGAACGGTGGGAAGCCTTCGAGCGCTTCGGCCGCCATGCCGGGTGCCGGGTGCATCTGGTCGAGGTGCCGGCGTGCCGCCATCCGCCGGAGATTCGCGCGGACGAGATCGCCCGCCGCGCGTGGCCGCAACTCCTCCGCTTGCCCAAGCCCTGCGGACTCTTCGCCAAGGATGACATCGCCGCCACCTGGGCGCTCCGGCTGTGCCGGACCACCGGCCTGCGTTGTCCGGACGATCTCGCCGTCCTGAGCGTGAACGACGATCCGGTTTTCTGCCATACGTCGACCCCGCCGCTCAGCAGCATCCGGTTTCCCGGCCGCAAGGTCGGCTTCATCGCCGCCGAGTTGCTGCACCGCTTGATGACGGGGCAGCCCGCGGCGGAGGACGAGCGGATCCGGGTGGCACCGGGCCCGCTGGTGCCGCGGGAAAGCACCGGCCAGCCCGACCCCGGCGACGAACTCGTCGCCCGGGCCCTCGACGCCGTGCGCGCCGCTTCGCCCGATCACGCGCTGTCCGTCCCGGACCTCTGCCAACTGGTCGGCGTGTCCCGCGAATCCCTGCGCAAGCGGATGCAGGCCGCCGTGGGCACCACGCCCAAACAGGAGATCGACCGGGTCCGCCTGGCGCGGTTGAAGATGGCGTTGGTCACCCGCGACGCCACGCTTGAAGCCCTGGCGGACGAGTTCAATTTCACCGGATCGGAGGAACTTTGCCGCTTCTTCAAGCGCTTGACCGGCACCTCGCCCGGCCGCTACCGCACCGAACTCCAGTCACGCCGCTGACCCGGTCCGGGTGCCGGCATGGGACCGCAAGGCGCGGCCCGTATCCTGGCACCCGGCGCAGCGGGCCAAGGTCTACACCCCACGGGCACCGACATTGAGCGGCACCGGCGTGGTGAGGCCGACCGGGACTCCGAAGTAAGCCTGGATCGCCTGGGATTTCCGCACCGACCAGAGGCCCTCGTCGAACTCGGTGTGGTTCTCGGCACCGTCGCGCCACGCGTTGTTGGCGGACTCGTGGTCGTCCCAGGTGGCGATGAAGGGATGGGCGGCGTGGAGCTGACGCAGGTCGCCGTCCGCCTTGTAGCAGGCGTGGCGGCGGCGGTAGTCGGCCAAGGTGGTGATTTCCGTCGCGGGGTCGTGGGCGCGCGTCACGCCGGCGAAGCCCGCGGGTCCATAGGCACCGTTGGCATATTCGTAGATGTAGTCGCCGAAGTGGATCGTCCCGGAAGCGAAGCGTTGATTGGCAACGGAATCGTCAAGCGGACCGCCCGGGATCCTGCAACGCCACCCGCGGACACAGCCGGGGTCAGGCTCCACGCGGGGTTCTCAAGGTTCGTAGCCGAAGTTCCGCACGAACGGCGCGAGGATCGGTTGGACCGGAGCCAGCCATTCGCTGTAACGCCGCCATTTCCCGACCGCCCGGCGATGGACCGGCGCCTGGACATCGGCATAGGTCGGCGATTGGGTGAGGCGGCGGACGAGGGTATCGCGATAGTCCATCACCTCGTCCGACCAATCGAGGCCCATCCATTCGAGAGCCCCCGCGGCGGTCGCGCGCAGGTCCTGCACGCAATCCTCGTAGCGGACCTCGCGCCACTGGCCCGGCGGCAACTGTTCACGCAGGCGCAACCAGCTCTCCATTTCGCGGGCATAGCGGCGGGCCGTCGCTTGCAGCGAGAGAAAGCTGACCGAGTAGGCGTTGAGCGGAAAATAGTTGAGGAAGCAGCTGAGGACCACGTCGCGCGGGTCGCGCAGCATGACCAGGATCTTCGAGTGCGGCATCATCCGCAACCAGGCGGGGATCAACTCGGTGAGCGAAGGGTTCTTGTCGAGCAACACGCGCCCGCCCAAGGGCTCGCCCAGCAGTTCCGCCATGCCGCCCAGGTAGCGGTCGCGCATCGTCGCGACCCGGCGCGCGTCCGCGGCCAGCAGGCGCTGGCCGGCATCCCCGGAGCCCGCTTTGCCCGGCGGCTGGAGCAGCGGCGGGGCAATGAAGCGCGCGAACAGACCGTGCTCGTCCGAACTGCGCAGGCCGGGATGGGCATCGAGCACCTTCTCCAGCAGCGTGGTGCCCGACCGCGGGTTGCCCGTCAGCAGCACCACCGGCGCGTGCCGCGGCACCTCCCGCTGCCACCCGGCGAGCCGGGCGCGGGTGAAGGCCCGCGCGAGCTGGTCGCCTTGCTTGCGGATGAGCGCGGCGACACGCCGCAGGGGCTCCGCCTCCACCTCGCCCGAAGCCTTCGCCCGCAGGGCCTGGCGAACCGCTTCCGCCGGATCGCCCGCACGGTCGGCGGCCTCGGCCAGCGCGTAACAGGCGCGGGTCCGCAAGTACGAATGCTGCCGTGGATCGCCCGCGATCGCTTCCAGCCCGGGCACCGCCCCGCCGGGAGCGCCGCGGCGGAGGGCGACGTGCGCTTGGAAAAATTTCCCCTCCGCGAACGAGGGATGGCGCGCCAGCAGGCCGCCCAGCACGGCGTCGGCAGCCGCCATCTCGCCGCCGCGGTCGAGCAGCATCGCGAGTTCGAGACCGGTGGCGGGATCCGGAGCGGCAAGCGCGGCCGATTCCTTCAGGCAATCCAGCGCCTTTCGTCCGCGGTGGATCATGCGGCAGGTCTGGCCCGCCATCGCCAGCGTCGCCGCGCTCCGGCCCGCGGTCGCGAGGAAGCGGTCGACCAGAGCCTCCGCCTTGGCAATCCGGTAACACCCGCCGAATGCCCGCGCGGCATCGATCAGCGCGAGCGGATGATCCGGATGCGCCGCGAGCACCGCATCGAACTTCTCCAGCGCTTCGTCGCAGCGGTCCTGAAGCCACAGCGCGCGGGCTTCCCTCAATTCCTGCGGATCGGCGGCACTCATCGGAAAATCAGGATTATCAGGATTATCAGGATTATCAGGATTATCAGGATTATCAGGATTCGCGCGGGCCACCGCGGTTCCCTACCGCTCCGCTTTGGCCAGAGCCTCGAGCATCAGCTTCGCCATCTCGCCGCCGAGCGTCAACTGGGCCGCCGTGTCGAAATGGGTGTTGTCCTTCAGCGTGCTCAGCGGGTCGGTGTTGATGATCGACACGTCGGGATCCGCCGCGGCGACCGCTTCCTGCGCCTTCCGGACCACCGGGGCATGGTCGAAATTCCACGGCGTCTTTTTCAGCAGGCTCGATGAAATCCGCCCCATCACGATCGGCAGCTTCCCCTTGCCGGTCTTCTGGCGGACGTCGCGGAACATCGCCTTGAGGTTCTCCTCATAGGCACCCGCCATTTCCACCGTTTCCGAATCCGACTCGCCCTGCATCCACAGCATGCCGGCGATCTCGCATTTCCCGCCGGCCTTCTCCAGATCCGCGACCGCGTTCCGGTAGTTCCGGGTGAAGCGCTCGTACATCGACTTGCCGGGCGTCCACTGGGTGTGGAGTTTCGTCCCGCCGGCCGAAGTCTTGACCAGCGCGATCTCGTGATCGGGGTAGGCCTTGGACAGGCTTCTCGCGAAGGCGACCTCGGGGCCGAATTGCTGGTTCCGCGCGATGGCGGTGGTGTCCTGCCCCAGCGGAACCCACTTGGAATCCCGGTTGTCCCAGATTTTGACATTGCCCGGCGGCTGCTGGTGATCGGCCGGCAACTCGTGCCAACGCCCGCAGCCATCCATGTTCGACTGGCCTGCCAGCAGGAAGAGTTTCACGTCCTTCCCCGCCGCAACCGCGGAGGCGCAGGACATGCCGGCGAGGATCGGCAGCAGGAGCCGGATGTATTTTTTCATGGGTCGAATGCTTGACCGGTCGTTGACCATGGCACGCGTTATTCCGCGGGATATTTCGCCCGCAAGCGGCTCCAATAATCCTTCCAGTATGCGTCGTAGTAGTCGTTGGCGGCTTCCTCGATGTGCGGCAGATCGACGACCACCGGCGCGGTCGCCGGGTCGTAGCCGGCGAGGTGGCCGGCGCCGGCGCGCTGGCGGGGCGAGACGAAGCGCCACTCCGTGTCGCCCAGCACGTCCTTGCACAGCGCGGCGAGCTCCGGGTCATATTCCTTCAACTGCGCGCGGGTGTGGATGTGGTTGTGATCGTGATCCATGGTACGGTTGGTATCGTACCAATTCTGCACGCCCTCCGCCCAGTACTCGGCCCGGTTCTTCACCGCGTAACAGTCCTTGGGGCCGCCGAAAACGATCAGCACCTCGTCGTCCTTGGTCACGGCGACACCGCGGTCCGCGGCCTTGCCGTTGACGAGGATGTCGCCGCCATCCAGGCACTTGGCCAGGAACGGCCGCGGCTGGTCCGGAAAGGACTTCGCCAGGGCGTCGAGCAGGCTGACGGGCTTCTCGTCGCGGACCCGGCGGAATTTCTGGGCGGCACGGCCATCGTGGTAGATGCCCTTGGCTTTCGCGTTGTCATAGGCGGCCTGCAGGCGCGCCTTCAGCGTGTCGTCGAAACCCGCGCCATCGATGACATGGCCGAACTCGTGGATCAGGATGCTCTCCAGGCGCATGCCTCCTTCATACTCGAGGACATCCTCCTCGGCGAACAGCACCACCGGCCGCCCGTCGATCCGGGTCAGGAATCCGCGCTGGCGCCAGTTGTAGAAATCCAGGTCCTCACCCTTCTTTTCCGAAGCGAACTGGGGGACCTCCGAGGTCAGCTCCTTGTGCGCCACCAGCACGCACAGCACCTTCTTCGCGCGGATCCGCGCCGCGACTTCGGGAGCGATGCTCTTCATCACCATCTCGAACTGGTACGCCGCCTCGAGGTGGGCGTGGTCGGAGACCTGGTCCGAGGTGGCGATCAGGATGTTCTCGACCACGGTGCCTTTCTTGTAGAACGAGGTTCTCAGCCCGTATTCGGCCGCCTGCTCGGCGGAGATCGGTTTCACCTGGAACGCCGCGCCGCCTTCGCCCGGGTCCGATCGCAGCGGCAGCAACAACAACAAGCCGAGCATCGAGCCGACTGCCAGAAAACGGAGGGTCCGGTGAAACCGCATGGCAGTCCGCTAGCGCCCCCCGCCGCAAATGTCAAACCGTGCCGCTTGCCAACCCGGGAACCGACGTCACCGCGTTTCGCTGGCCAACGGTTTTTGCCCGGTGAATCCGCGGCAGGGTGCGGCCTGGTCTACTCAATCGAGGTTTAGCACGGAAACGACCCCGCGGCAGCACGCGCCGGTCACCTTGCCACTTCGGAACTGATTCGTCCGCGGATGCGGATTCTTCCCGCTGGTCGGCGCAGTGCATTTTGAAACCTCGTCGCTGGGCGAGGCTCTGCGCCTTCGGAGCCATCGACCATCCTCTGCGCCGGCCCACCGGATAAAGCGGACTTCTGGTTCCTCCGCGAAGCGCGAGGCGAAGCCGCACCGTAGGCCCTCAATCCGCTTCCCGTGCGGCAGATTCAGGCAACATGCGGGCATGGAGGAAAATCCGAACTTTAAAAACCCCTCAGGCTGGGACCACGAGGACAGGGACTCGAACCCATGACCCATTCGATGCAACTTTCTTTCCATTAGAGTTGGTCGAGCGAAATCCCCTCGCCTTCGGCAAGCGGCCCGGCCTGCCGGTGTCCGCTACCGCGCGGACTGCCGGAGCAGGTATGGCCTGGGCGCCTGCGGCAAGGAGCTCGGGCTACATCAGCTGGGCGGTGCGTCAGCGCTTTCCCAGTGTGGCGACTTTCCTGCAACGTCCGCGCTACCGGCGATTCACTTCCCGACCGGGGTGAGTTCGTTGCCGCCGATCATCGCGGGCGCGGCCGTCGCGGTTGGTCCGTAGGTGTCAGTCAGGCCATATTCGAAGATCACCGAGGTGCTCGTCCCGTTCGGATTGATCTCGCCATTGACCTGGGCGCTCACGCCGGTGACGGCGGTCGCGGCGAGGGTGGTGGCATCGGGGGGAGGAAACGAGAACGACACCTTGGTTTCCATCAGGCTGGAGCTGCCGTTGAAGCGGCCCGCCGGTGCGTAGCCGCGGGCGCGGACCATGCCGTCTCCCGCCAGCGTGAGTCCGCGGGCCTCCCAGCCCCCCGCGATGGGCCTTCCGCTCGCAAGCGGAGTCCACGACACCCCGTTGTTGGTCGAGAGATCGAACCAGACCCGCTGGAGTTCGGGGGACGATCCACCGCGCCGCCACTCGACGCGCTCACCTGTAGGGACCGTGAGGGCCTCGGTCGCCGGGTCGTTCAGGAGCCGGGCGAAGGTGGGTCGACGGAAGCCATTAAGTTCGGAGAAGTTTCCCCCCACCAAAAGTTTGCCATCGGCTTGGAGGGCGCTGCTGAGGACGCTCTCGCCGGCAAACGTGCCATTCGAAATGAAGGTGTTGTCCAGGGCACCGTCGGCATGGAGGCGGGCCGTGTAAACACGGACCGCACCGTTCACCCGTGTGAAGTTGCCGGTGATGAGGATCTTGCCATCCGCCAGCACGCTCATCGCATAGATGGCGATATCCGCGTGTGTCTGGAAGCTGGAATCGAGACTGCCATCCGCGTTCAGGCGCGCGATCCTGCCATGAAAGACTTTGTTGATTTAAGTGAATTCACCGGCGATGAGGATGCGGCCGTCCGCTTGGATAGCGGTGCAGAAAACCTGGTCGTTCGAAGCCGGTGAGAATCCCGTATTTAAAGTTCCATCGGGGAAGATCTGGCCGAGGCCTGCCCGTGGGGCTCCGCCGATACGCGAGAACCAACCGACGAGGTTGATCGGGCCAGCGGGCTGAATACCGATTCCGAAGGGGTGGCTGTTCACCTGCGGGTCGAAGGCCGTGTCAACGTCACCTGGGGCTCCATGGCGGCAAAGCGGGACCGAGCCTGCAACCACTAGCCCGACCAAGCGGAGGATCCGGCGGAAAAAAGAAACTGAGCGGGATTGCATGACTGCGGGGGAGATGGCTGCTGACAAATTGCTTTTAAAAGGTAGGCCGTTGAGAAAGCCCCTCTGAGCACTGGAAGGCTCGGAAAGGAGGATGTGGACTATTGCTGATGGTTGAACCCGTGAACCGGTAGGGCGAGCACGAATTGTCTTCCCCATCGGTTGCCGGCCGATTTTCCTTTAAGCGACAAGGGGGCATTTATTAGGAAACAAGGTTGAGATCGACCCCGACTTGAAGCTCATGCGAATCCCCCCGTTTTTCCCGCTGATCGCGGCAGCCTTGCCCGGATTTTCTCCGGCCGCAGACCGCTTCTGGAACGTCGGAGGAACCGGTGGCGGCGGCATCTGGGGCACCGGACTCGGCGAAAAGAATTGGAATACCGCGGTGGGCGCGGCCGGGCCGAATGTCACCTGGCCGGATGCCGCGGTCGATGTGGCGAACTTTCAGGATCCCGTTGGGGGGATCGTTACCGTCTTCGGGAGCGTTCAGGCGTCGGGCATCGTGCTGCAAGGTGCGAACTATACCTTGGAAGGAGGCTCCATCGCGCTGGTGCCGGACCTCGCGGCGAACCTGCCGGCGATCGATGTCCGGACCGGGGTCCTCGCCATGGGGACGACGCTCGAAGGCACGGCCGGTTTGACCAAGGCGGGCTCCGGCGAGTTGCGGCTGTCAGGACTCAACAGTTACACGGGAGCCACCATGGTCACCGGAGGAACCCTCCGTCTGGGAGCCGCCGGAGCGCTGCCAGACGCGACAGTTGTCAACCTTTCGAACGCCACGGCACTCGCTCTGGGGAGCGCCAACGAGACGATCGCCGGCCTGGTTTCCAATGGTGGAACGATTTCCGGCTCGGGCGTGTTGACCGCGTCCAGCTACCAGCTCAATGACGGCTCCACCCTGACCGGCCGGCTTGGCGGTGGACTGCTGACGACCTCGGGCGTGGTCTCGATCACCGGCAGCTCCTTGGCACTCGACGTGAACCTCGCCGGGGGCACCTTGACGTTGGCGGGTGACAACTTGGCCGATGGGGCGCGGTTCGGACTCTCATCCGGCTCAACCTTGGTGCTCCAGGGCTCCGACACCGTGGGCACCTATGTCTCTCAAGCGGGCTCCCTTTCCGGCCCCGGCGTGCTGACCGCGTCGAGTTATCTTCTGAACGAAGGCTCGGCTGTGGCAGGGAATCTCGGCAGCGGAGTGCTGGTCACCCGGGGCGCGGTGAGCTTCAGCGGCGCCTCGTCTGCAGGAGTCATCGATGTCGCCGCCGGCGTTCTCGACAACAGCGGGGTGCTGGGCACCCACCTAACCCAGCTGAACCTCGGCTCCGGGGCGACCCTGATTGCCGGTGGAACTCAAAACTTCGCCCTCCTCACCACATCCGGTGGCGGCAGCGCCACTTGGCGCGGCAATCTCGACAACGATTCGACCGTGGCTCCGGGCGGCCTGGGCACCGCCGGCGCACTCCGCGTGGAGGGCGATTTCGTGAACGGGCCGGGCGGCACGCTGATGTTTGACGTGGGGGTCGCGGCCTCCGACCGATTGGATGTCACCGGCTCCGCCGCCTTCGGGGGCAGCCTCGAACTTCACAAGACCGGGGTCGGCGAGATCGAGCTGCTGGTCCCGCTCCAACTCATCCGCGCCGGCAGCTACACCGGGAATTTCAGCAGCCTGACCGAGGATCTCGAAGGTCTGGTGCTTTTCAATCCCGCCAACGGCACCATCACGCGGATCATTCTGGACGGCGATGCCTCGTTGCTTTCCGGGGTGAACAGGAGTCACGCCTCCACCTGGCTCGCGCTCTACGATGATGTCATCGATCCGGGCGTGAACAACATCACGCCGCGTCCCGGCGGGGTGCCGCCCTTCGATCTGACCAGCGGCTTCGCCAGCACCACGGATCCGGACTTGCTGTGGGCTTTGACCGCATCGATCACACCGGACGGGCTCGACCGGGCCTTGCTCGACCGCTTGTCACCCGGGGTTTACACCAGCTTGCCGGAATACGCGCTGCAAGCCACCCGCACCCACCGGCGTTCGGCATTCAGCGCTCCTTCCATCGCTGCCGCCGCGGTTCCCGCCTCCGGCAGCAAGGATGCGAAGGGCGCCGCCGTTTTGTCCGTGCCCCGGACCTGGGAGGTCTTCGCCGCGGCCGATTTCTTCGACGTCGAAACCTCCGGTTCGGCCGGCCGCGGGGACTTCGGGCTCACCGGAGCCGGCGTCGTCACCGGCATCCGCACCGGGCTCGCCGGCGGTGTCCGGGTGGGCGCTTACTTCGGTGCGGACGACGGCGAAATAAGCGGCCGCTTGATCGATGCCGAGGGCGCTGGCTGGACCTTCGGTCTTACGGGTGAGGCGACACTGGGCCAGAAGAAGGCCACGCGGATCCGTGCCGGCATGGCGTATGGCAGCTATCACTTCGATGGAACCCGCGGCAGCGCGAGCGCCACCACGGCCGGATGGCGGCCGGGCCTCACGGGGTTCTCGGATGTCGCGACGGAAGCCTTCGATGTCTTCGCCGGAATTGAAAGCGTTGCCTACGACTCCGGGACCTTCCGGCTGATTCCAGCGATGGGCGTCAGCTACACGACGGGCTCCTCGGAAGCATTCCGGGAGATCGCCGCAACCGCTCCCGGCTCGCCGATCACGCTTGCGGTCGATCCGGTGCACCGCGAATCGTTCCTCGCCGAATTCAGCGTGGCGGCGGAAGCCGATGTCAGCCGGACCGTGACCCTCGATGGCCGGGTGGGTCTCAATGCCGGCTTCAACGATGATCGGGAGCACGTCACCGCCCGCTTCTCCGCCGCGGGTAGAGCCCAAACAGTTGAAGGGAACCTCTTGTCCGACGACCTGCTGTTTATCGGGTTGGGGGCGACCTGGTCGGCCACGGATGCGGTCCGCATCCGACTCGGCTACCGGGCCGAATTCCGCTCGGGTGCGGAAGTCTTCAACGGACTGAGCCTCGGCACCACGATCGGCTTCTGAGCCCGATCCACTCAGGAACTAAAAGAGCGCTGGGGCCCTGCCCGCAGAGCCGCGGAAAGGAGCGAGCCGTAACCTGCCGGATCCCTTCCCTCCTTCAAGGTCGGGTAGGAGTGACGGTCAGGCGCATGAACATCCGGGGAGCCGGGCCCACCGGGACCTTGAACTCGTGCCAGGTGCCGGAACCGCTGTCGGGCACCGCCTGCCAGGACCCCGGCTCCAGGGTCGCGCTGCACTCCGCACCATAGATATAGCCGCTGACGCCCGGCGGTTCGTTGAAAGAGGTGCCGAGCTTGCCGTCAATGATCTGCGGCCGGGGTATCAAGCCGTCATGGGCAACCGCGGGGTCGAGACCGAAGGCGAGTTCGATCAGGTCGGGGATGCCGTCTTGATCCGTATCCAGCCCGCTGTTCCCCGCCAGCGCCGCGAGAACGGGATCACGCGTCGCCGGACGCGAGCCGGGCAGTCCCAGGACGGCCAGGCTATGCTGGGCGGAGGAGCCCGATGCCACGAACATGGCACGGCTGCCCGCGGGAGTGGTGGCGAGATCGACCCTGACCGGTCGGGAGGCTGCGGCCGTGCCCAGGTTGCCAAGCTGACCGCTTGAATTCTCACCCCAGGCCACGATCTTGCCATCACGGAGGCGTGTGAGATTGTGATTCCGACCGGCGCTGACCGAGGCTGTGGTGCTGCCGGCGGGAAGGGCGGAGAGATCGATAGCGACCGGCACGGAACTCGCCAAGACGCCACCGTTGCCAAGCTGGAAGCGGAGGTTGTTTCCCCAGGCGATGACGGTGCCGTCGGCGCAGCGGACGACGCTATGCGAATCGCCGGCTGCGAGATCCACGACGGTT
This sequence comes from Akkermansia muciniphila, assembly GCA_945883695.1. Lineage (GTDB taxonomy): Bacteria > Verrucomicrobiota > Verrucomicrobiia > Verrucomicrobiales > Akkermansiaceae > Haloferula > Haloferula muciniphila_A. Next base: position 20,873 of record CAMCYK010000011.1, on the reverse strand, counting down.
CTGCCGGACAAGAGGCCGGAAACGTCGACCGCGACCGGCGATGGGGCGTCGGTGGCGGTGCCGGTCCCGAGCTGGCCGCGCGCGTTGTAGCCCCAGGATACCAGGGTGCCATCGGTGCAGAGGGCGAGCAGGTGATACTGGCCGGCGGCGATCTTCGCGACCGACTTGCCCGCCAGAATGCCGGAGGTATCGACGGCCACGGGAACGGAGGTCGAGGTGGTGGTTCCGTCACCGAGTTCACCCTCGTCGTTATAGCCCCAGGCGGCGACCTTGCCATCGGCGCACAACGCGAAGCTGTGATAAGTGCCGGCCGCGACGGCGACGACCTGCTTGCCGGCCAGCGCGCCGACGGCGGGCACCAGCACGGGGCGGAGGTAGGTCACTTTGTCGCCGGTACCGAGCTGGCCGTGGTTGTTGTAGCCCCAGGCCGCGATGCGTCCGTCGGTGCGGAGGGCGAGGTTGTGGAAGGGCCCGGCGGAAATCGCGATCACCTCGCCGGCGGCATCGGTAAAGTCGACCGCGACGGGGATGCTGGCGACGGTGGTGGTGCCGTTGCCGAGCTGGCCTTGCGCATTGAATCCCCATGCGGCGACACTGCCATCGGAGCAGAGGGCCAGGCTGTGGAGGTAGCCGGCGGAGATCGCGGTGATTGTCTTGTCGGAAATCATGCCGGACAGGTCAGACGCGACGGGGGAAAGTCGACCCATGGTAGTTCCGTCGCCGAGCTGGCCGTGGGAGTTCAAGCCCCAGCCGAACGCGCGGGTATTCGCCCACTGCAGGACCAGGTCGTTGCCATCGCCGCCGTGGTAGTTGGCGACGAAGTCGTAGGCGAGGCCGTCGAATGCGAGGGCGACACGTTGGCCGCGGGCGAGGTTGCTGAAGGTGCCGTGGATGAAGCCGAGGCCGGTGTTGTCGATCACCGTGAGGATCGTGCCGGGGACGGGAGCGTGGTTGAGGGTAAGGATGGCCGGGTAGCCGCGGGCGGAGAAACCGTCGACGCTCAGTGGCGCGTTGCCGTCGTCGCCGAGGACGAAGGTCTCGGGCAGGCGGGTCACGATGACGTTGTAGTGCTTCAGTGTCTCACGGTCTTCAGCCGTGACGGTGATGGTCACGGTCGTACGTTGTCCGGTCAGGGCGATGCTTCCCGCGGTAGCCCCGGGGATTTCGAAGGTGGCTCGCGGGTGGACGGTCACCGGATTCACCGTGACGCTGCCGGTGGCGGCGGGGACCGACACGTGATAGGTGGTGACCTGTGAGTCGAAGTCCGGTCCGAGCACGCCTTCGTTGACGTTCAGGGCCGCGAGCAGCGCGTTGTCGCTGAGGGTGGTGAAGGTCCGGTCTTCGCCGCGGACGATGCCGCCCCTGCCTTCCGCCACGGTGCGGAAATGGTAGGTCGTGCCGGGCCGCAGGCCGGACAAGCGGGCGCTTGCGGCGGTGGAGCCGATACCGCTCGCACTGGCAGGCAGCGCGGCGGTCGTTTCGCCGTAAGTGGCATCGAGCCCGTATTCGAAGGAGACGGCGACCGCGTTCCGGTTCGCCTGCACGGTGCCCTGCAAGGTGGCACGGGTGCCGGTGATGTCGCGGGCGGCCAGCGTGGCGGCGGAAGCGAGCGGGGCCCCGGCGAGCATGACGGTGTGGAGTCCGGATTGACGGGCGGGCAAGTCCATCCACTGCTCGCCGGCCCGCAGCGTGATGGTGGACGTGAGGACGGGAGCGGGGCGTTTGGCAAGGGTCAAGTCGCCGAGTTGACCGCGGTTGTTGCTCCCCCAGGCGGCGATCGTGCCGTCGGTGCAGGAAGCGAGGCTGAAGGTCGTGCCCGCGAGGATCGAGCGGATGGTTTTGCCGGCGAGCGCCCCCGAGAGATCGACCGGCGTGGGGACCAAGCTGTTGGTGGTGCCGTGGTTGCCAAGCTGTCCATCGGAGTTGAGTCCCCAGGCGAAGAGGCTGCCGTCCGAGCAAAGCGCCAGCGAATGATGGTTGCCGGCGGCGATCGCGATCACGTGCTTTCCCGCAAGCGCTCCACCGTGGTCGACGGCGACCGGTGCCGGGCGGGTGACGGTGCTGTTGTCGCCCAGTTGACCGTGGGTATTGAGTCCCCAGGCGACCATCGTGCCGTCCTCGCAGAGGGCGAGGCAGTGGCTTTCGCCGGCGGTGATGGCGGTGACGTGTTTCCCGGCGAGGGCGCCGTTGGAGACAACGGTTACGGGCATCATTCCGGCGGGCCGGCCGCCGTTGCCGAGTTGTCCGTCGCCATTGGCACCCCAGGCGGCGAGCGAGCCGTCGGAGCAGCGGGCGAGGGCGAATCTGGCGCCGGTGACGACCGAGCTGACCTGCTTGCCGGCGAGGGCGCCGACCGGGAGGACGGCGACCGGGACGGCACTGGATGCCGTGGTGCCGTTGCCGAGTTGTCCGCTGCCGTTGTCGCCCCACGAGGCCAGGGTGCCATCATCGCAGAGCGCCACGCTGAAATCGCGGCCCGGCACCAGGGCGATCACCGACTTGCCGGCCAGCGCGCCGGTGGGATCGACCGCAACGGGCGCGAGAGCGTCATTGTTGCTGCCGTTGCCGAGCTTCCCGCCGGAGCCGGAGCCCCAGGCAACCAGGGTTCCGTCGGTGGCCTGGGCGAGGCTGTGGAAGCCGCCCGTCGCGGTGGCCAGGACTTCTTTCCCGGCGAGGGTTCCGCCGATGGCGGCGAGGGTCGGGGTCGGGGTCGCCCCCCCCCGGAGGCCGTTGCCGAGTTGTCCCTGCTGACTTTCGCCCCAGCCGAACACGCGGGAGTTCGCCCACTGGAGGACCAGATCGTTGCCGTCGCCGCCGTGGTAATTGACGACGAAGCGATAGGCGCTGCCGCCTGATTCGAGGTCAAGGGTCCCGCCGTGAGGAAGACCGGGGAAGCGGCCGGAAATCGGATCCCCGCCGCGATTGTCCAAGAGCCTCAGCACGGTTCCGGGCTGGGGGATGAAACCGAGCCGGACCGGGGGAAGCGCGGCGGCCGCCGCGAACTGTCCGGCGACCAGCGGGACGTCCTCCGGGGAGTCGAAGCGCAGGAGCTCCGGCAACCGGGTCACGATGACAAGATAGCGGAAGGTTTCACCGCTGTCCGGTCCGGTGACTTGCACCTTGAGGACGTTGGATCCGGTCTCGAGCAGGACGGGAGTCGTCGGCACGGCATCATTGACCGAGACGACCGCGCCGGGGACCGAGGCGGTGGGATCGAGAACGAGGGACCCGGTCGTATGCGGCACGGTCAGCGCGTAGCGGGTGGTGGGCGGCGAGAACTCCGGAGTCAGGTTGCCGGCGCGGGTGGAGAGGGATGCCAAGGTGGCATCGGTGGCGGTGGTGAAAGTGCGGTCTTCGCCCAGGTAGCTGCCGTGGGGGGTGACGAGGCGGAGCCGGAAGTGCCAGGTGGAGCCGGGCCGCATGCCGGTCACCGGAGCGCTGGCCTGAACGGCCGCGCTGCCGTCCACCGAGGCCGGGTTGGCGGCGATGGTCAGCCCGTAATTTTCGGTGGGGCCGCAGTCGAAATACAGCTCGCCCGCCACGCCATCGGGCAGGACCGCGCCGTGAAGTGTCGCCACGGTGTTGCGGATGGCGCTTGCCGCGAGAGTGGTGACGAGCGGAAGTTGTGGCAGCGAGCCGATGGCATAACTCGAGGTGGCCAGAGGACAGGAGGCCAGCGCCGTGAGGCGTTCACCGGGCAGCAAGTTCGCGGTCGAAACGAGGACCGGCAGGTTGTTGTTGACCGTGGTGTTGTCGCCGAGCTGGCCATTGATATTGCCCCCCCATGCGACGACGGAGCCGTCCGAACAACGGGCCCACGCGTGGTCGTCCCCGGCGGCGATTTCCAGAATCGTCTTGCCGTCCAGTGCTCCCGTCATCTGGACCCCGACCGGCACCGTGCTGCGGCTGCCGACCGACGTTGCGAGCTGGCGGTTGGTGTTCTGGCCCCAGCCGGCGACGCTGCCGTCGGAGCAGCGGGCGAGCTGGAAACTGCTGCCGCCCGCCAGTGCGACGACGGTTTTTCCGCCGAGCGCGCCCAGCCGGTCCACGGCGACCGGGACGGGGCTGTTGACGGTCGAGTTGATTCCCAACTGGCCGTCCGCGTTGCGGCCCCACGAAGCCACGGTGCCGTCGGAGCCAAGCGCGGCGGCGTAGTGATCACCGGCGACCACCGAGACCACTTTGATTCCGGCCAGCGCCCCGGATCGGGAAACGAGAACCGGGGCCGGGCTGTTGAAGGTGCTGTTGTTGCCGAGCTGACCGTATTGATTCGAACCCCAGGCCGCGATGGTTCCGTCATCGAACCACGCGTAGCTGCTGATGGCGCCGGCCGCGATGCCGACGACGGCTTTGCCCGGGGCCAGCGACTGGACCGGGATCGCCACCGGGACCGCTTGGCGGCTTGCACCGGCGGGTCCGATCGCTCCGTAGAAATTGTGACCCCACCCGGCCACCGTGCCGTCGGAGCAGAGGGCGAGCGTGTGCCGCTCGCCGGCCGCGATGCGGACCACCTGTTTGCCCGCCAGCACGCCACGCTGGTCCACGGCGACCGGCGTGGTACTGCTGGTGCCCGACGCGCCATTGCCCAACTGACCGTCGTCGTTGCTTCCCCACCCGGCGAGCGACCCGTCGGCATGCAAGGTGATGCGGTGGCTCTGGCCGGCGGCGACCGCGACAATCGGCGAGCGGGGGATGATGCCGGAAGGATCCGCCGGGGTCGGCAGGAAGCTCCGCGGGGTGCTGCCAAAGCCCCAGCCGAAAAGCCGGTTCGAGGCCCATTCGAGGACGAGGTCGTTGCCGTCGCCGCCGAAGTAGTGCGCGGCGAAGCGGTAACTCCGCCCGCCGAAGTCGAGGGTCACCATTTCGCCTTGGGCGAGATTGGCGAAGGTCCCTCGGATCCGCCCGTCGCCGGTGTTCTCCACGACGGTCAGACGGGTGCCGGGAAGCGGGGCGAAACCGAGTTCGAACGAGGCGCTGAGTCCGGCGGGGGCGAAGTGCGCGGTCCTGACCGGCACCTCGCCCGCGGTGGCGAAGCGGAAGGTCTCCGGCAGGCGGGTGAGGTGGATGCGGTAGGCCTGGCGCGGCGTGCCGGAAGGGGCCGCCACTTCGACGGTGATGGTGCTTTCGCCGGCCGGCACCGCGACGGTTGCCGCCCCGCCGCCATTGATGGCGACCGTGGCTCCGGCCCGCGCCGGGACCGCGGTGACGGTCACGCTGGAAATGGCAAAGGGCAGGGTCGCACGGTATTCCAAACGTCCGGGGGTGAACGGGTGATCGAAGCTTCCGGCGCTCGTGACCAGCGAAGCCAGCGCCGCGTCGTCGCCCGCGGTGAAGGTCCGGTCTGCTCCCGCAAAAACTCCCGCCGGCGAGGTGGCGAGGATCCGGTAGTGATAGGTTGCGCCGGAGATCAGGCCTTCGATCCGCGCCGACGCCGGGAGGGTGCCCGTGCCGCCGGCGGTGGCGGGCGTCGCCTCGATCCGGTGCCCGTAGTCGGGCGTGAGTCCGTATTCGAAAGCGATGTCGGCGGAGCCGCCGTTCGGGCGCACGCTGCCCCTCAGCGTGGCTCCGTCGCCGGTGATTCCGTCGGCAGCCAGCGTGGCCGCCAGCGGCTTGGGCGGGCTGGCGACCAGGGCGAGCGTGTGCAAGGAGGCACGGCCCGCGACGAGCGTCATGAAGCGCTCGCCGGCTGCCAGTCCGGCGCCGTGGACGGCGGTGGGCAGGGTAGCGCCGGTGTTGCTGTTGATCCCCAGTTGACCGAAGGGATTGTCGCCCCAGGCGATTGCGCTGCCGTCGGCAGCCAGCGCGAGGCTGTGATGGGCACCCGCCGTGATGGCGGTGACCGACTTCCCGGCGAGGGCACCGCTCGAGTTCACCGCAACCGGCGCGTCGCGCCGGGTGGTGGTGCCGTCGCCAAGCCGGCCGGCGTTGTTGGTCCCCCACGCCACCGCGCTGCCGTCCGAGCACCAGGCGAGGGAGTGATCGTCGCCCGCGGCGATGCCGATCACGGTCTTCCCCGCCAGGGCCCCGGTGGTGATCACCTGCACCGGGACGCGCTTCGGACTTTCGATGGAGCCGATGCCAAGCTGGCCGGATTCGTTGTTCCCCCACGCCGCCAGGGTGCCGTCGGAGCAGAGCGCGAGGCTGTGCTGATAACCGGCGGCGATGGCAACGATCCGCTTGCCGGCCAGCACGCCGTTGAGATCGACCCGCACCGGAACGAAGGCGGCAGACGACAGGTTGTTGCCCAGTTGGCCGAAGGTGTTGGAGCCCCAGGCGGCCAGCGTGCCGTCGGAGCACAAGGCCAGATTGTGAAAGGAGCCGGCGGCGATCCGCACCACCTGCTTGCCGGCCAGCACACCGGTGGTTTCGACCCGGCCGGGCACCGCGCGATCCTCGATGCCGGGCACCCCCAGTTGGCCGCCGCCATTCCATCCCCAGCTGGCGACCTGGCCATCGTCGCACAGCGCGAGCGAGTGGCCGTAGCCGGCGGCGATCGCGACGACCCGGCGGCCGGCCAGGATGCCGGAGCGGTCCACCTTGAGCGGGAAGGCGCTGTCGGTCTTGCCGGCCTGGCCGAGCTGGCCCCGATCGTCGATGCCCCAGGCGTGGATTTCGCCGTCGGCGGTCAAGGCCAGCGAATGCCGGTAACCGGTCGCGGCAGCCATCACGGGCGAGCCGAAGGCCGGGGAGAGCTGGAGGTCGGCCGGCACCGTCTGGGTGGTCGCGAGAGTGCCGCCGAGCTGCCCGTTGCCGTTGCTGCCCCAGCCCGCGAGCCGGGTGTTCGCCCATTGGAGGACCAGGTCGTTGCCATCGCCGCCGTGGTAGTTGGCGACGAACGGGTAGGCGATGCCGTCGTGTTCCAGGACGATCTCCTGACCTTGGTCAAGATTGGCGAAGCGACCGCCGATCGGCTCGCCGCCGGTGCTGTCCAACAGTAACAGCGAGGCTCCGGTGGCGGGGGCATGGCGCAGGGAGATGGCGGCCGTCAGCCCGGCAATCCCGAAGCGGTCGGACCTCGCGCCGGTGGCACCGGCGGCATCCAGAACAAGGAGCTCCGGCAGGCGGGTCACGGTCACCACGTAGCGCTGCGAACCTGCGGCAGCGCCGGGCGCGCGCACCTCGATCACGATTTCGTTTTCGCCGACGGCGAGGTCCAGCGCCTCGCTCGCGCCGCCGGAGGCGACCGGACGATCGTTAACCGTGACCGTGGCTCCGGGCGTCGCTACCCGCGGACTGACGGTGATCGAGCCCGCCGTGAACGGAACGGTGGCGGTATAGGCGGTGCGGCTGAGTGCGAAGTCCGGGGCCAGCGATCCGTGGCTCAATGAAAGTCCTGCCAAGGCGGTGAGCGTGCCGGTGGTGAAGGTGCGGTCCGCGCCCCGGGTGGTCCCGCCGTCATTCGAGGCGACCAGGCGATAATGATACGTGGTGCCCGCGAGCAGCCCGGTCAGGGTGGCACTGGAGCCGGTCACGGCGGTGCCGCTGATCGTCGCCGGATCCGCGGCCAGCGTGCTGCCGTAGGTGTCGGTCAGGCCATACTCGAAGGTCAGCGCGGTCGTTTCCCCGTTCCCCCCGGCGCGGCCGTTCACGGTCGCGGTGTGGTCGCCGATCAAGGTTGCCGCCAGGGTTTCCGCGGTCGGCGCGGGGGGCGAGGCGACGAGCGCGAAGTGAGAGCCGACCGCCGCGGTCCCGGCGATGATTCGTTCGCCGGGACGGATCACGCCGGGCAGCACCGCCACCGGCACCGGGCTGTCGCTGGTGGTTCCGTTGCCCAGCTGGCCCCAGGGGTTATAGCCCCACGTGGCGGCGCTGCCGTCGGAACAGAGGGCGAGGCTGTTGAAGATGCTGGCGTCGACGGCGGTGACGGTTTTGCCGGCGAGCGATCCGCTGGACGTGATCGCGACCGGGACCCCGCTTTGGGTCGTGCTGTTGTTGCCGACCTCACCGAAGTTGTTGCGGCCCCAGCCGGCGACGGTCCCGTCGCTGCAGACGGCGAGGCCGTGGGCCCGTCCGGCGGACACTTGGACGACCGTCTTGCCGGCCAGCACGCCGCCGCGGTCCACCAGCACGGGCACCGGGCTGTCGGCGTTGCTGTTGTTGCCGAGCTGGCCGTAGGTGTTCTGGCCCCAGGCGGCGAAAGTGCCGTCGGAACAAAGGGCGAAACAATGGTTCTCGCCGGGAGCCAGGGCGACCACGGTTTTTCCCAGCAACACACCGCCGCGGTTCACCTCAACCGGACGGGTGAAGCTGCCGGAGTTCAAGCCGTTGCCGAGCATGCCCGAACCATTGCCGCCCCAGGCCGCGACCGTGCCGTCCGCGCAGACGGCGAAGCTCGCGTAGTAGCTCGCGGCGATGGCAATGATGGTTTTGCCGGCCAGCACGCCGGTCCGGTCCACGGCCACCGGGCGGGTATGATTCACCGTGTCGCCGGTGCCGAGCTGGCCGTTGCCGTTCGACCCCCAGGCCACCAGGGTGCCGTCTTCGCAGAGTGCCAGGCTGTGATCGCCGCCGGCCGCGATCTTCACGACCCGTTTTCCGGCGAGGATACCGCTCCGGTCGACCGCGGCGGGAGTCGTGGTCCGGGTGGTGCCGCCATTTCCGAGCTGGCCGGCTTGGTTCCCGCCCCAGGCGTACACGACGCCGTCGGAGCCGAGTGCCAGGGTGTGGTTGCCGGTCCCCGCGGCATCGACCGCGAACAGGGTGCCGTCGGGGGGGAAGGCGTCGGCCACGGTGGCGACGGGAGTGGTCATGTCGCGCGGATCCGGATGCCCGAGTTCCCCATCGCTGTTCTGGCCCCAGCCGACGATCCGGCGGTTGGCCCATTCGAGAACCAGGTCGTTGCCGCTGCCGCCGAAATAGTTGGCGACGAAGCGGTAGTTCACGCCGTTGTGGTGGAGGACGACGACCTCTCCTTGGGCGAGGTTGCTGAAGCGGTCCGCGAAGGGATCGAGCCCGGTTTGCTCCACGACCGTCAGGCCTGTCCCGGGACCGGGGGCGAATTCCAGCGCCAGCGAAGGCGCGGGTCCGGACCCCGCGAAGCGCTCCATCACCAGCGGGCGTTCGGTCCCGTCGCGATAGACGAACGACTCCGGAAACCGCATGACCGTGATCCGGTAGTTCCGGGTGGCGGTTCCACCGCCGGCGTTCACCGTCACCTCGACCGTGTTGGTTCCCACCGCGAGATCGACGTCGGCGAGCGCGCTACCCGGGTTCGGTTGGCTGCCGTTGATCCGGATCTCCGCGGCTGCGGACAAGGATCGCGCGGTCACCGTGATCCGCCCGGCGGTGAAGGGAACGGTGGCGGAGTAGGAGCCGAGCGCCGGCGAGAAAGCGGGCGACAGGGTGGCGCCGCCGACGGTGAGGGAGGCGAGCGCGGCGGCGTTGCCGGTGGTGAAAGTACGAGATTCCCCGTAGGAAATCCCGCCGCTTCCCGAGGCGACGGCGCGGAAGTGATAGGTGGTGCCGCCTTGCAAGCCGGCGAGTGACGCCGTGATCGCCGTGGTGGTCCCGGCCGCGACATTTTCCGGGGTGGCCGCGGCCCTTTGGCCGTAGGCCGGAGTCGTGCCGTAAGCGAACCACGCCGTGGCGTCCGAGGAATTGGCCCGGACGGAGCCGTTCAGCGTTGCCGACGAGTCACCGGTCACCGCGGCCGCCAGGGTGTCCACCGTGGCGCGGGGCGGGAGGGCGGCGATGGCGTTGATGTGGGTCGAGAACGGGCCGTCGGCAAGGCGGACGAATCGCTCGCCGGGCTTGAGGACCGAGTTTTGGACCAGCACCGGCTGATTGCGGTTGGTGGTGGTGTTGTCGCCGAGCTGGCCCCATTGGTTGAAGCCCCAGGCGGCAATGCTGCCATCGTCGCAAACGGCATAACTCGAGGTGTTGTGGGCGGCGATGCCGCGGATGGTCTTGCCGGCCAGCACGCCGCCCCGGTTCACCCCCACCGGCAGCGGGCTGTTGGTGGTCGAGCCGATGCCGAGTTGGCCGGAGCCGTTGGCGCCCCAGACCGCGAGGGTGCCATCGGCACACAGGGCGAGGTTGTGGTTGGAGCCGGCCGCCAGGGCGACCACCCGTTTGCCGGCAAGCAGTCCGCCGGTGTTGACCGGGACCGGGCTCGAACTATCGGAGGTGTTGCCGTTCCCCAACTGGCCCTGCCCGTTGCCTCCCCAGGCAAACAGGCTGCCATCCTCGGTGATGGCCACGACGTGGGTTCCGCCCGCGGCGATCGACGAGATCCGGCGGCCGCCGAGGATGCTGTTGTCGCCGACCCGCACCGGAAGCCTCCGGTCCGTCTTGGTGCCGTCGCCCAGTTGACCCCTGTCGTTGTAGCCCCAGGCGGCGAGCGTCCCGTCTTCGCAAAGAGCCAGGTTGAAGTATTCGCCGGCGCGGATCGCGACCACCTTGCGGCCGCCCAAGGCACCGGTTTTCTCCAGGACGACCGGAGTCCGGCTGCGGGACGACTCCCAGGCCCCGAGTTGGCCGAGGATATTCGATCCCCAGGCGGCCACGGTGCCGTCGGAACAAAGCACAAGGCTGTGATCCCGGCCGGTGGCGATGGCGACCACGGTCTTGCCGGCCAGTTCGCCGCCCAGGTCGACCGCCACCGGCACGTTGCTGGAGGAAGTGCCGCCGTTGCCCAGCTGGCCATCGCTGTTCGATCCCCAGGCCGCCAGGGTGCCATCGGTGCAGAGCGCGAGCGTGTGGGAGCTGCCGGTGGACAGGGCGCTCACCGTTTTTCCGGCAAGGATCCCCTGGTCATCGGCGACCGCGACCGGGGTGTAGCGGGTCGGGCCATGATGACCGGCCGCACCGCTGGTGTTGTCCCCCCAGCCGAAGAGGGCCATGTTCGCCCATTGCAGGACGAGGTCGTTGCCATCGCCCCCGTGGTAGTTGACGGAGAATTCGTAGGTGATGCCGCCATGGGAGAGTTTCAGCAATCCGCCCTGGGCGAGCCCCTCGAAGGCCCCGCGGATGAAACCGCGGCCGGAATTTTCCACCAGCATCAGGTCGGTGCCGGTCGGCGGGGCGAAGCCGAGGATGATCGCCGGGCTACCTGTCGCGTGGAACCCTGCAACCCGCAGCGGGACCTCCGCGGCGGAGCCGAAGGCGAGCGACTCCGGGATGCGGGTGACTGTCACGTGATAGGTCAGGTTTGCGGTGCCGTCCGCGCTGGTGACGGCGACCTCGACGGAGTTGTTGCCGGGGGCGAGCGCCACCGTGGGTCCGGCTTGGCCGCTCGCCACCGGCGACCCGGCGATCCGGACGGTGGCCCCGGGTTCGGCGACCACCGGAGTGAACGAGATCCCCTGGGTTGCGGCCGGCACGGTCAGCCAGTAGGCGGTGGATTTCGGGTCGAAGTCCGGCCCCATCACCCCGGCGGACGGAGTCAGGCCGGCCAGCGTGGCCCGCGTGGTGGTGGCGAAGGAAAGGATCTCGCCCCGGGCGATCCCACCGGGACCGGAACTGACGACGCGATAATGATAAGTCGTCCCCGGAGTCAGGCCCGCGACGGCGACGCCCGCCGATTGGGCGGTGCTGCCGCCAAGGGTCGCGGGCTCGGCGGTGAGCGTCGTACCGAGGAAGGGCGTCAGGCCGAACTCGAAGGAGACCGTGGCGCTTGATCCGTTGGGCCGGACCGTGGCGTTGAGGATGGCGCCCGAATCCTTCACCGAGCTGGCGGCGAGGCTGGCGGCTTGCGGAGCAGGGGGCGACGCGACGATCGCATGGGAGCTGTTGAGGTCGGAAGCGATGATGCCGGGGATGAAGCGCTCGCCGGGTTGCAGGCCGGTCGTGTTGACCAGAACGGGCAGCAAACGGGTGGTGGTGGTGATGTCGCCCACTTCGCCGGCTTGGTTGCGGCCCCAGGCGGCCAGGGTGCCGTCGCTGCACACGGCGAGCGTGTGACTGCCGCCGCCTTCCATGTCGGTCACGGTTTTGCCGGCGAGCACGCCGCTGAGGTTGATCAGCACCGGCACCCGGCGGTTGGTCGTGGTGCCGTCGCCGAGAACCCCGCTGGCGTTGGATCCCCACGCGGCCAGAGTGCCGTCTGACAAGCGGGCCAGCGAGTGCGCGACGCCAGCGGCGATGGCGGTCACCGTCTTGCCGGCAAGCACGCCGCCGCGATCGGCCAGCACCGGCACGTTGCGCTGGGTCGTGGTGTTGTCGCCCAGTTGGCCGAAGGAGTTGCTGCCCCAGCCGGCGATCTGGCCATCGTCGCACAAGGCGAGGGCGAACTCATGGCCGGCGGCGAGCGCGACCGGCCGTCTGCCGGCGAGCACGCCGGTCGACACCACGGCGACCGGGACCCGGCTGAAGGTGGTCGTGTTGTTCCCGAGTTGGCCGCTGTTCGATTGGCCCCAGGCGGCGATCGTGCCGTCCTGACAGAGGGCGAGGCTGAAATTGGAACCGGCGGCGATGGCGATCACCGGCTTCCCGGCGAGAACTCCCGAGGTGTCGACGGCCACCGGGGTCAAGCTGTTGGTAATGCTGTTGTTTCCGAGCTGGCCGGAAATATTCGATCCCCATGCCGCGATGCTGCCGTCCGAGCAAAGTGCCAGGCTGTGATAAGATCCCGCGGCCACCGCGACAACGGATTTGCCGGCCAGCGCGCCGTTGAAAGGAACGTTGATCGCGGTTGGGCGCTCGGTGTTGGTGCCGTCTCCGAGCATTCCGGAGTTGTTCCTGCCCCAGGCCACGAGGCTGCCATCGAGGCAGAGGGCGATCACGTGTTCGCTGCCGCTGGCCCAGCGGTGGATGGTTTTCCCTGCCAGCGCCCCACCGGTTTCGACGGGAGTCGGAACGAGCAGCGTGGAAGCCGTGCTGATGCCGGTGCCGGATTGGCTGGACCCGTTGTTGCCCCATGCCAAGGGCCGGGTGTTGCCCCATTCGAGGACCAGGTCGTTGCCGGTGCCGCCGCTGTAGTTCGCGACGAACGGATAGAGCACCCCGCCAAATTCCAGCCCGACCCGCTGGCCCTGCGCCAGGTTGTCGAAGCGGCCGCGGATCGGCCCGCTGCCGGTGATGTCGATCACCTTTAAGCTCGAGCCAACCTGGGGGGCGTGGCCGAGGACGAAGGGCGGGGCATTTCCGCTGGCGATGAGTTCGCCGGCGGTGAGCGGCACGCTGTCCGGGTTGGGGACCGTAAAGGCTCCCGGAAGCCGGGTGACCGCCACTCGGTAGGTCATGGAGTCGACGCGGTCCGCCGATGTCACCTGGATCTCGACGGCGATGCCGCCTGCCGAAAGCGGGATGGGACCGCTCGCGCCGCCGGAAGGGATGACCGTGCCATTCACCGAGATGACGGCCTCCGGATGCGTCGGAACCGGGGCTACCGTGATCGAGTCGACTCCGGAAGATACCGTCGCGATGTAAGTGGCATGGGTCCGCTCGAAGCCTGGGAATAGAATCCCGGCGCTGAGGTTCAGGCCTGTCAGGGTGGCGTTGGTCGTGGTGGTGAAAACGCTGTCATCGCCAAAGGCGGTAGCGCCGGGGCCCTCCGCAACAAGGCGGAAGTGGTAGGTGGTCCCGGGCAGCAGGCCGGGAAGCCGGGCGCTGGCTTCGACAGCCCCGGTGCCGGCCCCGGTGCCCGGCACTGCGGGCACGGTCATGCCGAACGAAGAAGTCAGGCCGTATTCAAATCGCAAAGTGGTGCTGCTGCCGTTGGGCAGGACCGCTCCGTTGAGGGTGGCCGCGGTGTCGCGGATCGCGGTGGCGGCGAGCGTGGTCGCGGTGGGAGGCGGGGGGGATGCCACGATGCCGAGCGAGAGTTCCGAGGCGGAACCGGCGGAGACTTGGATGAATCTCTCGCCGGCGCGGAGCTGGTCGTTGACCAGCCCGACGGGGAGCGTCTTGTTGCTGAGCGGCGCGCCGTCGCCGAGTTGGCCGCTGGAATCGAAGCCCCACGCGGCACCGGTGCCGTCGGAGGACACAGCAAGGCTGTGGCTGGTTCCCGCCGCAATGGCGGTGACGGCCTTGCCCGCAAGTCCTCCGGTCTTGGTTACGGCGATCGGCACGGAGCTGCTGGTAGTGTTACCGGTCCCAAGTTGCCCGCGGAAGTTGGAGCCCCAGGTGACGAGGGTGCCATCCGTGCAAAGCAAGAGTTGGTGGGTGGCACCGGCGGCGATGGCGGCCGGGGTCTTTCCGGCAAGGATGCCGGTCGACGTCACGGTAACGGGAAGCAAGCGGTTGGTGGTGGTGCCGTCACCCAGTTGGCCCGCGACATTCGCGCCCCAGGCCGCGAGGCTGCCGTCGGAGCAAAGCGCGATGCTGTGGGAGTTGCCGCCGAAAAGCTTGGTCACGGTCTTGCCCGCCAGCGCGCCGTCACGGTTGACGGGAATCGGAACCAGCGAGTTGGTCTGGACGCCGTTACCAAGCTGGCCGTTGAAGTTCTGGCCCCAGGCGACGACGGTTCCATCGGAGCAGGCGGCGAGCGAGTGATCGGTGCCTGCTCCGATCGCGATCACCCGCTTGCCGGCCAGGGCGCCGCTGCGGTCGACGGCGATGGGCACCGGGCTACGGGTGGTGTTGCCGGTTCCCAGTCGTCCCACACTGTTGTCGCCCCAGGCGACCAGCGTGCCATCGGAGCACAGCGCCAGCGTGTGAGTGCTGCCGACGGCGATCGTGGTCACGGTTTTTCCATTGAGAATCCCGGACCGGTCGACCGGCACCGGGGTGGAGGTCCGGCTTCCGGCGGCCGGGTTCCCCAGCTGGCCGCTCCCGTTCTCGCCGATGCCGAACACGCTGCCGTCGGACATCAGCATGATCGTGAACGAGGAACCTGATGCCGTCGTCAGGATGGTCTTGTCTTGGAGCAGTGCCGACGGATCCGCGGGTGTCGGTGACGTGAGCGAGGGGGTGGCTGGAAGCCCGGCATGGCCGTAGGTGTTGAAGCCCCAGCCGAACAGCCGGGTGTTCGCCCATTGAAGCACCAGGTCGTTGCCATCGCCGCCGAAGTAGTTGGCGACGAAGGGGAACTCGATGCCGCCAAAGGCCAGCGTCACCCGCTGGCCGTGCGCGAGGTTGTCGAAGCGGCCGCTGATCGGGGTGAACCCGGCGAGGTCGAAGAGGCGGAAGGAAGTGCCTGCCGTCGGGAGGTACCGCAGTTCGAAATCGAGGTGTTGCCCGGATGCATCGAGCCGGCTCAGAGCGAGCGGTGCTTGGTTGGCGGAGGTCAGGAGGATGGTTCCCGGCAAGCGGGTGACGGTGAGGGTGTAATCGCGGCTGTCGCCGCCACCGGGCGAGGTGACCCGGATAGTCACGAGGTTCGCGCCGCTGGAAAGAGCCAGCGGGTTGCCTCCGGGCGCCCGCGGGCTGCCATTGACCGTGACGGCGGCACCGGGCGAGGCGGCCGTTGCACCGATCACGATGCTGTCCGCGGTCTCGGGCACGGTGACGGCGTAGCGGGAGATCTCTTGCGAGAAGGCAGGCTCGACGGCATGTCCACCGGCCTCGAGGCTGGCGAGCGCTGCCGCCGTGGTGGTGGTCAAGGTAGCGTCGGCGCCGAAGGCTTTTCCGCCGGGGCCGGATGCTACCACGCGATAGTGGTAGGTCGTGCCGCCCAGCAGATTGTTCAATGTGGCACGCGACGGGGTAAGCGCCGTCCCGGCGACCGGGGAAGGATTCGCCGTGACCACCGTGCCGTAGCTGTCGGTGAGGCCATACTCGAAGGAGACCGACGCGGGATTGCCATTGGCATTCACCTCGCCTTCAAGCGTTGCTCCCAGATCCCGAATCGAGGATGCGGCGAGCGTTACTGCCTGTGGTGGCGGCGGGAAGGCCAGCAGGGTCACGGTTACGGTGCCGGCCGGGGCAGCGCTCAAGGGCGGGAAGGAACTCCCGGGATAAGCGACCGACGGGTTTTGAAGAACCGGAACCTGGCTGTAACTGCCCGCCGTCCCGTTGCCGAGTTCCCCGAAGCTGTTAGATCCCCAGGCAGCCATGGTTCCGTCGGAACAACTTGCAAGGCTGAACTGATTGCCGGCGGCGATGCTGGTGACCGTTCTTCCCGACAATACGCCGGTTCTGACCACGGCCACCGGCACCGGGGTCGTGGACGAGGTGGTATTGTTGCCCAGCGCGCCTTGGTTGTTGGCACCCCAGCCGGCAATGGTACCGTCGCTGCAAAGGGCGAGGGAATGTTGGGACCCCGCACGGATCTGGACGACGGCCTTGCCTGCGAGTGCTCCTCCGATCCCCGCGGCAACCGGTAACTTGCGGTAGGTCGAGGTGCCGTCGCCGAGATGACCGTTGTCATTGCGGCCCCATCCGGCGAGCGTCCCATCGTCGAGCAGCGCCAGCGCGAAACTTTCGCCCGCGGTGATTTGCACGACTCCGCGGTCCTTCAAGTAGCCCGATCTCACGACCTCGACCGGCCTCAGGCGGTTGCCGACCGTGCCGTCTCCCAGTTGTCCCGCTTCGTTCGCACCCCAGGCGGCGATGGTCCCGTCACTGCAAAGTGCCATGCTGAAATTTCCGCTGGCGACCATCTGGACGACCGTCTTGCCGGCGAGCACTCCGGTCCGGTCCACGTCGACCGCCAGCAGGCTGCGGGTGGTGCTGCCGATGCCGAGCTGTCCGTCGTTGTTGCTTCCCCATGCGAGCAGGGTCCCGTCGGAACAGAGGGCTAACGCGTGGTTGTTACCGGCGTCGATGGCGACGACCCGCTTTCCCGCCAACGGGCCGCTCACAAGTACTTTCCGTGGAACCGGGGAAGTGACGAGGTCGCCGGTTCCAAGCTGGCCGGACGGGTTCAGTCCCCACGAGTAGACGACGCCGTCCGAGTCCAAGGCGAAGCTGCTGTTGCTGCCCACCGCGGTGGCGGTGATCGTTTTTCCCGATAGCTCACCGGAGCTGTCGACGGGAAGCGCGGAATTGCTCTGGGACGGGGTGGCGAACCCGAGCTGGCTGCCCGAGTTGCTCCCCCAGGCCACCGCGCGGGTGTTCGCCCCGCGGAGGACGAGGTCGTTGCCGCTGCCGCCGAAGTAGTCGGCGACGTATTCGTAGCGGACTCCCTGGTGGGTGAGAGCGACACCTTGCCCCTGGGCGAGGTTGGAGAAGCTGCCACGGATGGGGTCGAGGCTGGTGGATCTCAACAATGTGATGAGCGCACCCGGAGCCGGGGCGTGGCGGAGGCTCAGCACCGCTTCCCTGCCATTGAGGTCGAAGCTGGTGGCGGTGATAGGAACGTCCGCCGCCGACTCCATGGCGAAGACCCCGGGAAGACGGGTAACATGCACGGTGTAGGTGAATGCCGTCGTCCCATCGGCGGAAGTCACCTTGATCGGAATCTGGTTGTTACCGGGTGCCAGCGGCAGGAGCGGGCCGGGGCTGCCGGCGACCGCCGGGTTGCCACCCACAGTGATGGCGGCACCGGCTTGAGTGGCGGTGGGAGTGAGCGAGATCCCGGCGGTGGCGGAGGAAACAGTGAGCCAATAGCTGGTTAGCGGGGTCTGGAACAGAGGCGCGAGCTCGCCCGCCGTGGTGGAAAGCGTGGCGAGTGCCGCGGAACTGCCCGTGGTGAAGCTCAGCGTTTCCCCGGCGGCGTCCCCGCCCGTCCCGCTGGCCACCACGCGGTAGTGGTAGGTCGTGGCAGGGAGGAGCCCGCCGAGGTTGGCGCTGACCGCGGTGGTGGTGCTGCCATTGACGCTCGCGGGGATGGCCGCGGCCGTGCCGCCGAGGGCGGTCGTGGTGCCGTATTCGAAAGAAACCGTGGCGGCAGTGCCGTTCGCGTTCGCCGTCGCGCGGAGGGTGGCCTGCTGGTCGCCGATCGGGTCGGCCGCGAGGGTGACCGGGGTGGCGGGGGGAGGAGAGGCGGCCAGCACCAACCCTTGACGGGCGGCTGCACCGGATCCCAGCGCGTGGAAGCGTTCGCCTGCCCGCAATCCGGTCGAAACGACACGGACCGGGAGGGTGCGGGTGGTGCCGGTGTCGTCGCCCAACTGGTTCGCGTCATTGAGGCCCCAGGAAGCGAGCGTGCCGTCGGAGCAAAGCGCGTGGGCGTGGTTGTAACCTGCGGTGGCGAAGACGATGGTTTTTCCCGACAGGACGCCGCTGCGGTTCACCGCGACCGGCACGCGGCTCAGCGTGGTGCTTCCGATTCCTAGTTGTCCGGAATTGTTAGACCCCCAGGAAGCCAGGGTGCCGTCGGAGCAGAGGGCCATTCCGAAGAGCGCGCCACACGATATCGAAGTGATCGTTTTGCCCGAGAGCACGCCGGTGCGAACCACCGGAACCGGAATCAGGGATTCGGTCGTCGTGTTGTTTCCGAGCTGCCCCTCGGAATTCCGCCCCCATGCGGCCAGCGTGCCGTCCGAACAGAGGGCGTAGGTGTGGTGATGTCCCGAGGCCACCGCGATAATGGTCTTTCCCGCGAGGGCACCGGTCTTCGACACCAGGACCGGGCGCGAGCGGTTGGTGTTGCTGCCATCCCCGAGCTGCCCCGTCACGTTGTTGCCCCAGGCGGCCAAGGTGCCATCCGAACAAAGCGCGAAGCAGGATTCCGAGCCAGCCACGATCGAAACCACTCGCCTTCCCGCGAGGACTCCTGCCTGGTCCACCGCCGTCGGTACCGGGGAGTCGCTGGAGCTTCCGTTGCCCGCCGTTCCGGAGTTGTTGCCGCCCCAGGTGACGAGGGTGCCGTCGGAGCAGAGCGCGAGCGTGAATGTCTGGCCGGCGACCAATGAAACGACGGTCTTGCCGGCAAGCGCTCCCGACCGGTCGACGGCCAAGGGCACCAGGCTGTTCTCGCCCATCCGGTCGTTGCCGAGCTGGCCCTCCGAATTGTCGCCCCAGGCGAACAGCGAGCCGTCGGTGGCGAGCACGACGGTGTGGCTCGCCCCGATGGCCGCGCGGCTCAGGATCTTGCCTTTCAGGACGCCGGTTGGCAGCACCGCGGTGGGAATCCGGACCGCCAGGGTATGATCGAGTCCCAGATAGCCGTAGTTGTTGTCTCCCCAGACCAAGGGCCGGCTGCTGCCCCATGCCAGCACCAGGTCGTTGCCGCTGCCGCCGAAATAGTTGGCGAAAAAGGGATAGCGGATCCCGTTGAACGTGAGATCGACCCGCTGCCCTTGTGCCAGGTTGTCGTAAGTCCCCTGGATGGGGCCGGAGCCGGTGACATTGACGACGGTGAGCATGGTCCCGACGGCGGGCGCGAAGTTGAGCCGGAAGTCCAGGGTGTTGCCTGACGCCGTGTGGCTGGCCGTCGTCACGGGAATGTCCGCGGCATTGTTGTAGGTGACTTCGACGGTCGCCGCCGAAACGGGAGCGACGGTCAACATCGTCAACCAACAGATCAGCGGACGGAACAGCAGGGTGCTTCGTTTCATGGGGCGGGCGAAGTGGGAAAACGGGCGAATCGAGGATCGCGGGGCGCGTGAGCCGGAGTCACGGACTACGAACGAAAAGGTGAAGATTGGCGGAAATCTGTCGATCAATTCCGACCTCCCGGGACGGGAAACTTTCCGCGCTGCCGGTTCTACCAATAGGTCTTGCCACAAAGGCGGAGAGAAGCGTCGTCCCGGGATGATGCATGCTCGCGAGGATTGTCGTTGACGCTGATTCGCGGGCTTCTTCAGGCAGGTTCAAAGGATAGTCAATAGATGCTAGTTTCTAACACCATTGGGTTTCGTGGATTTGCCGTGGTGACCCTCTCGGTGCTGGTCTCGGCCGGGATGTCGGCGGCCACCCCGCCCAGGAAGCGGCTCCGCCAGTCCCCCATCCGCCTTCTCGCGGACTGGCCGGGAGCAGGCTTGCGGATCTCAGTCCGAAGCACCCGACCACGCCAGCACCTTCGAAGGCGCCACCGCGATACCCGGCCTCAGCCCGGCCCGGTCGAGGCTCCGCGGGTTCGCCAGCAGCACCATCGGCCGCTCGTGACTCCACGGGAGGGGCATCGCCTGCACTTTGGCCGGATCGAATTCACCCGTCGCCGTCCTAGGCAGCACCGCCGCCACCCCGTCGGCACGGACCAAGCGGGCCAACCGGATGAACGAACCGACCCGGGCAATCACCCGCGGTGACCATTTCCGCGCCGCGAGTAGCCCGCGATACCGATCATGGAACTGTCCACCGGGAAGCAGCTCGCCGAAGGGATGCCGCGCGAACACTCCTTCGATCCCACCGCCACCCTTCCACGCCGCCTTGGGGGCGAACAGCGAGTAGCCGATCCGCCCGAGTTTCCACCGCTTCATCCCCGCCGGCGCGGCGTCGTCGCGGACGATCCCGAAATCCAGCCGGCCGTCCGCCACGCCACGGGCCACTTCGCCGCTGCGGGATTGCTCCAGCTCCAGCACCACACCCCCGAGGGCTTCCCGGCACCCGGCCATCCTGGGCAAGACCATCCAATCCAGCTCGCTCGCCGCGGCTCCCATCCGGACCCCAACCGGCCGCCCGGACATCGACTCGCGGAAATCATCCAGTTCCGAAAAGTGCCGGCGGATCATCCCCGCCAAGCGGTGACCCTCTTCGCCGAATGCGACGACGACTTCACTGCCTACACCTGGTTCATGCGAGCCAGCCGGGCCCGGCGGTTGCTGGCGGCGGTGGAGGACGGCCACGCCATGATGGCAGCTGAACAGTTCCGCCGAGAATAGCCGGAGCAACGTGATGGACCAGAACCTCGTGTAGTTGAGCAAGAGCACTATCGCCCGAACTGACCGCTGGAATAAATGGGGCCGATGGGATGTCGTCCTTTGACGAAGGGTGGCCTCGGCCATGCCATCACCCTTTTACCCTCCTCGCTGACGTGCTCGTATCTCCCGAACCCGTTCCTGCGAAGAGCCTCCATTGCGACTGCCGCGTCATCCAACTCCAGCTCGTCAAATACCCCCGATGTATCCCCGAAGAAAAATACGACAACACGTCCTTCTGGGAGTCGC
>CAMCYK010000010.1 GCA_945883695.1 Akkermansia muciniphila | reverse complement strand
GTACTGGACCGCGGACTTTAGTCCGCTCGAGTTTCCTCCAGCAGTCGGCCCCACCCAGATTCAATCGGACAAAAGTCCGCGGTCCCGGTCATCTCCCGTGAAACCCCGTCGTCCGCTCCGCCGCAAGCGCGTCCTCCTCCCGGTGGCCGCGCTCGCGGCGGCCCTGTTCGGCTGGTTCCTCCTCCCGCTCTTCTTCCCGCTGCCCGCCGGCCTCGTCGAAAACCCGTCCGCCTCGCCCGTTCTGCTCGACCGCCACGGCCAGCCGCTCCACCACCTCGTCCTCCCCGACTTCACCCGCAGCGCGCCGGTCGCCCTCGGTGAAATCCCGGCCGACCTCGTCGCCTGCACCCTCGTCGCGGAGGACAAGCGCTTCCGCTCCCACGGCGGGATCGACCTGCTCGCCACCGCCCGCGCCGCGAAGGACGCGCTGCGCCACCGCCGCTCCGTCTCCGGCGCCTCCACCATCACCCAGCAGCTGGTCAAACTCTCTTCGCCCCCCGCCCCGCGGACGCTCCGCACCAAACTCCGCGAGGCCCTGCTCGCCCGCCACCTCGAGATGAAATGGACGAAGGACCGGATCCTCGTCGCCTACCTCAACCGCCTGCCCTACGGCAACCATCGCAGCGGCCCCGCCGAAGCCGCCCGCTTCTACTTCCAAAAACCGCTCGCCGACCTCTCGCTCGCCGAAAACGCCCTGCTCGCCGGCCTCCCGCAGGCCCCCAGCCGGCTCGATCCCCTCAAGCACCCGGCCCGCGCGCTCGCCCGCCGCGGCGTCGTGCTCGACCGCCTCGCCAAGACCTACGATGCCTCCCGTATTTCCGCCGCCCGCGCCGAACCGCTGAAGCTCCGGCCGCTCCCGGAAAAACCCGTCGCCCCGTGGCTGCCCGCGTTTGAACCCCTCCAGCGCCCGGGCTCCGGGCACCGGACTTCGATCGACGCCGCGCTCCAGCACGACGTCGAGGCGATCGTCCGCGAGGAACTCGCCAAGCTCTCCGCCTCCAACCTCAAGCACGCCGCGGTGGTCGTGCTCGACAACGATACCCGCGAGATCCTCGCCCTGGTCTCGTCCGGCGACTGGCGCGACCCGAACGGCGGACAAATCAACGGCGCGCTGGCCCCGCGCTCCCCCGGCTCCGCCCTCAAGCCTTTCACCTGGCTGCTCGCCTTCGAAAAGGGCGGATTGCATCCGGGATCGATCGTCGCCGACATCCCGACCCGCTTCCGCACCAAGGAAGGCCTCGACGCCCCCGAAAACTACGACCGGACCTTCCGCGGCCCCGTCACCGTCCGCGAGGCCCTCGCCTGTTCGCTCAATGTCCCGGCGATGCGCGCCCTCAACGACCTCGGCGGCCCGCGGCCGCTGCACCAGCTCCTGTTGGAGCTCGGCCTCGACACCATCGGCCCCGACCCCGCGCCCTACGGCCTCGGCCTGACCCTCGGCAACGCCCCGGTCCGGCTGCTGGATCTCACGAACGCCTACGCCACGCTGGCGGAGGGAGGCACGCACCGGGAGGTGCGGCTTTGGATGGCGGATGGTAGATCGGAGATCGTCGATGGAAGATGGCAGATGGCGGATGAGAATGCCAAAGCCAGCGCCGCCCCGCCATCTACCATCCACCCACTACCATCTACCATCTTCTCCCCCTCCTCCGCCTATCTCATCGCCGGCATCCTCGCCGACCCCGTCGCCCGCGCGCCGTCCTTCGGCCGTGGCGGACCGCTCGAACTGCCTTTCCCCTGCGCCGCGAAAACCGGCACCTCCTCCGATTTCCGCGACAACTGGTGCCTCGGCTTCACCGGCAGGTTCACCGTCGGCGTCTGGGCCGGCAATTTCGACAACTCCCCGATGAAGGGCCTCTCCGGCGTCGCCGGGGCGGGCCCCGTCTTCCACCGCACGATGCTCCGCCTCCACCGCGACGCGAAGCCGGAGTGGCTCGAACGGCCGGAGGGCCTGGTCCAGGTCGTGATCGACCCCTTGACGGGGAAGAGGATGGGAGATGGCAGATGGCAGATCGTAGATGAAAATACCAAAGACAACGAGGGATCTACCATCCCCCATCCACCATCTACGCTCTTCCATCTCCCCGCCGACCGCCTGCCGCTGCCCGCCTCGCCCGCCGACCGGGACGCTTCCGGCCGCGTGCTACTGGATTCCTCGTACGCCGAATGGTTCGCCTCGGAGCACAACCGCCGTCGCTCCGAATTCGCCCTCGCGACCGGCCGGCCGGCCGAGATCCCGCTGCGGATCCTCGCCCCGCGCGACGGCACGACCTATATCCTCGATCCCGAGCTGCCGAACGGCGGCGTGCTGCATCTGGCCACCAACCTGCCGGGGCAGGCCGAGTGGTCCAGCGCGACGCTCGAGGTGAGCGCCGGCGGGGTGGAAGCGCTGGCCCGCCTCAAGCCTGGCAGCCACGTCCTCACCGCGACCGACAAACGCAACGGCGGAAAGCGCGACGTGACCATCCGCGTCGAACAGCGATAGGGGACGGTTCACTCGCCGGCCACGATGCGGACGAAGAGCCGGGTCCGCGGGACGGGCGAGGTGATGACGGCGGTGACCCGTTCGATGCCGCCGACCGCCGCCGCGGGGGTCAGCCCGACCCCGGTGGTGGACCAGGTCAACAAATCGGTGGACCATTCGACCTCCGCCTCGTCCGCCGGGAACGCCGTGGAGCGGGGGAAATTCAGGGTCGAAAGGGTGCTGCTGAGCCGGGTGAACACGAGGTCCGCTTGATCGCTCAGCTTGGGATTCAGGCCGAACAGCATCTCGAGCAGGTTCGATTGGGAGTCCCCCTCGGGATTCGCGTTCATCCCCCAGACGCTGGCTTCCAAGGCCGGATCGGCGAGCTCCGCCGGGGTGAATTGGCCGGCGGCCCAGGCGGCGTAGGCGGAGTCGAGGCCACCGCCGCTGACGCTGATCAGGAAAGGATTCGAGACCCTCTTGCTGCCCAGCGGGTTGGTGGCGGTCAAGACCAGCATGTAATCGCCGCGGTTCGCCGCGACCGGGGTTCCCGCGAAGGTCGCCGTCGCCGGATTGAAGGTCAGCCAGGCACCGGCGGGCAAGGGACTGCCGTTCGACAGCGCGACCGAGAGGGTCAGCGGACCCGGATAGATCGGGTCGTTGAAGGTCGCCGGATTCACCGCGAACTGGAAGGGCGTGTCCTGCCGGGCGAGTTGGTCGGGAACCGGCAGCGCGAGGCGCGGGCCGAGGTCGTATTGGAACTGGTAAACCCGGGCGCTGCCCGCGGTGGTGGCCCCGAGGAGGTTCACGCTGTCGCCCGGCGCGCCGGAGACCCCCGTGAAGCCGTCGATGGCCACGGCCTGGCCGAAGCGATCGAATGCGGTGTCGGCACCCGGCGGCAGGCGGTCGATCAGGCTCCAGACCGGGGCGGAGGAAGCCCGGCGATGGACTTCCATGTAGCCGCGGACCACCGTCGATGCCTGGCCGGGACCCGGTGAACCGATCAGCACGAGGTCGCCGCTGATCGCCACCGAGGTGGCGAAATAGTCCGAGGGAATCCCGTCCGCCGGGGAGATCCGTTCGACCTCGCCCCACTGGTTCGTGCCGTTGAAATCGCGCTCGTAGATCCGCGCGCCACCGGGCTTGAACACGCCGAAAGGAGAGTTGCCGGAGTGGACGCCGACGACGATCCGGTCGCCGGAAATGTCCACCGCGTAGCCGAAGCCGGAGTTCGAGGTGGCGGTGGGATCGGCAAACTCGTCGAGCCGCTTGATTTCGGCCCAGGGCAGCTCGCTGCCGCCGCGGGTGAAGATGTAGGCCGCGCCGTAGTTCCACTGGCTGGTTTGGCCGCCGAGGTTGGCACCGTGGGAACCGATCACCGCGGTGTTGCCGTCGAAGGCGAGCGAGAATCCGAAGTCCTCGTTGTCGCCGGCGATCCCGGTGGTGCGGTTGTCGGCGGCCACCAGGGTCTGGACGTGGGACCAGGCACCGGCGGCGGAGCGGTAGGCGAAGACCCGGCCGGAACGCGGCGCGCCGGGGAGATTCGCGTTGGGAGCGCCGGCCAGGATGGTGTTGCCCTGGATGGCCACCGCCGTGCCGAAAGCGTCGTTGCCGGCACCGTTGGTGAGCGGGGGCAGCAGCTTCGCGACCTGGGTCCAGGCGTTGGGGTTGCCGGGGTTCCGCTGGAACACGTAGGCGGCCCCCGCGTTGCTGGCGGCCGCGTCGGCACCGGGCGCGCCGACGACCATGAAGTTGCCGTCGATCGAGACCGACTCACCGAAGCGGTCGCCCGCCACCGTGTCCGATCCGGCGACCTGCGCGACCTGGCCCCACGGAGCGCCGAAGCCGGCATTCCGTTCGTAAACGAACACGCGGCCGGCATCGACCGCCGGCAGGTCGCGCAAGGGCGAGCCGACGACCAGGGTATCGCCGCTGATGGCGACCGCCGTGCCGAAGGCGGCCGCGATCTGGCTGACATCGAGACCGGTGGTGCCGAGCGAAAGCAGGCGGTCCACTTCTCCATGAAGGATTTGCACGCTGGTCACGGCATCCACCACCGGCGGGCCGAAGCCGTCGGTGATCGTGATGGTGAAGCCCGCGACCTCCGGCGAGACGGGCGTCACCCGGTTGCCTGGAGACGGCGTGAAGAGCAGGCCGCGGAGGGCGGTGGAAGCCGCGGCCGGGGCGCCGGTGAAGAGGTAGATGCCGCTGCCGGCCGGCTGCTGGACGAAGCCGCCGAGGTTCGAGAACCCGCCTTTGATCGCGTTGTCGATCCGCACCTCGAAGGTCTGCGGCTGAGCACCGAGGTTATCGATGTCGGTGATATTCACCCCGGCGAAAGGCCGCAGCGAGGAGAACTGATAGAGTTTCTGCGCGGCCACGGTGCCGGTGATGACCGGCAGGTCGTTGACCGGAGTCACCGTGGTGACGGCCGGCGCGATGATCACCGGCGACGCCACGAAGCCGTCGTCCAGGCTCAGCGTGAAGGCGGTGTTCTCGGTTTGGCCGATCGGGATCCGGTTGGGGACCGGGGTGAAGACCAGCGCCCGCAGCGCGGCGGTGACCTGCGCGGCGGTGCCTTGGAACCGCAACACGCCGGGCGAGAGCACGGTGAAGCCGCCGCCGAGCACGCCCTGGCCGGCCGGATAGGTGATCGTCAGCGTGACGAGCTGCTGGCGTTGTTCATCGAACTCGACGACCGTCGCGTTGGCGAAAGGTTGCAGCGGGTTGGTGTCGGAGGTCGCGGTCGGCCCGACCCCCAGCAGTTGCGGCGGGTCGTTGATGCCGGTGACGGTGATCGAGGCCACGGCGGTGTCGCGGTCGCCGCCGGGTGGCATCACGGAAATCACCGCGGTGCCGGGGAAGGTGCAGCCCCCGTCGTCCTCGACCCAGTAGGTCAGGGTGGCCTTGCCCTGGAAGCCGGCCGCCGGGGTGAAGCTCACCACCTCGCCGGCCACCACCGCGCTGCCGGCGGCGGGCGGAACGATCGTGATCGCTTTCAACGCCGTCAGGGTGAAGTCGGCCTGGGCCGCCTGCTGGGCCGCCGGGAACGAAGTACGGAGGATGCCGTCGTTCGCGGTGACATCGAGCGCCACCGGGCCGCCACCGGCGAGCACCGTGAAGACATCGTCGCTGACGCTCACGTCGCCGACCTTGACCGTGACCTCGCCGAAGCCGGTGCCACCGAGGCGGTCGGACACGCGATAGGTGAAGCGCACGCTGCCGACATAGCCGGGCTGGGGCACGTAGATCAGGTCGGTGCCGACGATGGCCACCGAGCCGCCGCCCGCGGCTTGCCGGAGTCCGGCGGGGAACGCGTCTTCGAGCAGCAGGCGGTTGAGGACGATCAATTGCTCACCGGTCGCGCCTTGGGCGAGCAGCGTTTGGGTTGCCTCGCGCAGGGTGATCCCGGCAAATCGCGCGGGATCGTGGATCGAGGTGCCGGCCCGGACCACGCCGTTGAACTCGGAAACCAGGGCGACGCGGAGTTGCAGTTCGGAAGCGGCCGGATTCGCGAACAAGGCGCGGGACGCCGGCGTGAAGCGTGCCCAGAGGAACTGGGCTAGCGGCCCTCCCTGCGCGGCCAGGGTCGTGGCGAGCGCGCGCGGAGCGAGGAAATCGGCGGTCAGGAAGGGCGAGCAGACGTTCGAAGTCGGCACCGAGACCTCCGTGATGATCCAATCCGCGGCGCTGGCGGGCAGGACGCTGTCGTTGGCGAGGACCGGCAGCACGGTGCCGGGGGAATCGCTGCGCACCGCGAAGACATCGTGGTTGGTCTCCAGATTGCGGGCGCCGATCCGGTCCAGCACCTCGATCCGGATCACACCCGCGGCGCGCGCGGTGCCGCCGGAGGAAATCTCGTAGGTGAAGGTCTCGACATACGGGAAGACCGTGTTGGCGGGGGACGGGGTGTAGCTCAGCGCCGCGCCGTCCTCGATGATCGCGAGGCTGCCCCGGTTGAGCGGGTTCGACGGATTGCCCGGATCGTTGCTGATGGCCGTGATGACCAGCAACTGGCCGCCATCCGGAATGATCCGGTCGTTGCCGAGCACCGCCAGGCGGTTGTCATCGCTGCCGCGGTAAACGAAGAACTCGTCCTCGCCGGCGACCATCTCGCCGATGGTCGAGCGGACCGACACGCGGGCCGTGTCGGTGCTGTCGCCATCGGTCACCGTGTAGGTGAACGACTCGGTGCCGCGGAAGCCGGGAGCCGGGGTGTAGACCAGTTTCTTGAAGTCCTCGCTGATTTCCACCGAGCCGCCTTGGTCCGGCCCGTCGACGCCGATGCCGATCGAGGTCACGGACAACTGGCCGGGCAGGTCGGAGATGCGCAGGTCGTTCGACAGCACGCCCAGCTCGTTGCTCTGGCTGTCGGTCTGGACGGTGAAGAAATCGCTGCTGGCGCGGATCCCGCTGGCGATGACCACCACGGTGACCGTCCCGGTGGCGCTGCGGCCGCCGACGTCGGTGATGGTGTAGGTGAAATCCAGTTGGCCGGTCGCGCCGACCGCCGGGTCGAAGCGGAGCGACTTCCCGTCGGGAGCCACGCTCATCTGGCCGAGCGCGGGCGACAGCGGCGTCACGGCGGTGAGGGTCACCGCGCCGGCGCCGCCTTGCAGCACGTTGTCGTTGGCCAGCACGTCGAGCGTGGTGAAGCCGTCGTCAACCGTCTTTCCGGGATCGTCGAAGCGGACGCTGAAGATGTCGGTGTTGGTCGTGAGATATCCGACTTTCACCGTGACCTGTGCGACCCCGGTGCCACCGAAGCCGTCGCCCACGGTGTAGGAGAAGGTGTCGGTGCCCAGGAAGGCGGCCGCCGGGGAGTAGGCGAGCGCGACCCCATCCACGATGGTTACCGTACCATGGAGCGGGGTGCCCACGGCCGTGATCACCAGGTCCTCGCCGGTGCCCGGCAGGATGTTGTCGTTCTCCAGCACGTTCAGCGTGACCTCGCTGCTGCCGGCCGGGACGCCGAAGCTGTCGGCGCGGACGTTGAGGGTGTTGGCGCGGTTCACGACCACCACGGTGACGACGGCCGACGCGGTCGCCGTCCCTCCGCCCGACATGGTGTAGGCGAAATTCTCGGTGTACGGGAACACCACCGCGGCGGCGGAAGGCGTGTAGCGGATCCGCCCGTTTTCAATGACCGCCGTCCCTCCTTGGTCCGGAGCCGTCGAGATCCCGGCCAGCGCCAGCGGGGCACCGGTCGCGGGGATGATGCTGTCGTTGGCGAGCACGTCGAGCAGCGGTCCCTGGCCGGCGGCCACGGTGAAGCGGTCGGCATTCGCCCGCAGGTTGCCGTTGAGGCGGTCGACCGTGACGCGCGCCGTCACCAGGGCGGTGTCGCGGTTCCCGAGGTCGTCTTCGATCGTGTAGGTGAAGACCTCGTCGCCGACAAAGGAGGTCTCCGGCGTGTAGAGGATCGATTCGTCGCCGTTCAGCGCCACGCTGCCGCCGCCGCTCGGCGGGCCGACGGCGATGATGCGGCGGCCGACCGCCACGCCGTCGAGATTGGTGTCGTTGTCGAGCACGCGGAGCTCGATCTCGCCGCGGTCGACCTCGACGCGATAGATGTCGTCGTTGGCGAAGAGGTAGCTGCCGTCGAGCAAGGTGTAGGTGAAAGTGTCCACATAACTCTGACCCTGGCCGAGTCCTTGCAGGGTGAAGGCCGGACCACCGGTCGGGCCGGGGAAGACGGACGCGGTGGGATCATACTGGAGGGTGCTGGCGAGCACCTGCCAGATGCCGCCGACGGAGGAGAACGCGGCGTCGTAGGCGACCGGAACGGAGAAACGGTCGGCGTCGATGCGGGTCAGCACGTATTGGCCGGTGAGCGGTCCGCTGGCGGGCAGCACGACTTCTTGCCCGGTCTGCAAGCCGTGTCCTGGCGAGAGGACGACCGTCGTGCCCGGCGCGCCGGCGGCGAAATCGTTGACGACGCCTTCGCGGGCTTCGAGCAGGACATTCACCTTCGCGCCGAAAACGGTGGTGGCGA
Organism: Akkermansia muciniphila; assembly: GCA_945883695.1. GTDB lineage: Bacteria > Verrucomicrobiota > Verrucomicrobiia > Verrucomicrobiales > Akkermansiaceae > Haloferula > Haloferula muciniphila_A. The sequence continues at coordinate 45,621 of CAMCYK010000010.1, read as the reverse complement.
AGTCCCGGGTCGGGAGCAAGAACTTGCGGTTGTCCGGCAAGCGGGTGTTCTGGTCGATCTCCAGGCCGCTGAGCAGGAGGCCCGGCGGCTTGACCTCGAGGAATGTCTTCTCGGGGGTGGTCAGGCCCGTGTTCGAGGCGATCGGCTGGTCGTTGCGGCCTTCGACCAGAACGGCGATCGTCGTGTTGACCCGCGCGATGCCGTCGAAGACGGTCACGACGAAGGTATCGATCACCCGCTCCTTGAACGCGAGCGCCTGCAGTTTCGGGGCGGCGGTCGGGTTGTAGTTCAGCAGCGAGCCGCCGGCACCCAGGCTGATCGCCGCGCCTTCGCGGCTGAGATTCTGGCCGGCGCCGATTTCAAAGCGGAGCAGGTCGCTGCGGTCGACATCCTGGTCGTTGGCGAGCAGGCCGGCGCTGGCGAGGGCGAGCGGGGCGTCCTCGTGGGTCCAGTCGATGCCGGCGACGACGACCACGTCGTCCGGTCCGCCACCGGGGGGGCGGAGGGCGGCATTGACGGTGCCGGGGGAGCCGCCGGAAGGCAGCATGTAGAGGACCTCCGACGCGGCGGTGAACTGGGCCAAGCTCTGGCCCGGGGGCAGCAGCGGCGTCAGGACGGCGAGGCCGGGCGGATTGTCGGATGGCACCGGCGCGTCGTTCACGCCGCCGACGTTCACCGTGACCGGTGCCAGCGAGACCGCGCCGGCCTGGTCCTCGACCGCGTAGTGGAAGGTGTCGTTCGCGGACTCGCCGTTGGCGAGGCCGTTGAGGAGGGTCGAGGGACGGGGGTTGAAGACCACGTTGGTCTGGGCCCGGTTCGCGCGGATTTCCAAGCTGACCGCCGCGCCGTGGAAGCTGGTGGTGGCGAGCCGGTTGCTGTCGTTGAGGACCGTCCAGAGGCCCTTGGTCGCGGCGTTGTCGAAGTAGGCGAGCGGCAGGGTGAAGGTGTTCGCGCCGGTGACCGTGGCCAGGTGGTAGCCGTTGTAAGAGGGGTGCCCGCCGTAGCCGGAGACCAGCACGGTGGTGCCGTCTTCCAAGCCGTGGGCCGTGCTGGTCACGGTGACCGGGGATTGGCCGGGGCTGCCGCTGAAGCCGCCGATCGCGCGGGCCTGGCAGACGCCGACGACTCGCAGCTTGGTGAAGGGCTGGTCATTGGTGTCGGGGTCGCTGTCGTTCGCGAGCAGGCCGGTACCATTGAAAGTCCGCGGCACGGGATAGAGGCCATCGGTGTCCAGGACCGGAGCCGCCGCCACGGGATCCCCGAAGATCCGCAGGACGGTGTCCTCGTTGACCGCCACCGTGTTGGCCGCCGGGGTCGGCGGATCGTTGCGGCCGAGCACGGTGACTTCGACCAGCGCCTCGCTGCGGGCGGAGGGCGAGCGTGGCACGGCCGTCTGCCAGCTTCCCCGTTCGAGCGGCCCGGGATTGCCGGCGAAAGTCACCGGAATGCGGAAGGTGTCGGCATCGACCACCGTGACGGCGCGGCTGACATTGTAGGCGGCGGTGGCGGAACCGGAAATGACCACCGTTTCGCCGGAGCTCAGGCGGTGGGACAAGGCGGTGACCAGGGTGGTCCCCGCGAGGCCGTCGGCGTAGCCGCCAACCGCTCCGCTGCCCACATCGATGACCGAATAGGCGAAGGTGTCGGTGACGCGGGCCCCGGCCGGCAGGTGGTTGAAGGCGGTGCGGGGATCGAAGCCCAGCGCGGTGCCGCGCAAGGGTGCCGTGGCCGGCGTCATCGAGACAGCAGCCCCGGCGTTGGTGAGGATCGACGACTTGTTGGAAGCGGGAGGCGTCCCGGAGAGCGCCGGATTGAGGTCCACCAGGAAGACCCGGTCCGCGCCGTCCGGGTCGAGGTCGTTCGCCAGCACGTTCAGGGTGGCCAGTTCGTCCTCGGTGACCTCGAAGCGGTCCAGCGCGGCGAAGGGGAAGGCGTTGGGCAGACCGAACGGCGTGGTGAGGGAGTAGCCACCCGGAGAAGCGGCCGGACCGGTCCCGACCGGATTGACGCCGGCAGGCGGAGGCAGCACCAGGCGGTGGGGGACGAAGGCGGTGCCGCCGAGCTGGGGCGCGAGGGTGATCGAATCGTTGCCGTAGCCGACGGTCACCGCCGGCGTCGTTGCGGGATCGGTGAAGGCTTGGGCGAACACCGAGACATAGGACACACCGGCCAACAGGGTCTGCTCGGAAGGCGGTTGCGGGCTGGTCAGGGTAATGCCCGACGGACGGCGGATCTCGATCCGGCCGCGCGGGTTCAGGGCGAGCGGGACGATCACCGGGACCGAGCTGTCAAGGGTGGCCAAGGCCCCGCTGGCGACGATCAGGCCGGAACCGGAAAGGATCTTGTCCGCGGACCCGAAGGTGTGGAGCCGTTCCCCGTCGATCCACAACTCGCAGCCGTTGAGCTGGAGCGTGGCCTGGTCCCGCGGGTTGAACAATTCGATGAACTGCGGGGCCGCGGTGCGGATCTCGTGGATCACCAGCCGGCCGGGACGGTCGGTGCCGAGCGCGCCGCTGTCCGGCGGCGATAGGCGGACCACGCCGCGCTGGTCGACCGCCGCCTTGCCGGACACGGCCGCGTCGGTCGCCGGGCTGCCGGCCAGCAGGCGGTGCGCCTTGACCCGGCCTTCGACAAAGTCGAGCGGTCCGAGCTTGGGGTCGATGTTGCGCTGGTCGGGCTTGGTGCCAGTGGTATTGTTAAGCAGGGTCGCGAGCTGCGGAACGCCTCCTTGGATCGAGGTCGTGGCGGTGTTGTCGTTCGAGAGGTTGCCGCCGCCCGAAAGGATCTCGCCCGCCCCGGAGACGCCCAGATTGCGCCCGGTGAAGTCGGCGAAGATGCTGTTGGTCACCCGGACCCGGGTGTTGGCGACGTTCGAGTGGATCGAACTGCCCTTATTGGAGGCATCGAGGTTTCCGCTGAAAGTGCAATGGGTGACGGTGACGTCGAAGGGACGGCTCGGCTCGTGGTTCTCGGCGTAGATCCCGCCGCCGCCGAGGCCGACCGGGGACGACTGCGAGTTGCCGGAGAAAGTGCAGTTGATGAAAAAGCAGGGCAGCTCGGTGAAGAGCGAGACCGCGCCGCCGCCCTGGCCGGACGAGGCGAGCAGGGAGTTGCCCTCGAACAAGCAGCGCTCGGCCCGCAGCGAGCCCTCGAAGACGTCGACCGCGCCGCCCCACTGGGTGGCCACGCAGCGGGCGATGGTGCAATCTTCCAGCACCAGTTCGCCGGGCCGCAGGCCCGGCTCGCGGCGTGCCACGGCAATCGCGCCGCCCGCGGCCGCGTAGCCGCGCTCGAGCCTCAGCCCGCTCATCCGGACCCGGGTGAAGACTTCGAACAAGCGGGTGTCCGCCGCGTCGGCCAGCAGGTTCGCGTTCGAATCCCCGCTGATCGCGAGCTTGTCCGCCCCGGGACCGCGGAAGCTGAGGTGCTTGTTGAGCACCAGCGGTCCCTCGGTCAGCCGGATGGTGGCCGGATACGACGGCAGCGCGAAGACGATCACGTCGTTGTCCGCTGCCGCGGCGATCGCGTTGCGCAGCGAGCCGACGACCGACTCGTCATCGATCAACTGGGTGACCATGAAACTCCGGCTCTCGCTGACCAGAACGATCGGCAGCACGCGGACCGTCCGGTTGAGCGCGGCATCTTCCGCCTTGATCGTGAAATCCGTGCGGCCAGGAAGATCCGGCGGGAAGATGAAATCGGGATTGACGATGAACTTGAGCCCTTGGATCGCGGTGGTCGCCTCGTCCTCGTCACCGCTGAAAACGTAGACCCCGGAACCCGCCGAGGTGGGCTGGAACCCGCTCCCCGCGACGGTCCCCAAGACGCCCTTGTCCGGATCGTCAATGGTGATGGTGACCGTCAGTTCGCTGTCGTCCTTGAATTCCACCGGAGCGAAGGGCAGCGGGAACGGCGTGGGATCGATCTGCGCCGGTTCGTCGCTGGTCGGAAAGCGGTCGTCGCTGGCCAGCGTCCACAGCACCCGCGGCGCGCCGTTCACCGCGGTCACTTCGATCTGGGTCTGGTTGTTGACCCGGGTCAGGGGGCTTGAACTGGTATCGGCGATCGTCAACGTGATCGTCGCGGTCTCGCTCTGGTTGACCGCGATGCGGTTCGGGGCCGGCACGAAGACCACGTCCCGCAGCAGCGCGGTGATGGCGGCCGCGGTGCCGGTGATGGATCCCAGGGAGGTGCCGTCGCCTTTGACGAAGCTGCCTTTCGCCGGGTCGTCCAGGGCGATGGTGACCGTGAAGGTCTGGCCCGGATCGGGATCGTTCACCGTCACGGTGGAAAACGGGAACACCTTGGCTTCGGACGGATCATCGGTGGTGCGGATCAGCGCCACCGTGAGCCCCGCGAGCTCTGTTGCGTCGTTGATGAACTGAATCGAGAGATTGCGGTCGGCGGTCACGGCGTCCTCGCGCACGCCCGAAGGATGGATCTGGACGATCGAATGGCGGAAGGTCGCGGTGACGTTGTTCGACTGTTGTGCGGGGAGATAAGAGACTCCGCCCACCCCGGCCGCGACGGCGGCCGCGTCGCCGGTGACCGAGAAGTTCGCCGGGCTCAGCGTGCCCCGCGGGGTGGCGCTGGTTTCCGCCAGCGTCACTTCGAAGGTCTCGCCCACATCCGGATCGGTGAGCGTCAGTTGGAACGGCGCGACCGACGCGGTATCAGGGACGGCGGCGGGAGTGATCGTTGCCGTCACCACCGGCGCGTCGTTCACCGAGCGCACGTGGACGGTGCTGCTTTCCGTGTCCTGCAGGAGGGTCGTGTCGATGACTTTCACCTCGATCGCGAAGTCGCGGAGCGCCACGGGCACCCGGTTGCGGTTCACCGTGTATTTCCCCAGCCGGAGGGCGGTCTGGGCATTGGCAGGCGAACGGAAGCTCAGGGTGTGGATTCGCGAGGTCTGGTCCACGCTATCCGTCACATTCGCGCCCGGCAATTCGAAGCTGCCGTAGTCGTCCGCTTCCTTGGAAATGGTGACGACCACGCTCTGGTTATCCGAATCGGCGTCGGAGATCGTGAGGTTGCCGAAGATCAGGTAGGACGGGTCCGCGGAATCGGTGCCGACATCGGTCAAAGGGGTGGCGAGGGTGCCCAGGATCGCTCCGCCGAGGACCGGCGCGTCGGGGACGGCGGTTACGTCGAAGCGTACGATCTCCCCGCTTGCCGACTCCTCGCCCGCGGCAAAGGCTACCACCGAGAAGGCGACGAAGTTGTTGCCGTTCTGGTTGGCGGGTGGCGTCCAGATCCAGGTTTCACCGACCCCGAGCGTGCCGTTGAGCGGGACGTTCTCGCCGTTTTTGGTGAGGGTTCCCGCGAACAGGGTCTTGCGACGGAAGGAGGTCGTGTCGCCGCTCTCGTTGGCGGCGGCGGCGAGCCGGTCGTAGGAGATCGGGATCGCGGCGTCCTCTTGGACGTCGGGACCGGAGATCGTCGTGATGTTGGTCAGCGTCGGTGCCGCGGCGGCGGAACCGGCGAGAATCAGCCCGAAGATCAGGGGAAGGAGGCGGCTTGGGAATTCCATGAGTGGGCGGGAAATGGGGAAGTTCAGCGGGAGGCGGCCGGGAAGGACGGAGGAGCGTCTTCGGAAGGTGGAGCCGGCGGAGAAACGGGGAGCTCGACCTGGCTCGCGGCCGCGGTGTCGAGGGTGGCGGCGGCGCTGCCGATCGCCTCGGCGAGGAAGCGCTCTTCCATCGCGCGCCGCTTTTCCTGCAGCAGCTTCTGCTTCAAGTCGCCGGCGACCTGCTCCAGCGGCCGGGCACCGCCGGGCCGCGAGTCGGTTTTCATGATGGCGTAGTAGCCGCGGGCGGTCTCGATCACGCCGCTGCGCGCGCCCTTCTCGAGCGGCCGGCCGGCCGCGAGGACTTCGGCGGGAACCCGCGCGGATTCCATGCCCTCCGCCAGCCATCCGATGTCGCCACCGCGGTGACGGCTGATCTGGTCGTCGGAGAATTCGATCGCCACCGCGCCGAAACCCGACGCCGCGGGGCCGCGGCCTCCGGCTGCCGGGGCGGCCGCCGCTTGGGCGAGACCGCCTTCAAGGCGTTGCCGCGCTTCCGCGCGGCGGGCTTCCGAGGCCTTGGCATCGACCTCCTGGAAAAGCATCGCGAAGCGGTCGAGCGCGGCCTGGCTGAACTCGGCGAGGCGGTCCTGATAGGCGGCCGCCAGCTCCTCTTCGGAGATCGCGATCTTCGCGAGTTCGGCGTCGAGTTGTTGTTCGCGGAGGCGGGCGATGAGCACGCTCTCGAGCCGCCGCTTGGTCGCGGGTTCGTCGGCCAGGCCGGCCTGCCGCGCGCGCTCGACCAGCGCGAGGCGGTTGACCATTTCCTGCAGCAGTTCCGCCGGCGCGGGGACCGGCTGGCGCTTCGATTGCCGCCATTGCGCCTCGGCCAGCAGGTCCGCCTTGGTGATCGCCTGTCCCGCGACCACCGCCAGCGCGTCCGGGGCAGGCGCGGTGGTGGCGGTGGGCGCCTTCTTGCACTGGCTCGCCAGGCCGACGGCAGCGAGCAGGCAGAACAACATGAACAGGCGACGGGACATCAGGCGGGGATCAATCGTTGGAGGCTTCGGGCAGGACCAGGCGCACGCGCATCGCGGCCTTGTCGGCAGCGGAGATCGGGCGCGTGGCGCGGAACACGGCCGCGCCGGGATCGTTGGGCGCGGCTTGCGCGGTGATGTCTTCCACCACCGCCGGACCGCTGGTCCAGTTGAGGAAATCGTTCGAATACTCGACCTGGTACTGGAGATCGGTGACGCCCGGCTTGCGGCGGAAATGCAGCATCAGGTGTCCGTTCTGGGTGACCGCCCGCGGCATCCGCGCCAGCGAGGCGGGACCCCACGGCCGTTGCGGATCGAGGCTGAAGCCGTAACGCGCCAGCAGCTCGTCGGAGTCGCCGGCCAACCCGTGCTCGGCGAGCCAGCCGGGGTAGCTCAGCTTCCTCGGCACCAGCATCAGGTGGGCAACGGGGGCGGGCGCGGCATACGCGGCGTCCGCCTTCACCGTCATCCGGATGTTCTTCGCCTCGGCGGCGCCGAAATTCACCGTGGCCTTCGGGACGAACTCGATCAAACGGGTGGTCTGGCCCGGCGCGAGCGTCAGATAGGGTGTGATGTAGTTGTAATCGACCCCGTTGACCGCGGTTCCGGCGAGGGTGAACTGGACGAACACCTCCGGCGAAGTCAAGCCGCCGCGGCGCAGCAACACGGCCCCGGGCGCCCCGTCGGCGACGCTGGCCAGACCTTCGAGCACCTCCAGGCGGATCTGCGGCTTGAGGTCCTCGATCACCATCTGCGCGGTGGACGCGGTCGCCAGCAGGTAGTTCGCGGAGCTCATCAACGACAGCTGGACGACTTCGTTGAACTCAACCGAGGCGTCGACATAGGGCCGGACCGCGATCGTGGCGAAGGTTTGTCCCCCGGGGATGATCAGGGAAGCCGGGATCATCGGGTAGTCCACGCCGTTGGTCGCGTTGCCGGTGATGAGGAGGTTCACCGTCAGGTCATCCTCGACGCTGCCTTCGCGGGTGATCGTGAACAGGCCGTCGGCCGGTCCGTTCTCGCTGGCCTGCGCGGTGGCCACCACGCTCAGGCGCGGCGGCAGCCCGATGGCGCCGCTTTCCAGGTTGCCCGCGTAGTGGAGGTTGGCGAGGTCCGCCGGCTGGAGTGCCGAGCCCTGCAAACGGACCACCAGGTCGGTGAAGCCGGTCCGGGTGCCGTTCGCGCAGACTTCCAACAAGGCATCGCTGCCGCTGCGGCGGATCCGGACATAGTCGGTGAGCAGGACGGAGCTTCCGTTCAACACGCCGGCCAGGTCGATCACGTCGCCTTGCGCCGGATTGAAATCGGTGACCACGTCGACGGTGGCCGAGGCGGCGGCGAACAGGAAGGTGTCGCGGCCGGCACCCCCGGTCAGCGTGTCGGCGCCCTCGCCGCCGTGCAGGAAATCATCGGCCTGACCGCCGGTGAAAAGGTCGGCGGACGGGCCGCCCAACAGGATATGCGGGACTTCCGCGCCATAGGTCTGCAAGTGGGCCTGGTAGGCGGCGGCGGACATTCCGGCGCTCGGGGCGGACTGGCGATGCGGTCCGGCGGTCGCGCCGAAGTCGGCGACCAGATGACCGTGCTCGCGGGCCAGCCGGTGGGCCTCGTAGCGCAGGCTTTCGACGGCGGTGATCGCGGGCGTGCCGGAATCGGATTCGAACAGGCGCACCAGCACCTCGCCGCGGGATTCCTCGTGGGCCGGATTTTCGTCCCGCACGCCGACCTCGAAGAAGCCGGTGGTGGCGCCGGACTCGTGGTGGAAAACCAGGCGGCCCGCCAGCACGTCGGCGCGGGTGAAGGTCGCGCCCGCGGCGAGCGCGCGGCCGGTTTCCGCCGGCAGCGCGGCGGCGTTGCGGAGGAGCAGCCGGCCGCCTTCCGGCAGCGAGTGAAGCGTGAAGACCAGCTGCGCCGGCGTGCTGTCGCTGTCGGCGACCTCGAGCGGCACCAGCGATCCGGCGTCCGCGTAGGCGATCACCTCGCGGGTCAGCAGCAGCGGCTTGACCGGGTCGCGGGCGGGATCGTTGCCGGCGAGATACTCGGCAAGGTTGTTCAATCCGTTGCCGTTGAGGTCGGCCAGCGCGTCGCCGGCGCTCTGCTTGTCGAGGCCGTGCTCGTCTTCCCACCAGTCGGGGAGGCCGTCGCCATCGCTGTCCTGGGCCGCGGCGTTGATTTCAAGGTCGAGCCGCAGCGCGCCGGCACGGAGCAACTGGTCGAGATCGAAGCCGGAGGTCGCCGGCGGCAGGATGCCGGCGGGCGCCCCGTCGAGCGTGATCGCCGTGTGGAAGGCCGTCGCGGTGGTGGTGCCGAGCGGGACCGCCTGCGACGATGGCGGCAGCCCGAGCATCACCGCCTGGTGCGGGATCCGCAGCAAATACGATTGATTGCCGTCGTCGAGCGCGTCGACCTCGCCCGAGAGCAGGATCGTCGAGCCGTCCGGCTTGCGGATCGTCCAGCGCAGCTCGCCTTCGGTGACGAGCTGTTCGGCGTTCGGATTCTGGCGGTTGAGGATGCGGCCGTAGACCAGCGTTTCCGGTTCGCCGATGGCGGCGCTGGCGGCGGGCGCGGCGAACAGCGCCGCCATCAGCCAGACGACGGCCGCGACGGCCGGCCGGGCGGGAGAGATAGGATTCCGGGAGTTCATGGAAATCGGAGTTTCAGGTGAAGTTGCGGCGGTTACCGGCTCAGCCGCCGCTCTGTCCGTAGGTGTCGAAGATCAGCTTGATGTCGGAAACCTGGTCGACGAAGCGGTCGAGCCCGACCTCCGGATTGGCGTTCAGCGTGGCTCCCGGGATGATCAGCAACCACTCGGTGTTCCAGATCGAACGCCCGACCAGGCGGGTGTCCTTGACCGCGTCGCCGAGTTCCTCCGGATAGGCGCGGAAGTCGGAGAACCGGCGCTGGTCGCCGAGCCGCCCGTTCAAGCCGTCCAGCAGCGGGATGTAGCCGCTCTTCTGGATTTGCGAACTGGTGACCGGGAACGGCACCGGAATCGCCTGCTCCACCACTTTCCACATCCGCAGTTCGTTCGGATCGTCGGTGCGGGAGACCCGCATGATGTCCATCCCGGTCGGGATGAAGTAAATCCGTGGCGCGGCGGCGAGGTCGTTGACCACGTCGTCGGTCTGGTAGCCTTCGAAGGCCACTCCCACACCCACGATCTTGGTGGCGAAGTTGCTGGTGCTGTAGGCCTGGTCGCCGCCGCTGAGGGGCTTGCCGAAGAAGTTCTTGCCGGTGCTGATGTCAGACGAAAAGCGCAGCACGATGCCCGGCTGCGGCACCGGCTTGCCGGCTGCGTCGGTCGCGGCGGCGAAGGGGCGGCAGTTGTGGCGGAACTCGGACAATTGCCAGAGGTCCGGCACGCGGGCCTTTTGCAGGGCCTGCTTCCAAACCGTGTCGGAGTCTTCCCCGGGCGAGGGGAACTCGTTGGCGGGCTCGTCCGGCTGGACCTCCTCGGACGGCAGGATGCGCATGAATTCGCGGCGCATCGAGATCTCGCCGGTCTCCCGCTGGAGGTTGTTGAAACCAAGCTGGCCGCGCTGCGAGTCGTAGTTCTGCTTGAGGCGCATCATCGCCTTGTTCAGCGCGTCGAGCGAGCGGGCCCGGATGATCTCGCCATAGGCATCGGCCGCGGACGCGGGATCGGAGATCGCGTAGTTGGTCTCGTAGTCGTAGGCCGAGGCCGCGAGGAAGGAGTAACGGGAAGCGAGGTCGAAGGAACTGCGGTAGGTCTGGAGCGCGTGGTTGCGGGACACCCGGAAGGTCATGTCCTGGTAGCGGTTGCGCTGGGTCTGGGCGGCGACCCGCTTGTTGAACGCGGCCCGTTCATCCACCAAGCGTCCGCCTTCGTCGAGCAGCGTCCGATAGCGGTCGGACAACTCGCGCAGGGCCTGCATCTCCTTGAAGATCGCGATCCGCAGCACCGGTTCGTCGCCGACCTTGTCCTCCAGCTCCTTGATCCACTCCCGGATCTCGAGCTTGCGGGCTTCGTCGGCGTTGGTGATCGCCAGTTCGTTCTCGGCGATCTCCAGCGAAATCTCGGCGACCAGCTTGGCGATTTTCAGGGTGTCGTCGATCACGTCAAACCCGGTAGCCGCGACCGTGCCTCCCACGCCGATGCCAAGACGTGCCAGGGAGAGGGCGTCGCCGGGCGACACGGACAGACCGCCGGTCGGCAGGTTCAGCGGGATCCCTTCGCTGGTGGCTTCGGTCAGTTTGGTCGTCAGCTTCTGGGCCGACTCGTTGATCTCGCGGCCGGTCTCGATGATCTTGATCACGTCGTTCACCGCCAGTTTCACCCGGCTGAAGATCTCGTTGCGGCCCTGGCTGCGGCCGCTGGTCGTGAGACGGGCGTTGATCAGGCGGAGGATGCGGACCGTTTCGCCGCTGAGCGCGTCCCAGGCACCGACGGCCTTGGCGATCTCGGCTTCCTGCTGGATCATCTGCTGGATCAAGCCTTGCAACTCGCCGGTGGCACCGCGGGCTCCCCAGGTGGCCGGGGCTTGGAAGGTATAACCGGCCGCGGTGATCGGCATCTGGCTGGTGAAGTTCTCAAGGCCGACCTTCGGGGTGACGAGATCCGTGTAGTTCACCGCGAACATCCCGCTGGTGGTGCCGCTGCCGTAAGTCAGCGCGTTGCTGGCGCTGGCGAAGCTGGAGTTGAAGAGCAGCCGGATGTCCTCGTCCACGTCCTTGAGAGCCGTCTCCTTGCCGAGGATGCTCGACCCGCTGCCGGACGGCGAACTCGCGAGGAAGGCATTGTAAAGATCGCCACCCGAAAGGTTCCCGCTGGCGTCGAAGGCGGCATACCCTGCCGCCGGGCCGGGTACGGTGTCGCGGCTCACCTGCCGGACCGGGACATACATGTAAAGGGCCATGTCGGGACCCTCGTAGCCCGCGGGATAGAGACGGCCCGGCCCGATGGTGCCCGCGTACGGCTTGCCGAAAATCTGGATCAAGCGGTTGCGGTACGACAGGTCCTCCTGGAAGGTCGAGTTGCGGAAGTCCGCCTCGCTGTTGCCGATCTGGCGGATCATCTTGCCGCTCTCGTTCGCCTGGTCCCAGACCTTCGTCGCGCTTTCGAGCATGTTGCCGGCCCGCTCGTGGATCTGGTCGAAATGCATCTTGCCCAAGGTGCCGGCTCCATGTTCGCCGAAGTACTCGAACAGCGGGTCGATGTCGAAGACCTGGGCGCCGCGGGCAAGTCCGAGCGGGTTCTGGCCGCGGTCGGCCTGGTCGATGGTGCGCTGGATCGCATTGAGGTTGGCCGACACCACCGCGATGTCGCCGTTGGTGGTGCGGTCCACCTTGCGGATCCCTTCGAGCTCGGAATTCGGGTGCTCGGAAGGCAGCAGGGCGTTGGCCGTGACCCAGTCGAAATAGCATCCCTGGCCGGAACGGCGGGCCCATTCGTCGACACCCCACGCGCGGTCGGGATTCGAATCGGTGTAGCCCTGCCACTGCGCCTTCGGATCGGCGACGTAGCGGTCCCGGTAGGTCAGCGACACGATCTCCGCGGCGGCTTTCGCCTTGGTCGCGGCCGCCGCGGCGAACTTCCGCTCGTCGAGGAAATCCACGGTGATGACGATATCCTGCAAGTTGTAGCTCTCCGAACGGGACACCCAGTTGAAGAACGGATGGCGCAGCAGTTCGTACTGGTTGCGCACCGCGGTCAGGTAATGGCCCCAGGCATCGCCATGGCCTTGCGGGAACTGGATCATCGCGTCGTCCTCGTCAATGAAGCCGTCCGCGTTGATGTCGGTCAGGTTGTAGTTGGTCGCGTAGGCGGCCTCCCCTTCCCCCTTGGTGAAATTCCAGAACAGGCGGTTGTAGACCGGCCGCGCGAAGAAGTCGTCGACGCCGCGCAGGAGGCCCAGCTCTTCCTCGATCAGCGAGGACATCTGGTTCTGGAACGAGTGGACGGAGGTCGCGAGGCTGCCGTATTCGACGCTGTCGCTGCCGTGGCCGATGGTCGGATCCACCGCGTCGCCGTAGGCCTCGTTGCCGAGCAGCATGTAGAAGTCCGAGATCCGGGTGGAGGCGAGCTGCAGGGCGTTCGAAATCGCCGGCGTGGAGACCGGCCGCGAAAGGTCGATGCTGAGGCTGCGGCCGCGGTTGAGGACGGTCTCGTAGAGTTCGATCAGTCCGACGTTCTCGATGACGTTCTTCGACGGGTTGAGCGCGACCGGGCCTTCATAGCGGGCGCCGAACTGCGAGATCATGCTGGCCAGGGTGGACGGGCTGTCGCCCTCGAAGTCACGGATCCGCGCCTCGTACGGGTTCACCGCGTCGAGCACGCGCTTGATCCAGCCCTGGGCGAGCTGGGCGCGGAAGTCCTTGAAGCCGTCGAGGTCGGCATCGACGAAGGGCTGGGAATTCCCCGCGCCGGCCCAGGTGAAGTTCACGCCCTGGCTGCCGTTCGGCTGCTGGAGTTTCCAGTTGGTGCCGCTGGCGTTGTCGTTCTTGTGGCGGTAGCGGAGGAACCAGAAGGTGTCGGCAAGCAGCGCTTCGGGCGCGTTCGGATTGCCCTTGAGGGTCATCTGGTAGCGGCCGAGCCCCGCGCTGCCGCTGGGATCCGGGAACAACTTCCACGGGTTGACCTTGCCGGCCGGAATCAGGTCGGGCGGCGGGACGTTGAGGCTGCCGTCGTCGGGGCGGTACCACCACTCGAAGACCAGGTCCTTGGCGTTGGCACCGAAGTCGCCGGTGGAGCGCAGCTCGATGTTCTCGTCGAAAACGTTGTCGGAAAGCATCGTCTGGATCGATCCGCGGTAGCGCTGGCGGCGGTCCACCTTGATGATGTGCGGGGTGATCGGCGAGCCGCCGAGCGAGGGGTCGTTGTTCTCCACCACCGTGACCCAGCTTTCGTCGGGATAGTTGGAGCCGTCGGCCAAGGTTCCGCGCGGATCGAGGAAGCCGGCGTTCGGGACCAGCGCGAGGCCCGGACCGTAGGCACGCATCGGCGCCGGGGTGGTGGGCGTGGCATACCGGACGTTGCCGAGCTGGTCCTTGACGATCGCGCCGTCCGGTCCGAGCAGCGGCAGCCGCATCAGGCCGGTGAGGTATTCGCCGGCGTTGCCGGGCACGGTCTCCGGGTTGCGGGTGACGTTGTAGAGGGCGGTCACCGCGGTGACCCAGGCGGCGCGGACCGGCGAACCGGTGTCGACCAGTGCGAGGATCGCGTCCCGTTCCGCGTCGGTCAGGATGTTGGGTTCCAGCACGTAGACCGCCGGCGGCGAGGCGGTCAGGGTGGGATCGCCGATGTCCTTGTCGTTGAGCAGCCCGCTGAACTCCAGCGCGCCGGCCACCTGGGTGGTCACGCCGGCGCTGGTCACGTTGACCACCGCGAGCGGGTCATAGCGCAGCCGCCGCTGGAGCGAGGCCGGCAGTTCGTTGAAGACATACTTGCCCTGCTTCACCGTGGTCCGGCCGCTGGCGGGCTGGAGTTCCGGCGGGAAGCTGGTGGTCGCCAGCGCGGCGTTGCGCTTGTCGAGCGCCTGGACGACCCGCGCGGTCCAGCGGGACTTCAACTGCTCGGGCACGGCCTCGGCATTCAGCGAATCGAACACCACCTCCGCCGAGGCGAAGGCGGTCAACTGCGGCAGGCCAGGCGTCTCCACGGTTTCCGCCACCCCGTTGCGGACGATTGTCTGGGTCGGCTTGTCGGCGCGGAATTCACCGCCTGAGAAGGTCAGCGTTTCGCCGGCCTTCAGCACGGCGGGATTCACCGGCCACTCCGACTTGAAAATCACCCGGGTCGGTAGATGGGAAGGAAGGTTCTGCGCGCTTGGCGAGAGGCGGATCTCCGATGGAAGGAAGGCGACCGAATCGCCAACGAGCGGGACCTTCGGATTACGGGAACTGTCGTAGGTCGCGGTATAGGTCGCCCCGCTCTTGACGACTTTCACCGGCGGCGTCGCCAGGCCCGCCGGCCACCAGAAGTCCGGGGCGAGCGGGTAGTAGAAGGAGACGTTGAACCAGGCCCTGTCGCCGCCGGAGATCGACCAGTAGGAACCCCGCCAATCCTCCCAGTAGGTTTCCTGGGGGAAGAAATTGTTGCCGAAGGTCTGCGGCGCCGGGCTGGCGCCGATGGCCACTCCGAGCGGGTAGAACGGGATGACCGGCTCGCCCGCCCGCATCCTGACGAACGGCTGGGTACTCAGGCTGGTGGTCGTCGCGGTGAAGTTGTTGGCGAAGCGGTAGAGCGGCGTGTCGCTGGTCGCGCTTTCCTTCTTCACCGAGTAGATCCTCATCTTCATCTCGTCGGCGGCGACATCGAAAAACTGCGCCAGCACGAAGGGATGCGAGGTGTAGCCGTTGGAACCGCTGGTGATCGTCCGGTTGACGTTGTTCAAGTCGCCGGTGCGCAGCGCGTAGATCGCGGGCGGGCGCGGCGAGACGGCGGCGAAACGCAGCGAGGGGGCGACCAGCGCGTGCTCCTCGTTCGGGTTGTAGCCCGGCGCGTCGGGATCCGGCTGCTGGTAAATCTGCACCGCTTGCAGCCGCGAGGGATCGTAGGTGGTCGCCTGCGGGGTGGCACCGACCGCCGGGGCGACGATCTGGTCGAGGCCGGTCGGCCCCTTGCCCTCGCTGCCGAACTGGCTGGCGATCACGATCTGCGGCACGCTGTTGGCGGCCGGCCAGGCGGGGTTGTAGTTCCGCACGGCGTTCGGCCACATCAGGGTGTCGTTCCTACGAGGATCGTCGTACCAAACGATCACCGGCAGCTCGGATTTGTCCGCCCCGGGGTGCTCGTTGACCGGGATGACCGGGCCGGGCAGCGCGTTCTTGTTCACGACCACCAGCGACGAGCTGTCGGCGCGCAGCAAGGCCATGTCGTAGATGTCCCGTGCCGCCAGGCCCTCGAGCTTGGCCACGTTGTAGATGAGGGGATTGTAGCGGGCGCGGCCGGTGGGACCGAACAGGAAACCGGTGCCGAGGCCCGCCGCGTCCGCCGCGGGGTCGAGGATCTTGGTGCCCACCGGCACGTTGGTCGGCAGGCCGGGCAGGACATCGTCCCACTCCCGGGTATCGACCACGCGGACTTGCAGGAACTCGCGCGGCTGGCCGCGGCCGACCCGCTGGATCTGCGAGAACAGGAGCACCGAAAGACCGGCGCGGGTCGTGGTGAAACGCTTCGATCCGTCGACCGTGCCGCCGGCGTTGGTGTACTTGATCGACTTGAAACTGAACTCGTCGTCGGGATCCGGATCCAGCGCCACCGCCGGGGTGTTGTGGATGTGCGGGTAGTGGCCGCGGATCTGGCGCGCGGCATCGAAGGGCAAGGTGGCGGTGACCCGGACCTCGACCGCCAGGTTGCTTTCGGTGCCCGGTTTCCACGGGACCGTGAAGCGTCCGGGAAGGGTCGGGAACAGGCGGCCGGCGACCGGATCCCACTCGGCCATCAGGCCGGCCACCGGAGCGGTGCCGTCGGCGCTGTTGGCGATCGCGTCCGGGCGGGCGTCGGAGACCGGCTCGGGCGGCCGGACGAACATCGCGGCATACTGCGGGTAGTCCTCGAAGAGATGCTTGCCGATCGTCACGTTGATCAGGATCGCGTCCGCGCCATAGCGCCAGACCGCCCTCACCGGCCGCTGCAGGTTGGGAATCAGGTAACCGCGGCTGCCCGAAGGACCACTCGGCAGCCAAGTCGCGACCGGACTCCCGTTGACCACCGCCGGTGCCCCGGTCGTCGGCTGCCCGGTGGCCGGATCGATCTGGCCGAGGGTCGCGAAATAATAGCCGTCGCCGTTGACCCAGCCGGTGAGGGTTTGTCCTTCCGGCCCCGGCTCCTGGATGCCGCCGACGACCTTGACTTGCGCGCCGGGGTCGAACCACGAGACGCCGTCCTGGACGGTGCGGTCGACATCCGCCCCGTTGACCACCTCGTACACCCGGGCGAGCTGGATCCGGTCGGCGTCGTCGGCGTTGACCCGCACCCCGTACTGGATCTGCCAGACAAATTTGATGCCGCCGGGGCCGTACATGTTGAAGTTCGGTTTCACCTGCTGCCGCGGCTCGACGGTGTCGAAGGAAAAGAAGCGCACGTAGGTGGTGTTCAGCCATTGCCCCTTCGCGGTGGGCGCGGTGCCGGGGTTGGCCACCGGGATGGAAAAGGTGTTCGCGTCGACGACGAACGCGACGTGTGGCTTGTTGAACGGAGCATGGCTGCTGCCGCTGATCGTGATCTCGGGCGAGCTGCCAACGGGCAATCCGTGCGGCCTGGTGCCGGTGGTCCCGACCGTGGTGATCGACGTCCACCCGCTTCTCAGCGGACTGGGATCGGCGGTGTAGGTAGAGACGGAGCCGGTCTCGGGATTCCGGATGTCAATGCCGCCGGTGATCCGCGCGGCGTTGGCGGTCAGTCCGACGTCCTTGTTCGGCGGCCCGTAGGCGCGGAAACCTTTCACCACGTAGCGGAGGTCGAGGCCGGGATGGCTGAAGTTGTCGATCGACTGGCCGTCGACCTGGACCACCGGTTCGGTGCCGCGGCGGACCCACTGCTTGCTGACCGGAGGGTTCGGATTGCCGGCGGCGTTCGACTCCAGCGGACCGGCCCACGGGGTGCCGGCGAGGACTTCCTGGCTGCGGGTCTTGCTGAAGTCGTGGGAGATGGTGAGCGCGTAGAAGTGCTGCCACTTCACGTCGACCTCGGTGTTCTGGGTGATCTCGAAGTTGTAGTTCGTGGGGTCGGCGGTTTGCGCGATGTCGTTGACCGACATCCCGATCGCGACGAAGCGTTCCTC
Source organism: Akkermansia muciniphila (assembly GCA_945883695.1). Lineage (GTDB taxonomy): Bacteria > Verrucomicrobiota > Verrucomicrobiia > Verrucomicrobiales > Akkermansiaceae > Haloferula > Haloferula muciniphila_A. Next base: position 28,330 of record CAMCYK010000010.1, on the reverse strand, counting down.
CGCGTCCTCGCTGATCTGGCTGGTGTCGCCGCCATCGCTGCCGGTGATATAGTTGGAATTGATGTCCTTGTACACCTCTTGCGGCGCTTTGATCTGGATCCGGTCGCCATGGGCCACCAGGATTTCGAAATCGGCGTCGTCTTTGCCGAGCAGGGGCAGGTTCACCGGCGTGCCGTTGCGGAGCAGGGTGATGCCGCGGACCAGTTCGCCTTCGTCGCCGGTCTGCGTTTCGGTCTTGCTGCTCACCCGCAGGATCCGGTTCGGGCCGCGAAAGACGTAGGGTTGCGGGGCGTTGTCCTCCAGCACGATCGAGGCGCTCGCGGGTCCGGCATACACCGTGGCGACGGAATTGGGGGCTGCCCCGTTGTTGAAGAACACCGAGGGGTTGCCGACTCCGTCATTCTGGCCGTCGGTATCGACGTCGATGCGGATCTTGACGGACTCACCTGGACCGAAGCCGCTCAGGCCTACCAGGAAGTTGTTGGTTCTCACATCGCCGAGCGGGGTGACGATGGCGATCCCGACCCCGGGCGGCGCGGTGAGCGTGACATCGCGGCCATCGAATTCGTAGGCGGTGTTGCCGATGGTGAAGTTGAAGCCGGTGATCTCCAAGTTCGGCGAGTTGTTCGTCACGGTGAAGGTCGGCGTGTTCGTGTTGCCGTCGATCGCCACGGTGAAGAGGAGATCGGAGACATTGGCGAAGGCCGGGGTGGCGGCGAACAGCGCCACCAGGAGAGCGGCGAAGCGGGAGCGGAAGCTCGGGGAAGGGTTCATGGGAAGAGGGAGCGTCGTGGGAGCGGAGCGGCGCGGATCAGCGGCCGTTGAGGGTGTCGATCAGGCTGATGCGGTTGAGAAGGAAGGTGCCGCGGACCTTGAGGCCGATGTCTTGCTGCGGGCCGAGCGGCTTGTGGAGGCCGAAGATTTCCTCGTCGTAGCTGCCGGAAATACGGTCGATGCCGTAGTTCGCGCCGCCGAGCGGCTGGAGGTCGGCGGCATCGAAACCGAGCGAGATCTCGCGGGTGATGTTGAAACCGACGGTGTGGTCGGGATGGCGGCGGTGGCGGAAGGGATTGGTCGGATGGTTGGCCGGCAGCATGATCTCGGTGGTGAGACCCGATCCGCCGGGACCGAAGCTCCCGCTCATCGGCAACTCGGTCAGCAGCGAGCGCGCCGCGGTGGCAAAGACCGGGTTGAGGACGTTGATCGCCGCCTGGAGCGCCTTGTCCTTGATCGAATCGGACGTCGCGAGGAGGTCGGCCTTTTCCTTGAGTGCGGCTTCGGCGGCCGCGTCGGCCGCCAGCTTCGGCGCGCCGCTGAAGCCGGAGGAGCGGACGAAGGCATCGTAGTCGGTGGACGGAACCGTGGAAGGCCGCGGGTAGCGGATCACCGAGGAACGCAGCGCTTCGCGGCCGGACTCGGCGGCAAGGACCGCGATCTGGGCGGCGAGCGAGGTGCTGGAGGTCGCGGCGGTCTCGACGATCGCGTCGAGCACCACCTCGACGGCATCCGGCGCGCGGCTGTCGTCGTATACCGACGGGCTCAGCCCCAGCGCCGCGGTGCGCGCCTCGTCCACCTTGGCGAGGGCGTCGAGGGCAGCGCGGACCGGGCCGGCCTTGCGCCATTGGCCGCCGGCCGCCGGTTGCCAGTTGCCCTTGACCGCCGGGTTCCCGCCGGCGGCCGCGAAATCCACCGGCAACGCGAAACGATCGGCATCGACCACCGTGATTTCAAAGGTGCCGTTGTAGGGAACGTGGCCGGATCCGGAGATCACCACCCGGTCGCCATCGGAAAGACCGTGGGCGGTCGCGGTGACCACGCTCGGGACGTTCGCCGGGCCGGCGAACGCGCTGACCGGCACCGGCAGGTCCCAGGTCCCTTTGACCACCGGATTTCCACCGAAAGCCTGGGCGATCGTGAAGGCGTCCGCGTTGATGCGGGTAATGGTTTTGAGCCCGTTGTAGGAAGGCGCGCCCGCGCCGCGGATCTCGATTTTCTGGCCGTTGTTCAGGCCGTGGCCCGGCGCGGTGATCTGGATCCCCGCCCCGCCATCGCCGGTTCCCTCGTAGCCGGCGATCGCGCCGGAGCGGGCAAACCACACGCCGCGCTCGGCGGGATCCGTGGCGAAAGGCAGGTCGATCGTGAAGCGGTCCGCGTCGAGCACCGTCACGAGGTGGCGGCCGTTGTAGGCGGGGAGCGAGTCCCGGAGCGTCACGAAATCATTGCTGCCGAGCCCGTGGCCGGGCGAGGTGATGGTCAGCGGGCCGAGCCCGGTTTGCGCGGCGTAGCCGGCGATCGCCCCGCCCGCGACATGCTTCGCCTGGAGCTGGAAAGCCCCGTCATCGATCCGCACGATCTTGTGCAGGCCGTTGTAAGCCGCCAGGGCGGCCCCTTGGATCGCGATCTCGTCGTTGGTTGCCAGCGCGTGGGCCGGCGCGAGCACGGTGACCAGCGGTCCGCTGGCGGACGCTTGGAAGGCGGAAATCGAATTGAGCGGCACTCCCTGGGCGGCGGTGGCGGCGGCTTCCGACGACAGCGAGATCAGGTCGCCGAACACTTCGCCGGCAAGGAAGCGGTCGTAACCCAGATCGGTTTCGGCGAAGGCGGCGGCCGTGTTGATGGCGAGCTGTTCGCGTTGGGCCTGGGTCGCGCCGGCGGGCAGCGACGCGATGGCCGCGGCGATCGCGTCGAGCATCTCGATCCCGCGGGTGTCGCCGAAGAAGGAACTGTTCCTGAGGCTTGTCGCGGCCGCGCGGGCGGCGGCATCGGAGCCGCCGTTGGCGATGGCTTTCACCGCGGTCGGGTTGACCGCACTGCTGTTGATGAAGGTGTTGAAGGCCGCGCTGGCGTCCGAGGAGTTCACCGCGGCCACGCCCTTGGCCTGGGCCAGCGCACTCACGCTGGCGGCGCTGGGACTGCCGACTTGCGCCGCCCGGGCCGCTTCCGCCGCGACGGCTTCGACCAGGGTGTCCATCGCCGCCGTCGCCTTGGCGTCGCCGTAGTCGAAAACCACGCTGGAAATCCGCTGGGCCGGCTGGGGCGGAAAGGCCCCGTAGAGCCGCTCGTCGGTGACCAGCGCCATGTCGTTTTCGCTTTCCTGCAGCCCTGCCTTCCGCGCGAGCAAGGCCACCTGCTTGAGCAAGGTGGTCCGGCCGCTGGCATCCACATGGAGGATCAGGCGCAAGTTCGCCGCGTCCGAGGTCGGGGTCGGGAGATTGGGGTCGGAAGCGCGCGGGACATTGTCCTCGTCGAGCGCGACCGTCGTTTCATTCACCGCGCCGAGCACCACTTCGCCCACCCACAAGCCGCGGTAGGGATTCGATTGCGCGGACAGCGGCGCGGTGGAAGCGGTGATCGCCAGCAGTAGCGACGGAAGGGCGAAAGCGGAGGATTTCATGCGCGGGAAAAGAAGGGATGCGGGCGGGCGATGGTCGGGCAGCACGGCGGGTCACTTCGCGAGGTCATCGCGGAATCCGACCACCGGAACCCAGGTTTCGGTTCCCAGATCGGTGGTGATTTTCAGCAGGGAGGTCTGGCGCGGCCGGCTCATCGCGGCGGCCCGGCACTCGAAGGGCACGGCCATCGAGCCGCCGAGCTCCAAGGGCGGCAGGGGCTGCTGCCAAGGGCCGGCCGGCATTTCCGCGGGCACCGAGCGGATCGGAGCGGCGCGATCGCCGAAGCTGCGGATCATGATCGAAAGCGGCAGGGCCGGCCCGTCGCCGGCAAGATGATGGACTTCCGGAGTGAGGGGATGAGGGCTTTCGTTGCGAATCACCAGCCGGCTGCCCTTCGCGCCGAGGATCAAGCCGTTGCGGGTATCCGTTTCGATCCGGACCGGGCCTTGGTAATCCGATGGCCCCTTGCAGTAGGCCCAGAATGCCTCGCCCGATCTCATCGCTTCCGCGGACGCTTGCAGCACCTTCTTCCAACGGCCGTCGACCAGCCGGTAAATCGCCTGGTCCTTGTGGGCTTTCGAACCCGCGAAAAACTGGCTGAATGTCGGGCCGCCGGTCGGACTCACCGGGAATCCCACAAAATTATAAGCGCCGGCCCGCCACTCGACCGCCGGCGGCAGCGCGTCGCCCGCTGCACGCCATTGGCAGGCTGACTTGGCGTGAACGAGGTAGGCGCGGTTGCCGTTGATGGCATCCAGCGATTTGAGGAATGCCTCCGGGGTGCCAGGCGCGTACCAGACGCCCCAGCCCTGTCCCTTGAACAGTTCGACCCCCGGGTCGGTGACGAATTGATTGGTAACCGGGCTCTGGAACAGCGTGGCCACCTTGTCCACCGGCAAGCCCGCGAAGACTTTCGCCGGTGCCGGATCGGAAGGCTCGACTTCGAGAAAAACCGCGTTCCAGCCGGCCTTCAAGGGAATGTCCTGCACCCGGTGGTGACCGCTGCCGGCCAAGGCCGGCGGCACCGCGAGGATCATGGCAATTCCGAACAAGCATCGCAGGACCAATCCCGCCTTCAAAGGAAGCATGGAATGGTCTTACGAAGATTCACACGGATTCTAAAGAACTTTTGATATTAAACTTCAATTCTTACGTTTTTATCACTATAAGTGAAGGAAAGTGCGCCTTCGAGGCACTCGCCCGGAAGCCGGGCCGGAACGGATGGGGTACGACCCGGACGATCCCGTCCCGGGGTTCTCGGAGCGCGGCCGAAACTTGGATCTTTTCACGCTCAGCCCGGCTCTCCTAGCTTCCGCCATGCGAAACCTGATCGGCGTTTTTGGCCTTGCTGCGATCCTTGCCGGCTGCGGCGGAAGCGGGATCCCCGCGGACGGGAACATCCAGACCGGGGCCGAGCCGGCGGAAGGCGGAATTTCCGAAGTGCCCAACCCCAACGCGGCGATGGCGGCCAGGAGCGGCACGCCCTTGGCCACCCTCCAGCACGGTCACGTCACGTACATGCTGAAGTGCGGCGAGTGCCACAATTACATGCTGCCCCAGCAGGTCGACGTCGATGAATGGGAAGACGCCATGCCCAAAATGATTCGCCACGCCGGGTTGGCACCCGAGGATGAAAAGGCGGTGCTTTCGTACGTTCTTGCGGTGAAGGGCGAGTGAGGACCGCTGAGATCAAACTCGTCATCGCGAACATGGACTGCCCGAGGGAAGTCGGGATAATCCGGTCGGCTCCCCGGGGCGGCAATTCTGCCTCTGTTCTCGTTTTCCGGGAGTTCAGGCACCGCCAAGCCAAGTCAGGGGTCGACGGACCTTAGCTGAAGGTTTCTCAAGGCGTGCAGACCGCCCGCCGCGTCCTCCCGCAGCTTCCGCGCGCCGTCCTTGCGCTTCGCCCCGAAGTGTCCCCGGCACTTCGTGAACACCCCTTCCACGAAGCCCTTGCTGCCGATCGCCACCCCGTCGCTGAACCAGCGCACCCGGCAGAGCAGCAACTCCGCCCGCGACAGCTTCCCGCCGCTCCGCAGCACCGCCTCCACCCGTTCCTTCGAAAAGCCCGTCCTCGACCGGGGCGTGACCGGGACCGCAACCGGAGCAACGCGGAGATGGACCGCGACTTCATTCTCAATTCCGCGGTCAAACTTTAGTCCGCCCGTAGCTTCCAAGCCGCTCCGCTCCACCCCTGCGTCCACCCCCGCCGCATCTCCCCCGGCATTTTCTTCCGCCCGCCCCGCCTCCAGCCCTTCCCCGAACAACCAGCAGCGATACGCCTCCGCCGGCGTGCCCGCACCCCGCCGCTCCTCCCACGAGTCCAGCGGCGCTTCCATCACCTTGCACAGCCCCCGCCGCGCCCGCTTGCTGCCGCCCGTGGCCTGGCCGTAGCCGGTCCAGCGGTAGTCCTTCGGGTCCTCCACCAGCCCGGCGCGCAGCGGATTCAGATCGATGTAGAGCGCCATCGTCCGCAGCGCCTCGCCGTCCTCCACCAGCACGCTCTTGAAGCGTTCCATCCACAAGGTCCCGCGCCGCTCGTGGTGCTTGTTGAACCAACGGCTGAAGCGTTCCTTGAGCTCTTTGACGAAGATCGACAAGTCGCAGAAGCGCTTGCGGAAGGTGTCGAGAATGGCCTCCGCCTCGCTCTCCCGCCCGGCCTCCCGGACCCGGGCGAGTTCCGCTTTCACTCCCGCGATGAAGGCTCTCGAGTAGAGCAGGGTCAGGTGTTCCAGCAGCCTCGCCTCGCCGCCCTCGCCTTCGAAGCGTTTCAGGAACTTCGCCCGCTCCGGAACTTTCACCAGGATATGGAAGTGGTTGGCCATCACCGCGTAGGTGAGGATTTCCACGCCGGAGAATTTCGCCATCCGCCACATCAGCCGGAGGAAGGCCTCCTTCTCGGTGTCGCCGAACAGCTTCGCGCCGCCGGCGGTGCGGCTCATCACGTGGTAGGCCTGGCCGCCGGCGTGCTCCCCGCCGAACTGGCCCAGAATCCGCCGCGGCGGCCGCTTCATCGACCGCCCGAGGCTGCCCATCCGCCCCGGCATGGCAGCGGTCGGGAGGGTGACCTTTTCAAGAGCTGCGAGTTCCTTCAATTCGTTGGTTTTCATCAGAGGAAGTCTGAGCTTGAAAGGAAGCAAAGCAGATCCAGCGACCCTTGTCTACGACTGAATGCATGGCGTTTTTATTGCCTTTTCCACAGCGCGCCGCTCCGCTTCGATTCGTGGCTGCTCATCTTCGCCGTCGGCCTGGTCGCCTTCGGAGCCGTCGGCCTTGAGAAATGGATCCGCACCCGCGTGGCCGAGCGTGGAGTGAAGGAGAACCGAACCGCGGATGAACGCGAATGAAGGTGAGGCCGACGCGCGGTCGGCGCTGATCCGCGGTTGATCTGCAGTTGCAAGCGGGCCATCCGCGTCATTCTCCCGTCCGCCGCAAAATTCCGGTTGCCCGCGGCCGCAGCGGCCTCAATGTCCCGCCCGCCATGGAGAACGGGCATGAAACAGGGCCGGTCGATGGCAGCAAGGTCCCGCCGGTCACCACCGGCTGGAAGGAAGTCGTCCGCAAGTATCAGCAGCCCTCGAAACGCAAGAGCGCCTGGCAGCTCGCGAACACCCTGATTCCCTACGCCTTGCTCTGGGTCGCGATGTTTTTCGCGCTGGAAGTCTCCTGGTGGCTGGTGGTCCCGCTCGCCGTGCTGGCCGGGGCCTTTCTGATCCGGATTTTCGTGATTTTCCACGACTGCACCCACGGCTCCTTTTTCAAATCGAAGCGAGCCAACGAGATCACCGGCTTCCTGACCGGCCTGCTGGCCATCACGCCCTTCCACCAGTGGCGGATGGAGCACACCGTCCACCACTCCGCCGCCGGCGACCTCGACCGCCGCGGGATCGGCGACGTCTGGACGCTGACTGTCCAGGAATACCTCGAATCCTCCCGCTGGAAGCGCTTCTCCTACCGCTTCTTCCGCAATCCCGTCATCCTCTTCGGCTTCGCCCCGCTGACGCTGTTCCTGGTGGTCAACCGCATCCCGGTGAAGGAGGCCAACCGCAGCGTGCGGCGCTGGGTGCACGTCACGAACCTTTGCATCGTGTTGATGGCCGTCGGCCTGAGCCTCGTGTTCGGCACCATGAACTACCTGCTGATCCAGCTGATGGTCACTGCGGTGGCCAGCGTCGCCGGCGTCTGGTTGTTCTACGTCCAGCACCAGTTCGAAGACGTCAGTTGGGAGCGGAAGGAAGACTGGGATTTCGCCCGCGCCGCCCTCGCCGGCAGCTCGTTTTACAAACTGCCGAAGATCCTCCAGTGGTTCTCCGGCAACATCGGCTACCACCACATCCACCACCTCAGCCCGCGTATCCCGAATTACCAGCTCGAGCGGGCCCACGAGTCGGAGCCGATGTTCCAGCAGGTCGAGCCACTGACGGTCCGCGGCAGTATCAAGTCGCTGAACTTCCGCCTGTGGGACGAGGAGAAGCGCCAGCTGACCGGCTACCGGGTGCTGAAAGACAAACGGCGCGAAAAAGCCGCACGCCATTAAGGAGCCACGACACTCCTGTCGTGAGCCGGGCCTCCCGACAGGCCCCCAATTCCCCCAAATCCCGCTGGCACGTAGCCGCGAGTGAGGCAAAGTCCGCGCGACGCCATGTTTCAAAGCCGGATCTTCACCACTTGGTTTGTGAGCGCCCTCGTCGTCTGGGTCTTTCTTTTCGCCAACTTCAGCGACCTCGCCTTCCTCGGCTCCCACTGGCACTACCCCGCCATCATGGTGCTCGGGGCCTTCGTCGCCGGCCTCACGCCGGAAGGCGGCGGCGCGGTCGCCTTCCCGGTGCTCAGCGTCTTCTTCAATGTCGACCGCGTCCTGGCCCGGGATTTCAGCCTGATGATCCAGAGCATCGGGATGACCAGCGCGAGCATCTTCGTCCTCACGAACAAGGCGAACACGCTGCGCACCTACAAGCCGCTCCTCTGGTTCATTCCTGTCTGCTTCGCCGGCTTCGTCCTCGGCATGCTGCTCCTCCAGAACATCCCGGTCTTCATCATCCAGGCGCTGTTCCTGAGCCTGATCACCACCTTCGCCATCGCCTACTTCTACAGCAAACACCGCGGCGACCTGCCGTCGCTGACCGCCAGGGGCCCGGGCGACCACATGATGCTGCTGGTGATCCTCATCCTCGGCGGCATGTGCGCCAGCCTCTTCGGCACCGGCGCGGACATCATCCTCTACACCCTCCTCGTGACCCGCTTCACGATGAACGAAAAGATCGCCACCCACATGAGCATCATGCTCATGGCCTCGATCAGCGTGCTCGGCTACGCCTACCGTCACTTCGTCGATGCAGGCCTGGCTCCCGACCAGTTCCGCACCTGGCTCTGCGCCTATCCGGTGGTCCTCTTCATGGCACCCTTCGGCACCTACATCCTGCAGCGAATGAACGTGGAGTGGATGCTGCGCGGCATCGTCATCCTGAACATCGGCCAGCTCGCCTATTTCAACCTCAACAAGCCGAGCATGGAGAAGTTCGTCGCCTCGGTGATCTTCTGCGCGATCCTGATGACCCTCTTCGCGGTCACCCTTTCAAGGCTCGTGAAGAAGAAGCATGCGGATCCAGCGCTGGCCGGACCGGAGGAAGCTTGATGCCCCCTCACTCCGGCAACGCGAACGCCACGTACGCGTCCCCGCTCTTCGTCCCGATCTTCCCGCCGCCGCAGGCGATGACAACGAATTGCCGGCCGTTCACGGAATACACCGCCGGCGTCGCGTAGCCGGCCGCCGGCAGCTTGGCCTTCCACAGCTCCTTGCCGGTCTTGCGGTCGAAGGCGCGCAGGTGCTCGTCGCGGCTGGCCGCGATGAAGACCAGCCCGCCGGCGGTCACCACCGGCCCGCCGTAGTTCTCGGTGCCGGTCTTGGGAATCCCCCGCGCGCTCAGCTCCGGATACTCGCCGAGCGGCACGCTCCAGCGATACTCGCCGCTGTTGAGATCGATCGCGTGCAAGGTCCCCCACGGTGGCTTCACCGCCGGATAGCCATTCGGATCGAGCCAGCGGTTGTAGCCGGTCGTCGTGTAGGGGATCGCCCCGAAGCCGCCCTCGCCGGCGGGCTCCACCTTGCCGGCGGGATCGGCGGCGGCCTCGCCGAACAGATGGTCGGTCACCTTCCGCCGCTGCACTTCTGTTAGAAAAGCGAACGACGGCATCACGCCCTTGCCGGCCCCGAGCATCGCCACCACGTCCGGCTTCTTGAGGCGCTCCGCCGCGTTGGAAAGATCCGGCACGTTCTGCGCCACGTTGCCCTTGCGATCGACCCCGTGGCAGGCCGCGCAGAGCTGGGCGTAGATCGCCGCGCCGCCCGCCGCGCCTTCCGCCCGGGTCGGCACCATGGTCAGGATCCACGGCATCTCGTTGGCATTGACGTAAAGCACGCCGTCGGGATCCGCCGCCGCGCCGCCCCACTCCGCGCCGCCGTCGAAGCCGGGAAACACGATCGTCCCCCGCTCGCTCGGCGGGTCGAAGGGGACGTGCGGCCGCACCTGGTTGTAGCGCTCCAAAACGCTCCGGTGGGCCTCCGGCGAGATGTCGGTGATCAGGTCCCGCGAGAACACCTGCCGCGCGAAGGGCGCCGGCTTCAGCGGGAACGGCTGGGTCGTCCAGGCGGACTCGCCCGGCAGATCGGACGGCGGCACCGGCTTCTCCTCGATCGGGAACAAGGGCTTGCCGGTCTCCCGCTCGAACACGAAGACGTGGCCCGACTTCGTCACCTGCGCCACCGCGTCGATCTTCTTTCCGCCCTGCGTCACGGTTACCAGATTCGGCGGGGCCGGCAGGTCGCGGTCCCACAGGTCGTGGTGGACGAACTGGAAATGCCAGACCCGCTTGCCGGTCTTGGCATCGAGCGCGATCAGGCAGTTCGCGTAGAGATTCTGCCCGGTGCGGTCGCCGCCCCAGAAATCGAAAGCCGCCGAGCCGGTCGGGCAAAAGACCAGCCCGCGGGCCTCGTCGAGCGCGAAGCCGGCCCACACGTTCGCCCCGCCGACCGACTGGTAGGCTTCCGGCGGCCAGGTTTCATGACCGGGCTCGCCCGGCTGCGGGATGGTATTGAAGCGCCAGACCAGTTCGCCGGTCCGGACATGGTAGGCGCGGATCGCCCCCGGCGCGGCCGGGGCCGGTCCTTCACCCAGCCGCATGCCCATGATCAGCAGCTCGCCGTGAATCACCCCGGGAGTATTCGCCCCGACGTGAAGCCCGCGCGTGTCACGGCCCAGGCCCTCTTTCAGATCGACGCTCCCCTGCTTGCCGAAGGATCCGATCCGCTTGCCGGTGCGCGGGTCGATCGCGTGCAGGAAATGGTCGTTCGCGTAGAAAATCCGCGCGTCGTCCCCGGTTCCCCAGTGCACCAGCCCGCGGTTCACCCCGCCCTTCGGCAGGCCTTCTTTCGCCGGATCGAAGCGCCACTGCTCCACCCCCGTGGCAGCATCCACCGCGAACAGCTGGAAATCCGGCGAGGTCCCGTAGAGCGTGCCACCGATTACCAGCGGGTTGCATTGGATCTGCGAACGGTTCTGGCCGTCCACCCCGCCCGACGCGAAACTCCAAACGGGTTTCAAATCGCCCACGTTCTCCGCTGTGATCTGCGCCAGCGCCGAATACTGGCTGCTCGACGCGTCGCCCAGATAGACGGGCCAACCGACATCCGCCGCGTGCAAGGCGGCGGCCGAACAGAGAATGACGAGGCCTTTCATCGGGAAAAAACGGGCAACCGTGTCGATCCGGATTCAAACCTGTTTGATGGGTTGCGTCTTTCAACGATCCGCGCGAAATCCCCCTTGCCCTGCCACCCCTGCCCACTTCCCATCATCTGCCATGATAAATTTTTCATGTAATTTTATTTGATCCCTTTGCCTTAACTCCGGAAGCTCCCGGAGTCCTCTTGTAACTACCTCCCTCACAAGGCCGTCAACTTTGTGGAAAGCCATGCATCATCCGAGACACGCCTTCACCATCTGGAACCTGCGGATCGCCGCTTTCCTTCTGTGCTTCAAGCGCTTGCTGATCCCGGTCGCGGTGGTCCTGCCGATCGGTTCCATCCTGCGGCAGGATCCCCGATGGGTCGTCGGCGGCCTGGGCGTCCTCGGGCTCAGCGGGCTCGTCACCTTGGTCCAATGGATCTTCTCGGCCAGTGCGAAATGCCCGCTGTGCATGATGCCACCGCTGGGCCGCAAGGGCTGCTCCAGAAACCGGAACGCCAAGCGCCTCCTTGGCAGCTACCGGCTCCGGGTCGCCCTTTCCATCCTGCTGAAAGGAAGGTTCCGCTGCCCTTATTGCAACGAGCCGACGGTGCTCCGGCTCAAGCCGCTTCGCCAGGCGAGATCGGTCTGAGAACGGCTCGACCGGACTCGCCCGCACGCCGTGATCCGGCGGCCCTGCGGGTCAGATCCCGGCGGCGGTCTGCCGCCTGTCGGCAGCATCCAAGGTCCAGGCGGCAGAATGCCGCCTGACCATCGTCATGTCGCCTGCAAGGCGACACTCCACTCGAAACCCCGCGGTGTCAGGACGCGCGTTTCTACACGGGGGCACTCCCCATGCCAGGCAGTCTGCCCGCCCGTCGGCACCATCCGAGGTCCAGGCGGCAGGATGCCGCCTGACCATCGTCATGTCGCCTGCAAGGCGACACTCCACTCGAAACCCCGCGGTGTCAGGACGCGCATTTCTACACGGGGGCACTCCCCATGCCAGGCAGTCTGCCGCCCGTCGGCACCATCCGAGGTCAAGGCGGCGGAATGCCGCCTGACCATCGTCATGTCGCCTGCAAGGCGACACTCCACTCGCACCCCCCGCGGCCGCGACCGCCGGGTGGCGGCGGCTTGCTTCCCGGCCATCGGGCCTTGCCCGCCGGACGGCTATTTTTCAACCGCGTTCCGATACTTCAAGACCCCCAGGCAGATCGCGCTCGCGACCGCCTTCTGATATGCATCGTTGTCAATCAGGCGGCTTTCAGCGGGGTCGCCCAGACTACCTGCATCCAGGAACACCGCCGGATGCGCCAGCATGGCAAAGTCCGGGCGATGGGCGGGCTTGATTCCGCGGTCGGTTGAATGCTTGCCGCGCCGCCCTAGGAGCGTGCCGTGGATCGCGCTGGCCAGGGCCAGGCTGGCCCGGTCGAAATTCGCGGGCACCGGCTCCTCATCCGCGACCGGAATCTCGTATACCTCCAATGGAGCGGTGCCAATTCCCGGCTCGTCGTCCTCAGGATTACCGAAGGTGATCCCGACGAACACGGCCCCGTCCTTCACCGCGTTCGCCAGCTCCAGGCGCTTCTCCGGCGAGACCTCGACATCTTCCGTCCGGGTCAGCACCACCTCGAAGCCTTTGTCCCTGAACTCCTTCTCCGCCAGCTTGGCGATCTTGAGCGCATAGTCCGCCGCATTGCCGAGTTCACTGGCGGCCCCGCGGTCCCCGCCGCCGTGGGCGGGATCGAGGATCACGGTCCCGACGGGGCCTGTTTTCTCGATCATTTTCGGCCTCAACACCGGATCCAGGATCTTTACGAGATCGGCCCGCGACACCAGCACCCGCTCATCCGCCTCGGTCACCGGCGCTTCAAAGATGAACTTCAGGCCGTTCATCAGGCACACCGGCGATCCGACCTCCATCTTCACGACGACTTTGGGGTTTTCGAGGACGACCTTCTCCCCTTCGCGGCGAAGGCGGTCCAGTCCGTAAAACCGGCCGATCTGTTCGACCGACAGATACTCGCGGCCTCCGACCTCGACCGTCTGCCAGCCATGGACCTTCTCGTCGGCGCGAGCCGGTGAGAGAAGAATCCCCATCGCGAGGACCGCGGTGCAGAGCCGAAGGAGGGACAAACCCGGGAGCGGCAGGGATTTCATGGTCGGTGTTGCGGAAAGGTCCGGGTGCGACTGAATTGGATAGCGCGGGAACCGCCTGCTGGAAAGCCAGGAGATTCTAGTCGTCTCCCGCTCTCCGCTCCTTCAGCATGCTGCCATGAAAACCCTCCCGACCTCCGGTCTCGTCGCTGCGGCCGTCGCGATCACCTTCGCGATCCAGGAAACCCGGATCGCGTCCCTGCGCCGGAGCTTGGCAGACGTCACTGGCCCCGCTGCCGCCCGGTCGCCCGCCCCCGGGAAATCCGGAAAGGCCCGCGAAGCCTCCGGAACGGACGCCGGAACGGCCCGGCCGGCCCGGGCGAAGGCGGCCGACCGCCCCGCCCCGCCCGCGGGCCGGACCGCGCCGGCGGCCGACCAGGAAATGGACGAGTCGCTCGGCAAAACCGTCCGCAAGATGTGGGAGAATCCCGCCAGCAAGGCGATGATGAACCAGGGCGTGAAAATGGCGGTCGGGATGATGTACGGGGATTTCGTCCAAAGCCTCGGACTCACCGGCGAGGAGCAGGAATATTTCAAGACCCTGCTCGGCAAGGGGATCGCCGACCAGCAGGAGCTCGGCATGAAAATGATGAGCGCCACCCCGGAAGAACGCCTGGCACTGGGCGCGGAATTCGAAGAACGCAAGCGGGAGAGCGAGGAGGCGATCAAGGCTTTCCTCAACAACGACGAGGACCACGCCCGCTTCACCGCCTATCAGGACCGGCTGCCGGAGCGCCAGCAGCTCGATGGCGTCCGCGCGGCCTTCGCCGCCCTGGAGACCCCGCTCGACACCGCCACCGAGGAGCGGCTGGTGGAAGCGATGTACCAGGCCCGGACCACCGCCAACACCCCGGATTCCACCGGTCCCGGCGCCTTCGCCCAAACCGCCGACCCCCTTCAGCATTTCGAGCAACGCTGGGCGCTCGAAAACGAGGCGCTCATGAAGGAAGCCGGCACCATCCTCGACCCGGCCCAGCTGGAATCCTTCCGCGAATACCGCAATCAAATGAAGGAAATGCAGCTGATGGGCATGAAAATGGCGGAGAAGATGATGGAGGGCGAAGAAGACGACGCCGCCGAAGGAGATGCCAAATGACCGCCCGCCGCTACTTCCGGAAGCGGAAGGGATCGAATCCAAGAAAGAGCCCCCCGGAGAAGCGGGTATCCTGCCGGTTGCCGGCAAGCTTCCGGCTCGCTTCCAGCTCTCCACTTCAATAATACCCAATCCCATGTCCTCGCTCCACCGCCGCAAATTCCTCCAACAGACCGGCCTCGGCGCCGGCGGTCTTTTCCTCGGCTTCCCCGCCATCGTGCGCGGCCAGAACCTCAACAGCCGCCTCAACATCGCCTGCATCGGCGTCGGCGGGAAAGGCGACAGCGACGTGAACGACGCGGCGAAGTGCGGCGGCACCATCGTCGGCCTCTGCGATGTCGACACCCGCTTCCTCGACAAGAAGGCCGGCCAGTTTCCGGAGGCGAAGAAATTCGCCGACTACCGGAAGATGCTGGAGGAAATGAAGGACTCGATCGACGCGGTGACCATTTCCGGCCCCGACCACATGCACGGCCACGCCGCCATGATGGCGATGGGCATGGGCAAGCACATCTACTGCCAGAAGCCGCTCACCCAGACGGTCTTCGAGGCGCGCGAGCTGAAACGGATCGCCGCGGAAAAGAAGCTGGCCACCCAGATGGGCAACCAGGGCAGCGCCGCCGACGGCCTGCGGCGCGCGGTCGAGGTGATCGAGGCCGGCGTGATCGGCAAGCCGCTGGAACTCCACGTCTGGAGCAATCGTCCGGTGTGGAAACAGGGCATGGACCGCCCGGCCGCGGAGAATCCGGTGCCCGCCCACCTCAACTGGGACCTCTGGCTCGGGCCCGCCGCCCAGCGGCCCTTCGCGGAAGGCGCCTACCACGACTTCGCCTGGCGCGGCTGGACCGAGTTCGGCACCGGCGCCCTCGGCGACATGGCCTGCCACACCGTCAACATGCCGTTCCGCGCCCTCAAGCTCGGCTACCCGACCGTGGTCGAGTGCGAGATGGCTTCCCGCAGCTACAGCGAAAGCTACCCGCTGACCTCGCGCATCCGCTTCGAATTCCCCGAGCGCGACGGCCTGCCGCCGCTCAAGTTCTGGTGGTACGACGGCGCGCCCAACAACGAGTTCAAGCCGCTGCGCCCCTACCCGAACATCGTCAAGGACGTGGTCGCGATGAACGGCAAACTGCCCGACAGCGGCTGCCTGATCATCGGCGACAAGGGCATCCTGTTCTCGCCCGACGACTACGGTTCGCAGTTCTTCATCCAGCTCAAGGACGAGAAGACCTTCACCAAGGGTGATGACCACGAAGCGGTCAAGGCCGTGCCCGTCACCATCCCGCGCTCGCCGGGCCACAACCAGGAGTGGTTCGACATGATGAAGAACGGCACCCCGGCTTACTCCAACTTCGACATCGCCGGTTACCTCACCGAGATCATCCTGCTCGGCTGCATCGCCCTGCGGGTCGGCGAAGGCGTCCGCATGGAGTGGGACGGCCCCGGCATGAAATCCCCCAACTGCCCCGAAGCCGCGCAGTTCGTGAAGCGCACCAACCGCGCCGGTTGGTAGGGAGATGGGAGATGGGAGATGGGAGATGGGAGATGGGAGATGGGAGATGGGAGATGGGAGATGGCGGATGAGCCCGCCGTCCGGCGATAAGGAGTGTGGACCTGTGGTCAACACGGCGGCGACGGCACGTCGCCGCACCCCAATCCCGTCTTCCCCCTCACCCCCACCTTGAATCCTTGCCCTCCACCGGCCCACCCGGGACGACTCAAGACCGCAGTTTGCCCAGCTCCTTCTCCGCCAGCACCCGCCACTCGCCTTCCTCCAGATCCCCCGGCAACGCCAACGCGCCAATCGCCACCCGCTTCAAAGCGACGACGTGATTGCCCGCCGCGGCGAACATCCGGCGGATCTGATGGTAGCGGCCTTCCTCGATCGTCAGCCGCGCTTCCTGCCCGCCGAGCACCTCCAGCTTCGCCGGCAGGAGCGGCTTTTCCTCGCCCCGCAGCACCAGCGTGCCGCCGCCGAACAGCTCGCCCTCGTGCCCTTCCAGCGGCCGGTCGAGCGTGACCTGATAGGTCTTCGGCACATGATGCTTCGGACTGATCAGCCGGTGTAGCAGCTGGCCGTCGTCGGTCATCAAAAGCAAGCCCGTGGTGTCCTTGTCGAGCCGTCCCACCGGGCTCATCAGCGGGTTGCGCAAGGCGAAACGCGCCGGCAGCAGGTCGTAGATCGTGTCGCCCGGGTCGTCGGTGCTGCACGTGTAGCCGGCCGGCTTGTGGAACATCAGCGTCAGCGGCCCCGGCGCGTCGAGCGGCTCGCCCTTGAAGCGGATCGCCGCGTGTGGCGGGAAGTCCCGCGACCCAAGCACCTTGCCGTCGGCATCGGTGACCGCGCCCTGGCGGAGAAAGCGCTCCACCTGGCTGCGCGAGCCGTAGCCGAGGTTGGCGAGGAGTTTGACGAGTTTCATAGACCGAAGTTCCAAGGATGAAGTTCCAAGTGCCAGAGGAAAACCTCCGCGTTCACCTCCGCGATCTCTGCGACTCCGCGGTTCGTTCCTCGAAGCCGGGGCGAAGCAGCGGCCGGTCCAAGCGCTTCTCCGCGAACAGCAGCTTGTAGGTCGCGTCCTCGACCGGCTTGCGCCAGACCAGCCCGAGCGCGTCGAGCTCCGCCTCGTAGGGGAGCTGGCGGTTCGCCACGAGGAAAATCCGGCCGCCCATCCGCAGCGAGCCCGCCGCCGATCTCAGGAAAGCGCGGCCCAGCCCGATATCCGTCGATTGCCCGCTGTGGAAGGGTGGGTTCATCACGACGTTCTCGAACTTGTCCGGCAGGCCGGTCGCGACATCGTGCCAGTGGAAATGGAACAAGGGCTCCGTGAGATTCTTGCGCGCGCAGTTGAGCGCGCGGGCATCGGCCTCGAACAGGTGGATCTCCTTCAAATCCGGATTCTTCTCCAGCGCCGCCCGCGCCAGGAAGCCCCAGCCCGCGCCGAGGTCCGCCACGCGGCCGCGCAGGTTCTTCGGCAGGTGCTCCGCCAGCAGCGCGGAGCCGGGATCGATGTGGTCCGCGCTGAAAATCCCGGCTTCCACCGTGAAGCCGTCGAGCTCGCGCGGCTCGCCGAGCTGCCGCCACTCCGCCAGCAGCGCCGCGTCCCAACCGCCGTCCTTCACCGCGTGGAAGGCGCGGCACTTGTGCTTCTGCAGCGAGCCGACCTTCCCGGCCGCGCGCTCCAGTTCCTTCTCGAAACGCTGCGCCCCGGCCAGGTTCGCCATCGCCACCACCAGCGTGCCGCCGTTTTCCAACAAATCATAAGCCTTCGCGAAGGCCGCCAGCGCCTCGTCGCGCGACTTCCCCGGCAGTAGCAGGACGAGCGGCCAGGTCCCGGCCGGCGCGTCGCTCCGCGGGTGGCCGGCCTTTTCCCAGGCGTCGGCCAGCGGCTTGAAAGGCTGCCAGCCGGTGACGTGCGGCCATTCCCGGAACGCCGGATGCACTTCCGCCCCGAGCAACAGCGCCCGCCGCGGGATCGCGATCTCCCCGCGTTCAAAAGGCAGCAACAGGGTCTCCAAAGCCGGGCTCACGCCGCGGACCATGGGTCTTCGGGCCCCAGGTGCGAAGCAGGAAAACGACCGGCGGTCGCGCCGGTCCTTGGACTGCGTGCAGCCCGCTGCCGCTCAGTTGCCACAGCCTGCTGTGGAGTCGGGTCGGGACTCGCCAGCAGGCTGGCGGACGAAAGCGGCAGCAGGCTGCACGCAGTCCAAAGGGCTTCCGCCCGCCAAACTGATCGCCAGACATTCAATCAAATCTTTTAACCCGTAACCGATTGATTTTCAGCGATTCTGATCGCCACCGATTCGCCCCAATTCCGGGGCGGATCGGCGGGAGCCCAGGCAGACTTTATCTGCTGGCTTGCTGGTTCCCCGCCAAACGGCCTGTCCGGAATTTCCTTGTAAGTGTTACATGCACACTGTAACACCTCCCACACCCCGCGATGCTCCCCTTCTCGTTCCAGCTCCGCGATGGCGAACCGGTCTCCGACCAAATCGTCCGCGCCGCGCACCGCGCCCTCGCCAGCGGCGAGCTGCGGGAAGGCGACCTCTTTCCCTCGGTCCGCGTCCTCGCCCAGGAGCTCCGGATTTCACCCACCACCGCCTTCAAGGTCGTCCAGGAACTCAAGGACCTCGGCTTCCTCGTCAGCCGGCCCGGTATCGGGATGGTCGTCCAGGCCCCGCAACTCCCCTCGCTCGACCAGCGCCTCGCCCTGATGGAGCCCTCCGCCCGCCGCTTCCTCGACGAGGCCCGCGCGCTCCACCTCACGGCCGATGACCTCGAACTCCTGCTCCGCCGCCTCCAGAACCCCGAATCCTGAGACCCCATGATCACCATCCGCGGCCTGAAAAAACGCTTCCGGGGCACCGACGCCCTCCATGGCGTCGACCTCGATGTCCCCACGGGAAAAGTCACCGCCTTCCTCGGCCCGAACGGCGCCGGCAAGACGACGACCATCAAGTGCGCGATGAGCCTGTTGGAGCGCGACGCCGGCAGCATCGAGGTCCTCGGGTGTGATCCGCGCGGGCTGAAGCCGGAGCACTGGCAGCGCATCGGCTACGTCTCGGAAAACCAGAAGATGCCCGGCTGGATGACCGTCCCGCAACTGCTCGACTACGTGCGCCCGATGTATGGGACGCACTGGGACCGCGACTTCGAGAAGAAGCTGCTCGCCGAGTTCGACCTGCCGCTGAAGACCAAGCTCCGCTCGCTGTCCCGCGGCCAGGCGATGAAGGCCGCGCTGGTCTCCAGCCTCGCCTACCGGCCGCAACTCGTGGTGCTGGACGAACCCTTCTCGGGCCTCGACCCGCTGGTCCGCGACGAATTCCTCACCGGCCTGCTGGAACTCACCGAGACCGAAGGCTGGACCGTCTGGATCTCCTCGCACGACATCGAGGAAGTCGAGAGCTTCGCCGACCGCGTCGCCATCCTCAACAACGGCCGCATCGACCTGCAGGACGACGTCGAGGCCATCCAGGCGCGCTTCCGCGCGGTCGAGCTGGTGCTTGAAAACGAGATCCCCATCCCCGCCGCCCTGCCGCCGCAGTGGCTGAATTTCCAGCTCAAGGGCCGCGCCGCCCGCTTCACCGATTCCAACTACGACGAATCCCGTAGCATCGCCGACTGCCAGTCCCTCCTCCCCGGCGTCCTCAGCCGCCAGGTCCGCCCGATGAACCTCCGCGAGATCTTCGTCGCCCTGGCGAAGTCGTACCGCGGGCAACGCGAGCCGCAGCCATGACCGCCGCCATCTTCCGCGCCGAATTCCGCCGCGCCCTGCCGCTGCTGCCGTGGCTGCTGGGCTGCCACGCGATCACGCTCGGCTTGCGCACCCGCTGGTCGGACGAGGTGACGCCGCCGGTCGCGGGCATCGTCGGGTGGGCCACGGGCTCGCTGGCGTTGCTGGTTCTCATCGGAAGCATCTGGCAGGACTCGCCGTCCCGTCCGGAGCGCTTTCTCGCCACCCGGCCGATCGCTCCGCGGCCGCAGTTCTTCGCCAAGCTCTCGGCGCTGCTGCTGATGGTCGCCCTCCCTTTCGCCGCCGTCGACCTCGGCACCTTGCTTTGGGCGGAACAATCCGCGCGCATCCTGTTCCTGGGCACCGCCCAAACCGCCCTCTTCGCCGGAGTGGCGGTGCTGGCGGCCTTCCCCTTGGTCGGCTTCTGGCGGAGCGCTCCCGTCGCATTCAGTGGTCTGGGGGTCGCGTTCTTCGCCGGGGCGCTGGTGCTCCGCCTGTTCGGCAACCACCCCTTGAACGCGGACGGCCCCCGCTGGATCGCGCTCGATTACCTGCTCACGCCTCCGGTCCTGCTCGTCTCGCTGGCGACGGCGGGATTCCTCTCCGAACTTTCGCTGCGGCTGCTCCGCCGCAGGGCGGGCAGCCTGCTCCGGATCGCGGTCTTTGCCACCGGCATCTGCCTCGCCCTGCAAGGCGCGCTCGTTCTGAGAACCCGGCCGCGGACGTCGCAGGCCGCCGTGAAGGCCGCGCTGGTTTCATTGAAATACACGCCCTTTCATTCGGCCGATGGCTTCGCAACACGCCTCGACCTCACGCCTCCGTCAGAACCGGGAGACGCCTCGATCGTCCGGATCCGGGAGTTCACCCGGATCCGCGTCAACGGCCGGGACGCCCTGCGCTGGCACACCCCATGGGAAGGCCGCCGTGAGGGCTCGATCCAGAGCCACCCCGTCCAGCATGCCCTGAGGCAGCACCTTGGCCCCGCCGTTCAATTGCCCGATGCCTACCACCCCGAAGACGAACCCGGCGCAGCGCTGATCGACGACGCCTTTCCGCCGGATCCCCCTATTGAGATCTCCGCCCGGATCCAGGAAACGAACTACCGCTGGCAGGTGGTCGCCGACCTGCCGCTGCGCGTCGGGGCCACGGCGGTTCACGGCGACCACCGCTGGCGCGTGCGTCGTATCTCCGACATTATTCCCAACGACAGCGGTGGACCTGGCTTGTCCGTGGCCTTCCTCGTGACCTTCCCGAACCTCTGGCTTGGAAAGCGCGCGGCAACGGGAACGAACCCACATTTCAGCGACCTCGCGTTCCTTCTGGACCCCTCGACCGGAGAACTTCGGTTCATGCAGATCCGAAGCGGACGCCTCGCGGGTGATGATCGGCGCAGAAGCTTGTTCAGCCGGAGGATCTCCTGCTCGCTCGACCCCTCGGACCCCATCGAAATGATCCGGACGGGGAATCGGATCCGGGAGGTCGAATGGTCGCCCGCGCACCGCTTGCTGATTCTCCGACTGGAGGAGGAGAACACGATCTACTACGATTGGCGTAGCGCCGGTCCGGTCCTCTATCCGTCGAAGTGGCTGCGCCAGCCTTCCATCGATCCGCTCAAGTCCGTCCGCGCGATCGATCCGCCGCTGGTCACCACGTCCGACGCCGCCGCGGTCACCCGCAATGGCTTGGGATGGTTGACCGAGGATCTCCTCTTCCAGGACCCCGGTGCCAAGGTGCTCACGGAAGAAGAATGGATCGCCTTCCTGCGGCTGGAGCCCACGGCCAGGCGCTACCGCCAGCTGGCGGCCGGCTTCGTCCCGCGCCCGGTCCTCGAGCGGGAAGTCGACCGGTGGCTGGCCGGCGATGCGGTCCGCTTGCCAAATCCGCATGGCATCCCGCGCATCTTCATCGACCCCGTCCTGGAACTCGCGCTGGCCCGCGGACAGGCCGAGGCGCCGCGCCGCCTGAAGGAAGCGATCACCCGCAATCAGGAGGACGATGCGAACTACCACGCCGTCTGGTGGGTGGAACCGGTTCGCGATGCCTTCGTCGTTCCGACCGAACTCAAGAGCCATGCCGAAGTCGTGGACTGGTTCATGGCACGGGATCCCGCCGCTTTCGTGTTCGATCCCGCACTCGGGCGATTCCAACTCCGTTAGATCATGCCGCTTTCCCCCGCCACCCGCATCCTGATCGCGCTCACCCTGCTGGCCTTCCCGTGGATCTTCGTCTGGCTGGACGAAGAGGGCGGGCGGAAGTCGGCCACGATGACCGGCGTCTCGCTCTCCCTGCTGGTCGCGGCGGTCTTCCTTCTGATCCGCGATGGCTCGGCCTTCGACGACCGGGCCTTCCACCGCACCCTTCCCGGCGGCGAGCGGCGCGCTTTCCGCCGCATCTCGGGCATCCTGCTGGGCATCGTCGTCGTCGTCTCACTGATGCCGGCGCTCCGCTGCCTGTACTTTCACCTGGGAGTGCGCTCGGCCGTGCAGGGAGCCGTGGTGGTCTTGGTGCCGCTGCTGGGGGTGACCGCGGCGCTTGCCACCGGCTTCACCCTCGCGCTGCAACGGGGCCGGAGTGTCAAGGTCGTGGTGGTGACGCTGATCGCGATCCCCGCGGCTCTCTATCTGGCACCGACCGCGGTGCCGGGACTCCACCGCTTCCTCGCACCGGCGTGGCGGAGCGATTGGCAATCCGAGCTGACCTGGTCCGGCGTGGCGGGAGCGGCGGGCTTCTCCTTCGCCTGGTGGGTGGCGGCCGGACGACGGCGCTGGCTCGCGGGCTTGATGCTCGCCGGAGTCACCGCGGCTTGCCTTCCCTTACTGCGCAGCCAAGGAGCGGTGATCCGGCCCGGGAAAATGCCGGTGGTGCCCGTGAAACTCATCCGGCTTCCGGGCTCCAAGGAGGATCCCGCGGTTGGCCGGAGCTCCGCCCGGCGCGACATGGACGAGTGGGAGATGAAGTATCGCCGCGTGGAAGGTCGCCTCATCGCCGAAGGGCTGCGGGATGACGAGTTTGTCGCCGTGTCCCGGATCATCGGCGGACGGCATGACATCCGCCTGGGCCTCGGTCACTTCAGCGAGAACCGTTTCGGGTGGAGTGCGGCCGACGGAATCCTGCGGACCAACGATTCCCGCTTCGACAGCGGCCATCAATCCCTGCTCGCCCATTTGAAAAGCCGCCTGCCGGGCAACCCCGCCGTATCCGGGTATCTCTGGGGCATGAAGCTCAACAACGTGGTCGCGATTCAAGAAGGCAGGGCTATGCCGGACCTCGATGCCATGGACTGGGCGATCGACGGGGTGCTGTTCCGCATCGAACCCCTCGGTTCTTTTCCGGTTGCCGGGCACGGAATCCATCGGCTCCCGCGAGGTGGCGTCGCACGGGTGTGGCCGATCCGGAGGAGCCCGCATGGCATCTCCCTGGGGTTCCGCCTGATCACTCCCGATCCGACCGAAGCGGCCGCCGGCTATCGGGCGGGGGAACCTTGGAGCGACCCGTATCGGACGGAATTCCAAACCTGGATGTTTCTGGTGAACGAGAGCCAGACGAAAGCGGTCCTGCTCTTGCAAAGTCCCGGGAACGCCCGCCGGGCCTTCGGCTCGGTGTGGCGGAGCTTCAATGCCATGCTCCAATCCACGTTGCCGACAGCGGCGGCACCGGATTGGCCCCCCGAGGAAATCCTGCGATCGCGGCTTTTCCTCATCGAGAGCCGTCCCCTTGGCAGGGTCCAGGCGACATTGCCGGCCGCGAGGTGACTCGGTCAGATGGCTCTCATCAGGCTTGGCCGCGCGGCCATGTCCCGAAGGGACGACATCACCCAGCCCGGCGTTGCGAGCCCAAGCGGGCTACCCCGGGCTGCGGCCATTGGCATTCCTACCCCAAGGGCGTTGCGGAGGAGCGGTCCCCGGGATGTCGCGGCACCATCCCCTCCGCAACCTCGTTGAGGTAGGCTTTCAAATCCGGAACCACCCCGGGGTAGCTCGTGCCTCGCAACCCCGGGCTTTGGGATGGAGTCCCGTTGGGACATCGAACCTTCGCCCGTCCCGACCCCACTTCCCCGGCTGATCCCTTGCCTCCCCGTCATCCCAACCTCCCCGGCTGATCCCTTGCCTCCCCGTCATCCCCAACCTCCCCGGTTGATCTCCCGCCGCCGAACACTCATTCTCCCCATCCGATGAGTGCCCCCGACCCTGCCGCATGGGCCCGCGCTTTAAGCGGGCCGGTCACTTTCCAAGGCGACGCCCATGGCAAGCTGGCGCGGCTCGCGCGGCCGGGGCATCCGGTGGTGCAGGTCGGCGACCTGGGCGCGGGATTTGTTTCGGCGGGCGACTTCCGCCAGAACGTCAGCGACCGCGAGGACTTCCGCTTCATCCGCGGCAACCACGACGACCCGGCGATCTGCCGGAAGGACCCGCGCTACCTCGGCGATTGGGGCGGCGGCGGGGCGATGTTCTGGGTGTCCGGCGCGTGGAGCATCGACCGCGCGTGGCGGGTGGAAGACCGGGACTGGTGGCCGGACGAGGAACTGGATGCGCCGCGGATGCGCGATGCCTTCGACGCCTACGCCGAGGCGCGGCCGCGGCTGATGATCACCCACGACGGCCCGGCCTGCCTGTTCGTCGCCGGAGGCCCGATGCAAATTCGCGGTTACCAGTCGTCCGCGACCACCACGCTGCTGCAGGCGATGCTCGACCTGCACCGGCCGGAAGCCTGGATTTTCGGTCATCATCACGTGAGCCGGGATTTCTATCTGAGGAAAACCCGCTTCCGTTGCCTGGCCGAACTGGAGACCGTCACGCTGGAATTCGCCGGTGACGGTTCCTTCTCGTGGCCGGAGGCGAATTTTAATGCCTGAAACTCTGTCAAACTCCCCCGTGACCCGCCGGATCCCTGCCCCACTGGGTTCGCGGTAAATTCGCGACGGCGATCCGCCCCGGGCTTCGCCAGCCGTTGAGGCCCCGCAAATGATTTATAACCATTGGCTTGCCGCACTCTTCAAGACGATTTTGAAACTTAATGTCTGACGAATAGACTCCACCATCACCTCGCTCGGCCAAGGCGCCATGAAGGACGGCTTCGAAAGTGCTGCCGCGTGGTTCGACGGGGCCGGCCTGGACGAGGCCGAAGCGAAGGCCTTCACCGATGGCATTCATCCCTGGCAGACCGGCGCCGACACCGGCAAGTGGATCGAATGGATGGCCACCAAAGTACCCGCCGAATCGCTCGATACCAAGGTGCCGCAACTGATGGAACACTGGACCCGCACCGACTACCAGGCCGCCGGCGTCTGGCTCAGCGGCGCCGCCGAGGGTCCCGGCAAGCAGGCCGCGGTGGAATCCTACGCGCGAACCGTCGCCCCCTACGATCCCGCCGCCGCCGAACAATGGGCGCGCACCCTGCCCGCCGGCCCAGACCGCGACGAACTGCTCGAAGAGATCGTCAAAGCCGCGAGAAAGGCGGAGGCCGACCCGGCCGGATCCCCCGGGGAGTGACCGGATTCCCCGGCTTCTGCGATTCCCCGATTTCGCGCTTGCCGCGTTAGCTTTGTTTTGCAAAGTGAGGCTGTTCCCTTCGTTCCGCCTCGATCCATACCCCATCACTTTGCCGAACAAAGCTTATGAATCCCGGTTTTCCGGTTCTTTTGCGCCCGCAGCTCCGCCGGGCGATGACCCTGGGCCAGGGTGCCGAAACCCGCGCCGCGTTGGCCCGCTTGGAAACCCGGCTGAAACGCGGGGCCGTCACGGTGCTCGGTCCGCTCGCGCCCGATGCCGCCCTGTGCGAGCAATTCCGGCGGCGCGGCGCTTTGGAAGGTTCGCCCGGCGAGTTCCGCGCGCCGACCCGCACCGTGGTGATCCCGCTGACCGGTCTGCCGAAGTCCTGCCGCCGCCGCTGGAAGGAAAGCGGCCACGAGCTGCTCGACCTCACGCTGCCCGCCATCCGCCGCGCCCAGACCGCGCTCAACCTGCTCGCCCTGGAGCATGCCAGGCCGCTGGTCTGCGGCTTCCACGACGACGCCGAAAGCGCGGTCATCGCCGGCGAAGTCGCCGGCGCCGCGGTGGTGGAAGACGCCGACGAGGCGGCACTGCTGCCCTTCGCGCCGAAATTCGGCATGGTCTGCCAGACCGGGATTTCCCGCCGCCGCGCGGGCGTGGTGGCCGAGGCGCTGCGCCAGCGGCACCCGGACTGCCGCATGGTTTTCCTCGATACGACCTCGCCCGCGGCCTTGGAGCGCGAGCGGTCCGTGGAAGCGCTCAGCCGCTGGGCAGAGGTCATCCTGATCGCGGGGGAGGCCGGGGAGGCCTCCGTCCGCGCCCTCGTGGATGCCTCCCGGCGGCTGGGCCTCCCCGCTTTTCCCGTGGCCGACGCCGGCGCGCTCGACCACGGCGTCCTAGCCGGCGCCGCCCGTATCGGACTCAGCGCCGGAGAATTCTCGCCGGATGCGGTGGTTGAAGCGATCGCGGCGAGGGTGGAGACGGAGCGGTGAGGTGCGGCTCACGATAGGTCCTATCGGTCATATAGGACCTATTCCACCGTCCCCGATGCCTTTCCGCCTTGCGGAACGTCCCTCCCATGGCGTCACCTCCCTCCGGAATGTCCGACAAGCTTGCCGAAATCATCGCCACCAAGCGCCTGGAAGTGGAAGCGCTGCTGCCCCGCGCCGGCCACCTGCGCGCCGCCGCCCTCCAACGCAACGATTTCCGCGGCTTCCGCGCCGCCCTCGACCTCGGGCCGGACCGGCTCGCCGTGATCGCGGAGGTCAAGAAGGCCTCGCCGTCGGTCGGGCTGATCGATCCGAACTTCGACCCGATCCGCCAGGCGAAGCGCTACCTCGACGGCGGCGCGACCTGCCTGTCGATCCTGACCGACGAGAAATACTTCCAGGGCTCGCTCAGCTACCTGACCAAGATTTCCGAGTTCTCCGACGCGCCGCTGCTGCGCAAGGACTTCACCATCCACCCGGTCCAGATCCACGAGGCCATCGTCGCCGGCGCCGACGCCATCCTGCTGATCGTCGCCGCGCTCGACGACGACTTGCTCAAACGCCTCTATTTCGAGGCCAAAGAGCTCCAGCTCGACGTGCTGGTGGAAGTCCACAACCTGCCGGAAATGGATCGCGCGATCGAACTCGGCGCGGATTTGATCGGCATCAACAACCGCAACCTGAAGACCTTCGAGATCGACCTCGCGACCACCGAAATCCTCGCCGACGAGGTGGCCGACGACGTCATCCTGGTCTCCGAATCCGGCCTGCGCACCGTGGAAGACGTCCAGCGCGCCCTCGATGCCGGCGCGAATGCCGTGCTGATCGGCGAGTCGCTGATGCGCGCCCACAACCCCGCCGAAGAAATCGAGGCCTACCTCGAGCTGCGGGCACTCTAAGGAGTGTCGACCTGCGGTCGACACCCCGTGTGGACGGAACGTCCACACTCCTTATTCCAGCGCCGCCGTGATCTTGTCCCGCTCCTTCAGACGGCCTGCAGACTCGAAGCCTCCTTCAAGCCGCCGGCACTTGGCGACCCTTAAGGAGTGTCGACCTGCGGTCGACACTCCTTACTCCAGCGCCGCCGTGATCTGCCCGATCGCCACCTTCTCCTTCTCGCTCACTTTCACCCCGCCGATGCCGAGGAAACCGCCTTCCTTGCCGGCTTCCGCGACCCGTTGGGCGACTTCCAGCACCAGCCTCCGGAAATCCTCCAACTCGCCGGGCGCCTTCCGTTTCAGGATCGCCGTCGCGCCGCGGATCGTCTCGATCAACTCCCCGTCGCCGGCGATCTCCTGTTTCAACTCCGCCGCCTCGCTCGAGCTCAGGCAGGCGCCGAACACCGCGCCCAGCAGGGAGGTCGGCTCGGCCTTCTTCAGCAACTCGAGCCCCGTCTGGTGGGCCGCCTTGATCTCCGCCACCGTGCTGCGGATCCCCGAGATCGAGGCCTTGGCAATGATCGCGTAGGCCGCCATCGGCGCGGTGTGGATCCGCTCCAACTCATCCGGGGTGAACCCGGCCAGCAGCAGCTCCGCCTGGCCGCCGATCGCCAGCGTCTCGCGGATCATCGCCGCGGCCTCCGCGTTCTCCGGCGCGGCCAGGAACTCCTCGCTGCCGTAGAGCAAAAGGTTGGCGAAGCCGGCCGCATCGAGATTTTCTTTCTTCGCCGATTTCGCGAGGTGCTGGCCGATCATCGGCGTCAGCATCGCCGCCAGCGGGCCGAGGTCGAAGCCCAGCCTGCGGCTGAGCGCGGCCACCATCGAGTGGATCCCGCCGCCGAACAGCGCCTGCATCCGGTCGGCCGGCGTTTCGCTCGGGATCTTCCCCTTGAGCGCGGCCATCAGGCTCGCCAGCAGGCCCGGCTCGTCCTTCTGCGGCAGCGCCAGCAAGGTCGCCGTCGCCCCGTCCGGCGTCGCCGCCCGCCGCGCCAGCTCGGCCACGGCAAGGCCGCTCAGAACCGTCACCGCCTTCCCGACCGCCGCCGCGTCGGCATCGAAATGGCGGCCCAGCCGTTCCAAAAGTTCCGCGGGAACCAAGGCTTCGAGAGAGTTGACGAGGTTGTCCATAGGTAGGGGAGGTCGAGGGGAAGCCGGCTCGGGGAGCGCCGGCTTCAGCCGGCAGGTGCCCGCGGAAGCCGATCGCCAAGCATCAGCGCTGTCGAAAGCATAATCTCCTCCCGCCCCGAGCGTCCAATCAAAGCATCCGGAGAGGGTGCGTCCCGCGCTCTCGACCGCCACCGCCAAGCATCCCCGCCC